>SIAF01000111.1 GCA_009691905.1 Planctomycetaceae bacterium | reverse complement strand
CAACCAACCTCCGCATCGGCCAACAGCCGCTGCTTTCGGAGCTCGAATCGCCGTTCCATCGTGCATCTCCTTAAAGGAAATCCATTTCCCGCAAGGGGTCTCTATAAAACAGGTTGCAACTCGTCAAGTACAATCGACAGTAGAACTATAGAGTAGCTTATGTCAGAGTGTCCGCAGTTTTCCATCGCAGGTTCCGTGCGAAGGCGGGCTAAGTTGTTGTTTCGGTCTCCAGAGACGGGGGGTGATTCAACAAATCCTTTTCGCGGTCCTTGCTGTTTCCACGGGTTCACAGGATGTGAAACCGGATGCAGTCTCGAGACCAGTTCAATTCCGTCACCCTCGCAGCGCCGGCCAAGCTGAACCTGTTTCTCAAGGTTCTCGGCCGCAGGAGCGATGGCTACCACGAGCTCGAAACGCTCATGGTTTCGGTGGGGTTGTACGACACGTTGCGAATCTCACCTGACCCCGAAGGCCGACTTTCGATGTCGTGCCACGACTCGGGCCGCGTGCAAACGGGTGCCCCGAAACGCGAACTGCCCCCGGCCGATGCCGACAATCTGGTGCTGCGGGCGGCCAACCTGCTTCGGCAAATCACCGGCACCAAACAAGGGGCGCGCCTCGAACTGATCAAACGCATTCCCATGGCGGCCGGTCTGGCCGGCGGGTCGAGCGATGCGGCGGCCACGCTGGTCGGCCTCAATCGGCTGTGGAACTTGCAGCTCGCCCCCCACGAACTGCACGACTTCGCGGCGCAACTCGGGAGCGATATTCCGTTCTTTTTGTGCTCAGCCGCTGCCGCCGTTTGTCGCGGTCGCGGTGAAATCGTCGAGCCGCTGCCCTTGCCGCTGCGGCTGCATTTCGTGATCGCCCGCCCGCCCGGCGGCCTGTCGACGGCGGCCGTCTTCAAACAGTGCCGACCGTCGCCATGCACCTGGTCGTCGGCCCAACTGGTTGAGGCCTGCTTTCAAGGACGACTCGATTCGATGGCGATCTGTTTTCATAACTCTCTGCAGGAACCCGCCGAGCGGCTGTGTGCCGAAGTCGGCACGCTGCGACGCTGGTTCGCCCGGCAGGGATTTGTCGGTCATATGATGTCGGGAAGCGGGACCAGCTATTTCGGGCTGTGCCGATCGCGCCGTCACGCCCAGCAACTGGCGGCGCGTCTGAAGGCTGCACGTCTCGGAGACGTGTTTGTGGCGCAAAGCCGGCCCTAGAGCACGAGTTGCACCCCCAGGAGTCAGGCCGTGGAAATCACAGAAGTTCGCATCAAGCTGATGGAAGACGCACAGGAACGCTTGCAGGCCTTCTGCTCGATCACCTTCGATCACTGCTTTGTGATTCGAGATTTGAAGATCATCGGGGGGGGTAAAGGTTCGTTCGTGGCCATGCCCAGCCGCAAGCTGACCGACCGCTGCCCCCGCTGCAGCACCAAGAACCATTTGCGGGCGCTGTTTTGCAACCAGTGCGGGGCCCAATTGCAGCAGGAACGGGCCGGCACCGATCCGGACGGTCGCGCCAAGTTGTATGCCGACATCGCGCACCCGATCAATTCTCGATGCCGCGAACTGATTCAGACGCGAGTGATGGAAGCCTTTCGCGACGAGCAGATTCGGGCGAAGCAGCCCGGCTATGTTTCCGCGTACGACGATTACGGAGAAGAAAACTACGCCGATCTGCTGGAGCCGGAACCGCTCGCAAGTCCTTACGGGCGGCCCCCCGAGCCGTCGCATCGATTGGAGCCTGGTCACAACTCCAATGCCCCTGCCGCGCCGCACCTGCCCCCGCGGCGCTTGAACGGTGCCTCGGTCAACGGCACCACCAGCGGGCTCGAACTCGAAACGGTCCCGATCGGCTATCGACACGCGCTGGAGGCCGACGAGGGTTTCGGCGCCGGGATTGGTTGAAGAGGGTCAATTTCACCGGGAGCCAATCCCGGCGGCGTTTTCCCTTGTTGATCGGCTAATGGGGGGAGTACGCGCGCGGCGGGGCTGCCTGCCGCTTTGCGGGCGGGCGCTCGGCGGTGGGCGCAGAAGGGCGGCGGCAGGGAGCGCGGCGACAGTCAAGCGATCGCCGTTTCTCTCCCCCTCAGGATGTCAGGCGGGATCGCGTCCGATTTCAAATCACGCTTTTCGTCACGCCCAAGCGACCGCCGATGCCCACCATCGACAAGGCCATCGTAACGGTCCGCGAGGTGCCTTACGGCGTGCGAAACACTCGTCGTCATGAAGAAGCGCGAACGACGGCGCAGGGGGCGACTACCGAATTTGCCGCAAGCTCTTGACCCGAATCGGAGGGTTCGGACATACCCGAGGCGGGAATTCGGACGTAACTTATTTCCCGGATGAGAGAAAAGAATTTCCCGTTTAGGTTTGACAATGAGGTCACGTTTGATATTCTACGCTGCGTCATTGACAAACCGGTGAAATTCAGCATCGTTTGTGCAAACGGTCTGAATTACCAAATCGGCAAATGCGATGGACCTGAAGGCGGTCTGGGGCTGGGAATCTCCAGTAGGTCGGCGCATTTGTCAAAGCGGTTGGTTCAGGGCACGTTTTTGGTGTAAGGTAACACGTTTCAAACTACTTCAGGAGACACGTAATGACTAGGAAGTTGTCGATGTTGGCCGCTGTTGTTGTCGTCGCCGTCAGCTTTGCCGCCACCAGCGGTGAAGCTCAGGCCCGTAATTGCTGCCGCGCCCCGCGCTGCGGCAAACAAAATTGTTGTCGTCAGACCTGCCACCGGAGCAATCGGTGTGGTTCGTCGTGCGGCACGAGTTGCAACACCTGTGCGGCTCCGAGTTGCTGCGCTCCGGTTTCGACCTGCAGCACCGGTTGCGGTTCGAGCTGTGGCTCTTCTTGGGGTTCGAGTTGTGGCACTTGCGCCCCGACCTGCAGCGCTCCCGTAGCGAACTGCGGTTCGAGCTGCGATTCTTGCGGTTCGTCTTGCGGTGCCCCGTCGTGCGGCTCGTCATCGGGCAGCCCGATTTACAGCAGCCCGTCGGGCGAAGTCATCGCCCCCCCGGCACCGGCTGATGCACCCCCGGCGCCGAAGTCCACGTGATTCGTCACGTCAGTTTGTGATCCTCAACCGGGTTCTTGTGGCGTGCCTCGCCGCCGGAACCCGGTTTGTTTTTGCGCCAGTCTCAGGTTGCCGAGATTACTGCTCTGAAGGAATTTTCTGCAATACGTCGTCGCGCACCCGATAGAGGAAAAGCGTCCTCTCGGGATACAGCCGGCGAATCTCTGCCACCGGAATCGTGTTTGGCAGATAGCGACCCATCAGAACGTCGGCCGCCAGGTCGGGGTCGTTCACCACATAATCGATGTGCCGGTCGGACGGGTCATCGTCGACCAGGACCAATGCCGGACGAGGTGCGACTTCGTCGGCGATCCGTGCGGCGAATCGGCCGTATCGAATTCGCGGGAACAAGACCTCGGCCAGCCCTTTGTCGAGCGGAGTCGACCAAAGGCCTCCGCGGATGCCGTAGTTCATGGTGACCGCCGCCACCAGCAGGGCAAGGCACCAGATCGCCATCACGTCTCGGCGTTGCACGTGCCAGACACGCAACGACTCAATGGTGACCGCAGCCGTCCACAGCAGCCACAGCGGACCCGACTCGAAGACATAGTGATAGTCGTGCATGCCGACAAACCAGTACGGCACATGGACGGCATTCAGCGACACGATTCCTGCGAAAATCAGGCGGGTGCCGGTATTCAGGTCGGTCCACCGCGCCAGGCCCGCGACCAGCGCCAGCGACAACGGGATCAATCCCAAAGTCCATTGCCCGCTGGCAATCAGCCGCCGCACGACATTGTGGGCCGCAAGCTTCGGTGTCAGATTTTCGGCCCAGGCATCGTATTTCTCGATCACCCGTGGCCCGACGCGCCGCTCTCCCCGAACCACGTTTTCGAACCCGTACACATGCCGCGGGGTATAAAGATCAGTGTACAGGCTGTAGGGGGTTTTCCAGCCGCTGCCGGTGATCGAGGCGTTGTAGACAAACATCAAGCCGCCGCAGGCCAGCAGCGGCGCGGCCATCGCCAGCACCACTCGCGTCGGCGCGCGTCGATCGCGATTCGCCGGCATTTCCGGTCGGCCGGTAACTGTCTGATGAGAATCGGGACTGCCTTCGCGAAGAGATAAAGTCCTGGAAACCTGATCTGTTTCAGCCAAGTCGGACTCATTTTTTTTCGAACTGCCAAGCCACCACCACAGGCAATGCAGGCCGAACGGCAAGGCCACGCCGGCGGCCGTCATCGGCCGGCACAGTGCCGCAAACCCTAAACCCGCACCTGCCGCAAACGCCCAGCCGAGGCTTGGGCGACGCAGCAGCCTGAGATAGCCCAGAAGAAACAAGCTCAGCCCGACGAGCGTCGGATGATGGGCCAGGAGCAGATTCGAAAACAGGGCCATACCGGGAGCGAGCGCCGTCAGCAACCCGGCCAGCAGCCCGGCCAGGTCCCCAGCCAGTTCGCGGCCGCACCAGAAAACCAGGCTGGCACACAGCGCCCCGGCCAGCCATTGCGCCCCCCAGGGGTGTCCCATAGCAACGAAAGGGACCAGCCACGCGCCCGTCCCAGGGAAATAGCGGCTCGCGAACCGCCCGTCATTGAGCACGTGCATTTGATCGAACAGCGGCGCCGCCGGATGGCAGGGATACGAGACGCGGCCGGCGAGAAATGTTTTGGCTTGAAACAAATAGCTGTACTCATCGTGGTAGGCCGGCGGCAGGTGATTGAATTTTTCACCGACACAGGCACTGGTCGCCAGCGACGCGGCGGCAACGACGGCTGACAGGGCGGCTCCTCGATGAATCGAGCCGCGCGGCGACTGGGCGACGCGTTTCAGCCAGGACTGCCCGCATTGCCAGACTCGCAACAGTCGACCGCCGGAACCGCCCGAATTTGTGCCGCCCCGGAACCACGCGATCGGCGCCGCCACGAGGAACAGCAAATAGACCAGCGTGTCGATATCGGCAGCCAGCAGCCGCTGCCAGGCATTCTGCGGCGGACCGTCCCTGTTTGCGGCCCAAATCAGCTCACCCGCCAGAAACACGATCCATGCCGCCAGATACGCCAGTCCGCAGGCGACAATCGAGCGTGCCCTGGCGACCGGCGAACTGGTGTCGCGCGCGGGAGTCATCATGCCGACCTGCGGGTCAGCCGCCGCCAGCCGACCGGCGCATACCCAAGGACGACTCCCGTCAACAACCCGACCAAATGGGCCGCATTGGCAATTGACCCGAGCGCGCCGGTCATGCACAGGGCGAGGAAAAACAGCATCCATGTCACGCTTTGAGCACTGAGTTGGATTCCCGAAGAGGGGTCAAAGCGGCTTTTCATCCAGAGATAGCCGAACAAGCCGAACACAACCCCCGACAAGCCTCCGAATTGCGGTCCTTTCATGAAGTACTGCGCAGAGTTTGAGAACACGGCGATCAGCACGGTGAGGGCCAGCAGGCGGCGCGTGCCCCAGCGCATTTCAATCACGCTCCCCACGCTCAACATGGAAATCGAGTTGAAGGCAATGTGCATCAAATTGAAGTGCAGAAAGATCGGCGTGACCAGCCGCCATAACTCGCCTTTGCGCAAATCCGAACCCGGCAAGATGTGCATCGCGTCGACGTAGGAATAGCTGACAAACGTCAAATGCTGCATCAGCGAGCCTTCCTCGTCTTCCTCGCCAAACCGGGTCACCATGCTCACCGCCACCGACGCCACGATCAGCAAAATCGTGAGCGGCCTTCCGGCGACGCGGGATGCGCTCCACCGGGTCCGAACATCGACGACCTGTTTGCGAACAGCCCGTTCACGGGCCGCCTCACTCGACCGGAGCTTGGCCGCGGCGCGCTGGGCCTCGGCAAACTCAGGGGCGTCGGGCGCTGCCGAAAACCGCGCCAGAATCGCCTGGGCGTCGGCAATGCGATCTTCGTCATAGACCCAGATGGCCCAGCCGTTGTCGGCCGGGTCGGCCTGAGACTTGATGTGGGATGTCAGCAAAAAGTCGACCAGCCGCCGTGCATGCGGCTCTGTAGTAAGGGTGCCAATCTGTCGCATACCCCCGAGGATATCGCCTGTCGCGTCAGACTCCAAGCCCCGACACCCGAACTCACCCTCAGAGACCGGGGTTCCTGTCGCCGCAGGCACGTCAGCCCCCCGTTGATTTGATTGCATGCTCGCTTTTCCAAAATGGCCAGTTGTTGACACCATCAGCCGGCCGACGTTATACTCATGAATCTTGATGCGTTGTCCATTTTACGATCGATGGAGATTCAGCCCATGCTGGTGATTCCCGGCCAACGAGGTAAAGACACCTGCGACGGCAATGTTTCGCGACGCGAACTGCTGCGAGTCGGTGGATCGGCCGTTTTGGGACTGAGCCTCGCCGATGTCCTGAAGCATCAAGCGCAGGCGAAAGACGCACCCGTCGGCTCTCCCGGTTTCGGCAAGGCCAAAAGCGTGATTCTAGTCTACTTGCAGGGGGGGCCCAGCCACCTCGACTTGTGGGATCCCAAAGACAACGTCCCCGACAACGTGCGGAGTGTTTTCAAACCGATCGACACCAAGCTGCCGGGCGTGCAGTTCACAGAAGTGCTGCCCAAGTTGGCGCAGGTCAACGACAAGTTCACGATGATCCGTTCGATGAGCTACACGCCCATCGGGCTGTTCAATCACACCGCCGCGATCTACCAGTTGCACACCGGCTACACTGCCGACAAGGTCAGTCCCTCAGGTCAGTTGGAGCCTCCCAGCCCCGCCGACTACCCGACCATGGGCTCGAACATCATTCGGCTGAAGCCGCCGGAAGTGCCGATGTTGCCCTTCGTGATGATGCCCCGCCCGCTGCAGGAAAGCAACGTGATCGGCAAGGGGGGCAGCGCCGGGTTCCTCGGCCGGGCGTTCGACCCGTACACGCTGTACCCGACCGGAGACGACATGGATCTGGCCAAACTGGACCGGATCAATATCGACGATCTCAAGTTGCGGTCGGAAATCTCGACGGCGCGGCTGGAACGCCGGTCGCGGCTGCGGGACACGATCAATGCCGGGATGCCGGCTCTCGACAAGGCGGTCAGCAAGTCGGCGATCAACGAGTATTACGGCAAGGCGCTGGGCCTGGTGCTGTCGGGCCGCGCCCGCGACGCGTTCGACCTCAACAAAGAGTCGACTGAAACGCGCGAGCGCTACGGCCGCAACACGTTCGGACAAAGTTGCCTGCTCGCCCGGCGGCTGGTCGAAGCGGGAACGCGCTTCGTCGAAGTCATCTGGCCGAAGGTCGCCAATTCCGACAATCACTCGTGGGACGTCCACGTCGGTCTGTCGACCCGCATGAAAACGCAGAACTCGCCGATGCTCGATTCAGGCCTCTCGGCCCTGATCGCCGATCTCGACGAGCGCGGCATGCTCGAAGACACGCTGGTGGTGGCCCTGGGCGAATTCGGCCGCAGCCCGATCCGCGGTGTCAGCACTTCGGGCAACGCGAACAACGACGATGGTCGCGACCACTGGCCGTACTGCTACACCGCGGTCGTCGCCGGTGCCGGAACGAAACGCGGCGTCGTCTACGGAAAATCCGATAAAACCGCCTCAGCCCCGATCGAGAATCCCGTCCATCCCATTCAGCTCGTGGCGACGGTTTACCACGCCGTCGGCATCGACCCGTCGACGATCGTTTACAACCACCTGAACCAACCCCGCGAAATGGTCCAGGCCGAAATGGTCAGCGGGCTGATGGCTTAGCGTTTCGAACATGGCATGGCGCGAGGCGTTGCTTTCCCGCTTCGGTCCCGGATTGCTGGCCGGCGTCACGCTCGGAGACTGGGTGCGACTCCTGCGGGAGAACGACTTCGGGATCACGCCCCGATGTTTTCTCCGTGCAATGTCGATTACGCATTACGGCATCCAGAACAGCGTCCTGCGCCGATGCGAGAATTGGCGGTACGGCCGCCGGGTGAACGACGTAGAAATCCTGCCGCCCGTTTTCATTCTCGGGCATTGGCGCAGCGGCACGACCCATCTGCACAATTTGCTGACCACCGATCGGCGGTTCGCGTTTCCGAACATGTATCAGGTCGTCGCGCCCCACACGTTTCTTTCGACTGAGGCATTTGGCTCGCGGATGATGGCGTTTTTCCTGCCGCGGCGACGCCCCATGGACAACGTCGAATGGAGCATGCTCTCGCCGCAGGAGGACGAGTTTGCGCTGGCCGTCACCAGCCTGCGATCGCCG
This sequence comes from Planctomycetaceae bacterium, assembly GCA_009691905.1. Classification (GTDB taxonomy): domain Bacteria; phylum Planctomycetota; class Planctomycetia; order Planctomycetales; family Planctomycetaceae; genus SIAF01. Next base: position 8,794 of record SIAF01000111.1, on the reverse strand, counting down.
TACCTGGGCTGGGTCTTCCCGAATCGCCGCGAGCATTACGACCGGCATCTGACGCTGAGAGGTTTGCCTGAAAGCGATGTTGCGCCGTGGCGCGAGGCGCTTTTGCTGTTTCTCAAAAAACTCACCTGGAAGTACCAGCGCCCGCTCGTTCTGAAATCACCGCCTCACACGTGTCGAATCCGGCTGCTTCTTGAAATGTTTCCCCGCGCCCGATTCGTGCACATCCATCGCAATCCGTACGCAGTGTTCCAGTCCAGCCGCAAGACGTTCCGCGTGAATTTCGAACTCAGCGGCCTGCAGCGACTGCGGATAGACGACCTCGATGAGTATCTGCTGCGTCAGTACCGTATCATGTACGACGCATTCTTCGAGGAGCGGCACTTGATTCCAGCAGGCCAGTACCACGAGATTGGTTTCGAGCCGTTGGAACTAAATCCGATGGGTGAGATGCAGCGGCTGTATGAATCCCTCGATTTGCCGGACTTCAGTCCTGCCGAGCCGTCGCTCCGGCGCTACCTCGATTCGATTGCCGGCTACAGTAAGAACGAGTTTCCCGGCCTGCCGGCCGAATTGCGGCAATCGATCGCCGGCGCCTGGCGGCCCTGCTTCGCCGAATGGGGTTATCCTGAATAGGCGAGCGAGATCGGGCCGCACGATTACTCGAAGACGATTCGACCAGGCGTCGCCGCAGTCAGGCTCAAGACGGAGTGTTGCAACTGCTGCGGAGCCGGGGATCCGAGACGGTCTCCTCAGAAGCTAAAACTCGACCCGAAAGATCGGTCATGGCCCGCGTGGCTCCGATTCGAGCCGATAGACCCGAAATGACCCATTGCGGTACACCGGCGGGACGCCGACTCGTTCGACGTACCAGGCGACGAAATAATCGATTTCGGTCGCCCGCCGAAGTTCGGCGAGCGCGGCGGCATCGAACCCCGTTTTGCCGTGCTTTGTCCGCCACCGGCGAATTTCATCCAGACGCCGTCGCCATTCCACCAGATGCGGCGCATCCTGGGGGCAGTCTTTCCAGGTGGCATACTCGGCCCGGCCGGCGTGCCACTTGAACGTATAGTTTCTCTGTCGCGGCGTGAGGCACAGCGCATCGCCGGACGTGTTGGCGGCCATCCAGCGACAGACGTCGATCCAATCGACATTCTGACGGTCGGTCCACCCGGTCGGGTTGCGGGCCTCTCCGGGAGCGCACAGCATCCAGACCAGGGTCAGGACCGCGGCGGTGTGACCGGCAACCGTCATCGGGCTTACGCGGCCCGAATTCTGGCCTGCATTTCGATGCCCGATTCGCGATTCGACGAATCGGCTCAACTCAAAGGCCACGGCGATGGGCAAAAACAGATCGGCCAGCCGGAACGGATAGAATTTGAGCGCACCCGCCCAGCGCGGGCCAAACCCCACGACGATTCCCCCGGATGCGATCAAGAGCGTCCCAATGACGAACCAGAAGAACAGTCGTCCGCCGGCATCAGAACGTCGCCAGGGTCGCAGCCCCAGCCACACAATCAACAGTGCCGCGTAACCCCACCATGCCATTGCCGTGAACCGGGCAGGATCCAAATGGTGATTGAGCCGGTAAAACACCTGAATTTCGTCGGCCGCGTGCAACACTGAGGCAGGCGTCTGGTTCAAGACCAATGCCAGTGCCGGAATCATGCCGGGCAGGCTGCACAGGCCAAATACCAAAAGCGGCTTCAGCAGCGTTCGCGCCGACGAATCACCGCGTTCATTCTGGCGGTGTATCGGCCGCTCGCCGAGCCACAGACACAACAGCGCAAATCCCAGCGCGATCGCGCCCCACCCGCCGACCACCGGATGAAAACTCACGGCCCCGCCGAATGCCATCGCGGTCGCCACCCACCGATTCCGCGAGGCGCAGGCCAGGCCCAACAGCAGCCCCGCATACGCAAACCCCTTGGCTTCGACGCCACCGACCAACCATTCGCCCGAAAGGCTGCCGGTTGCCGCCAGACCCACAAAGAAAGCGGCGGCCCAGGCCGGGCCCCAGCGGCCGGGGGCGATCTGCCGACCGAGAGCCACCCAACCCGCGGCAAGCGACAGCCACACGAGCACTCGGCCGACCCATGCCGTTTTTTCGAACGACAAGACCTGCGTCACTGCGCCGATCGTGGCGTAAAACACGACGTGAACGTCGGCCGACCGCAAAAAGAGATCGCGATCGCACCAGCCACGGTCCCAAAAATGCCGGGACTTGGTGAGATAATGCGGCTCATTGACGCCGGGCACAGGAGTTCGCCAGGTGCTGCACAGCGCAAACACGCCGACCACGAGCGCCGTCAGCAGCCATGGCCCTCGCGGCTGCTGACGAACGTCGGAAACGACGCCAGCCCCGGGTGTCGACACTCGGGGCTGGAGCAGACGATCAGACATGGGCGTGACGTTTCGTCACTTCTTCTTGGATTTCCCGGCAGCGGATTTCGGGGCGGTCGATTTCTTGGCTGCTTTCGGCTTAACGGCTTTGGACGGCTTGCCGCCGGTCACCGTCTTGCCGCCGGTCGCCTTCTTGGCGCCGCCAACGGCTTTTCTACCGGCGAAGGCCTTTTCCCAGTTTTTCCAGAAGGCCGGCGTCGTACCGGTTCGAACGATTGGTCCACCCATCGCGTCTGCTCCTCGTTGAAAACGCCGCGTTGATCGTGATTGCGCCCGGTGCCGACCGTCGAGACATCGAAGGTCTCAGGACACGGCCACCGACGGCGTGATTGTCATCGCTGGCGCCTACGATTGTCAAGCGGCGGCTCCGAGCCTGACCTGGGCGGCGCGCGATTCGTCTTGACGCCAAATCGATCCCCGATTATCCCTCGCCCTGATGCTTCGCCTGACATTGACACAGCCGCGAGATGAACGCAACGCCCGACTGGTCTGGTGCGTGTTTTTCGTGGCGTTGGCCGCTTGTCTGTTGCTGGGAAATCGCCGGTCAGTCACGCCGCACTACGATCGCGCCGCCCGGCACTGGCTGGCATGCGCCGACTTGTACAGCCACGACGGCCGTGGCTTTCTGTACCTGCCCCAGGCCGCGATCCTGTACATCCCCCTCAGCCTGCTGCCCGATCGGGCGGCCGAAGTGCTATGGCGGTTGCTGCAGATCGGCGTGTTCGGCGTCGGAGTTTTGCGACTGTGCCGACTCGCCGAACAAACCGGCCGCGTGCGACTATTTCCGCTGGTGACCTGCATTTCGATTCCGCTGGCGTTCTCGGCTGCTCGCAACGGGCAGTCGACCTTGATCATCGCCGGTTTGATGATGCTGGCCGTCGGCGAAATTGCCCGCGAGCGCTGGAGCCGCGCGACCGTGCTGCTTTGCCTGGGCCTGGCCTTCAAACCGCTGACGCTGGTGTTGATGTTGCTGGCTGCGGCCATGTACCGTCCGCTGATCGGGCGACTCATCGTGGGAACCCTCATCGTGCTGGCCCTGCCGTATCTGACGCGGGATTCGGGGTATGTGACGGCACAATACGCCGCCTGCTGGGAAATGCTGGGACTGGCCGTTCAACGGGGAATCGACGAACCGTGGGCGCAAATGTTCGGGCTGCTCGAGACCTTCGGGATGCATCTGACCGAACCGGTGCAGACGGCAATGCGGGTCGGCGCCGCCGGATTGACGCTGTTGGCAGCCTGGCAGGCGCATCGCAATTTGCCGGCGCACCGCTGTGCGATGTATTTGTATGCACTCGCAGCCAGTTACCTGATGCTGTTCAATCCCAGGACCGAAAACAACACCTATGCACTCGTGGCCCCTGCGATGGGCATCGTTTGCGCTGAGGCCTTTCTGGTGGAACGCCGCTACGTGTTGGGGACGATTCAACTGTTGTTCATCGGAGGCACACTGGGAAGCTTCGAGGTCGGCTCTTGGCTGGCGCCCTCGTTCGAACCGATCTGGCTGGCCCCTTTGATGTGCTTCGGGTTCACGGGAACGCTCTTGTCTCAATTGGCCCGCGAAGTTCGCGCCGATGCGGCCGCGCTCGAACCGGCCGCGTTGCCGGTCTGCCTGCCGCACCGCTTCGCCAGTTGAATCACGGCAGTTGAAGTGCAGCGCGAAGAGATAAATACTGGTGAATCGACGTGTGACAGAGGTGCCTGTCGTCTGGTTCAACCGCTGTCAGATCCTGTCGCTGCGTTCGTACAGGCATCCGAAGGCGAACACGACCAGCCCGGCCGCGACCGCCAGCAGGCTGTCGACCAGGCGCCGTGATCCGGCGATCTGCCGCAGCCATGCCGAATAGCCGGCTGCTGCGTTTTGCGGCGATTTTCGAGCAAGTCGGGCCGGGCCCACATCGAGCGTCACGGGCGATTCGAACCGGATCCGTTGCTCTTGCGGTCGCAGCAGGTCGAATTCACTCCGCGCCTCTTCGCGCGCGAACGCCGGATCGCTCTCGAGCGCCGCCGCCAGCTTCCTCAAGCGTTCGACACGCTGATTCAGCTCCAGCAGGTGCCGCTGATTCGATTCGAATTGATGAGCTAGCGCACTGAAAACCAGCCATTTCGGCGAGAGGACGACGGCCGCGTACAGTCCGGCGGCGACGAACAGGCACAGCCAGAAGGCGACCGAGCGGAGGCCTGCCAGAGGGCGAGGGCTGTTGGGCGAATCGGCGGAAGAGAGCATGTTCGTCTGTTCGTGAGCGTCTCAATCCCGCACGCAGCGGCGTTCGGAGGACGGCTCGGGGTTTCATCGACAACGATGCCCCGCAAACTCAGCCGAATCGACGGCAACCGCTACTTCCGCCACAACCGGCCGCCGTAGAGCGCCTCGTCGCCGAGCAGTTCTTCAATTCGCAAGAGCTGGTTGTACTTGCAGATCCGGTCGGTGCGGCTGGCCGATCCGGTCTTGATCTGGCCGGTCCCCAATGCGACGGCCAGGTCGGCAATCGTCGTGTCTTCGGTTTCTCCGCTGCGGTGGCTGATGATTACGGTATAGTTGTTACGGCGCGCGAGCTCGACGGCGTCGATTGTCTCAGTCAGCGTGCCGATCTGGTTGACCTTCACCAGAATGCTGTTGGCGACCTGCTTGTCGATTCCCATCTGCAGGCGCTTGACGTTGGTCACGAACAGGTCGTCGCCGACGAGCTGAACTTTCGCACCGAGTGCAGCGGTCAGCGTTTTCCAGCCGTCCCAGTCGTCTTCGGCACAACCGTCTTCGATCGAGCAGACAGGATACTTCGCGGCCCAGCTTTCCAGCAGCTTGACCATTTCGTCGCTGCCGATCAACTTCTTTTCGAAGGTGTATTTTTTCGTCTTCTTCTTGTCGAAAAACTCGGTCGCGGCGACGTCGAGTGCGATCCGCACCTGCTCGTACGGCTTGTAACCGGCCTTTTCAATGGCCGTCATAATCAAGTCGAGCGCCGCCTGATTGTTGCCCAAAGCCGGCGCGAAACCCCCTTCGTCGCCGACGGCCGTACTGAATCCTCGATCGGAAAGAACTTCTTTCAGCGCGTGAAAAATCTCAACGCCGGCCCGCAACCCTTCGTGAAACGAGTCGAAGCCCAGCGGCACGACCATGAATTCCTGGACGTTGATGCCGTTATTGGCGTGTGTACCGCCGTTGATGATATTCATCATCGGCACCGGCAGATACTTGGGCCCCACGCCCCCCAGATAGCGGAACAGCGGCAGAAAACTGGCTCGCGCGGCGGCATGCGCGCAGGCCAGCGAGCAGGCGAGAATCGCGTTGGCCCCCAGCTTGCTTTTGTCGTCGGTGCCGTCGAGTTCGAGCATGGCCCGGTCGATCGCCAGTTGATCTGCCACATCCAGGCCGATCAACTCGGGTGCGATCTCTTCATTGACGTTCTCGACCGCGGCCAGCACTCCTTTGCCGCCGTACCGCTGCTTGATGGTCGCGTCGAGGTCGTCCAGTTCTCCATCTCGCAATTCGCGCGCTTCGTGCTCGCCTTTGCTGGCGCCGCTGGGAACCGCCGCGCGGCCGATCGTCCCATCTTCCAGTTCGACGTCAACCTCGACGGTAGGATTGCCGCGGCTATCGAGAATCTCGCGGGCGTGGACGGATTCGATGGTCAGGCTCATGCTGCTTTTTCCTCGTGTTCAAAACTTGAAATGTATGGGGAGCCACGAGTCGGCGCGATGACGGGCCAACCCGTCGGCCCGATCGCGCGCGCTCGCGTCGCGAATGGACGACTCGAATGACGAGCGGCATTGTCGCGACTTCCGGCCGAATTTTCTACAGTCTGACCCGCAGGAGAGGCCGGTCGGTTCGTTCTTCACGCCGTCAATCGCCAACGCCTGCGGGACCAGTTACGATGGAACGAATGAACACCGATTCCGCCCGCAAGGGATCTTCGGCTGGCCTGCAACCCACGCAGCCCGCGCCCACGCGACCCAATGAGAACGGCCAACTCGCTCCGACGCGCCTGCCGCTGGAGGCGATGGATCCGCAGATCACTTCGATTCAACCGGGAGGCGGGGTCGTCGTACGCCTCGAACTGGCGTGGGGATCCCTTCGCCGCGCCTATCTGAAACGATTCCGCCCTGGCTATGTGGCCCGCATGGCGGCGTTGCGCCGCGGCTCGAAAAACGCCTGTCCGTTCGAGGTGCTCGATCCACGCGACGTCAAGTTTTTTCGGAATCAAGAGGGTTACTGGTGGGAGCCGCACGACGATTCCTTCGCCTGGCGCAATCGGCTCCCCTTTGCGCGGGTCGGCCTGACCGAATTGTGGCTGATTTCCGGGTTGTTCTTCGGCGTGGCGGGCGGGCTGGCCTGGCTGGCGGCCCGCGTGTCGCCGTGGCTTTGGGCCGCGGCGGCGGTCCCGGCGTTTCTGGGGGGCTGCATCGTCTGGTTCTTTCGCAATCCGCGCCGTCCGATTCCACAGGAGGCGGGGGTGGTGGTTTCACCCGCCGATGGGAAGATCGTTCACATCGAAGAACTGGCGCACGACGAGTTCGTCGGCGGCCCCGCGGTGCTGATCGGGATCTTTCTGTCGGTGTTCAACGTTCACATCAATCGAACGCCGGTCGCAGCCCGGGTGATCGGGCTACGCTACCGCAAAGGAAAATTTCTGAATGCGCTGCGGCCCGAATCGGCCCGCGAGAACGAGCAGTTGGCGGTTCGCATGGAAGAGAATGCCCCTCCCTATCGGAGAATGATCGTGCGCCAAATCACCGGAGCCATCGCCCGGCGGATCGTGTGCTGGGTCAAGCCGGGAGACGAACTGGCGGCCGGCGAACAATTTGGCATGATCAAACTCGGTTCGCGGACCGAACTCGTGTTTCCGCGAGAACCGGGGCTGACGATTGCCGTTCGAATGGGAGAGCACGTTAAAGCCGGTTCGAGCGTGCTGGCGAAGTATGAGATCACCGACCGCACAGCGGTCGGCTTGGGTTGATCGTCGATGGCAGGCGAGTGTCGGCGGCGATTCATTGTCAATGAAATTCTTTTGTTGTGCGTGATATGAAACCTTTTCGCATTCCGCGTCGCCAGAAGATGTTTGCGGTGCTTCCCACGATGCTCACGCTGGGGAACGCCGTGTGCGGGTTCGGGGCGATCACGTTCGCCGCCAAGGTCGATCTGGCCACCCGCACCGGCTGGGGCACCACCAATACCGAATGTTTGTACATTTCCGCCGTGTTGATCTTCCTGGCGATGGTGTTCGATATGCTGGACGGGCAGGCCGCCCGCTGGGCCAACCAGACCAGTGAATTCGGCGCGCAGCTCGACAGCTTGTGCGACGCAATCAGCTTCGGCGCGGCGCCGGCCATGATTCTGGTGAAGTTCTGCGGCGATTTTCATCCGCGGCTGTTGTGGGCCATCGCCATTCTCTTTGTATTGTGCGCGATCCTGCGACTCGCGCGATTCAATGTCGAAACCGGCGAAGAAGATTCGCACAAGACTTTCAGCGGCCTGCCATCACCCGCGGCGGCCGGCACCGTGGCGTCATTCATGCTCGTCTATCCGGACCTTGAATATCTCGCCAAGCCTCTGGCCGAGGGGGCCGGCATCTGGCAGCGATCGACGCATTCAATCGCGGCCCATCTGCTGCCGGCCATGGAATACCTGCTGCCGGTGATCGCCCTGTCGTGTGCCTGCCTGATGGTCTCGCGGGTGCGCTATTCGCACGTCTTCAACCAGTGGTTCCGCGGTCGCCGCAGCTACCAGCATATCGTGCAACTGCTCATCGGCGGGGTCATCCTGTACATGGTCCAGGAGATGCTCATTCTTCTGATCTTCTGCCTGTTTTCGTTCGGGAATCCGCTCCGGGCCGGCTGGCGAACGCTATTGGGGCGTCCCGACGCGCTGCCGCCGGCTCTGGCCGACGTGAGCGAATCACCGCCGGACGACTTTCCGGGTGAGAATCAGGCGTCCTGAGCCGACGACCAGGTCAGCCGTTCGTCGTTCCTCCCTCCACAGGCGGAATTCGGATTAAGAGTCGCATGGGCGCTCGAACGGTCGGCGCCGAGGCGGCAGCAAAGGCGAATTGAACCACGGATGGCACTGATGGGCGCGGTGCACCTCAGTTGATCCAGCAGACGCCTGGAAAGCAGGATCGCAGCACGTTGATGAACACCAGACCGGCGCAGCCGATCCGTTCGTTTCGTATCAGTGGGATCAGTGAAATCCGTGGTTCCATCCCGTTGTCATGCGAGTCGTAGACTCGCACGGCACACCGACGGCCCAGGTTCAGACCTCCTGATCTGGCGGAATTTGCTTTGGCACCGAGTTTGGATTGGCGGGCGGTGCTAAGGAGGTGAAATGGAGCTGCAGCTTGGTCCCCGGATACGCGAAAGCAGCGTCATTGAGGGTGCCGATCAGATGTTGAATCGC
>SIAF01000110.1 GCA_009691905.1 Planctomycetaceae bacterium | reverse complement strand
CGCCTGGCTGAACCGATTCACTTTATCGCTGCTCAAGCAGCACCCGGGCAAAGACAGCCTGGCCATGAAACGCCGCTGCTGCGGATGGAATGATAAATTCCTCGTGCAAACACTCACAGGAATAACGACTTAGTGGGCGCTGGCCCTGGGGGCAAGTCGGTTCGCGAATCTCTACGCGGCGCGTTCGCAAAAAGAATCTGGAGCCAAATTCTCGTAGGCTATTACAACGGAGCCGAAGTAAGCACCTTGGACAACGACACATCCCCTGATGGACGTGACGGCGTCGGACCCGAGTTGAGTCCGATCCGCCAAGCCATCGAATGCGACGGCTACCTCGCATCCTGTGCGAAAGTTACGTACCGTCAATCGCAGATCACGCTCAGTCCAAACACCGGTGTTGCGTCAGCCGCCTTGTGGGAGCACACGGAGCATCTCGTACTTCAAACGAACACTGTCCCCGCTCGCGTCATGCGCTCGGAGCATTCCGTCGACATTGTCCCCCGCAGCATGTCCAAACTGGCGGTCGTGCAGCCCGTACGTCGGCTCGTGGAGGACGAGGCCGATACACCCGTGTTGTGTATCGGCGACCGCGGTCGCTGGCCGGGGAACGATTTTGTGTTGCTTGGCGGACAGTTTGGCCTCAGCGTTTACGAAGCGTCACCCGATCCGCATCACTGCTGGAATCTCTGCCCGCCGGGCCAGCGGGGACGCCAGGCGACGCTAGCTTCAATCGTGCTCCCACCGGCATCCCGGCGCGCCGGGAGTGGAGAGCTGCCAGACGGAATCGCCGCACGCTGCACGACCGACATTCCGGCGGCGAATTCGCTGCCACCGCCGGCACAGACTGGTTGCATGCGCCTCACGCATCGGCGACAATTCCAGAGAGGTGATTTCGCAGCGTGTCGCCGCCAGCCGGCCGACTTTGCCTACAAGGAACGGGGTATGAACGGGAAACGCATCACACAGGGCCTGCTCAGCAGTTTGATATTGACGGCGGCACTGCTCGCTGACGAACCGACCGCGACCACGCCGCCGCCGAAGGTCAATCAGCCGCTCACCGAAAGCAAAAGCACCGATCGAGCGATTCGACTGCATCTCATGGAAGGTTCGGTCGTTTCGGGGAAACTGTCGATCGACTCGATTCACGTCGAAACGCCGTTCGGGACGCTCGATATTCCGGTGGCGAACGTCATCACCCTGACCCCGGGGCTCGACAGCCATCCCGAAGAACGCAAACGCATCGGCCGACTGATTCAACAACTCGGCTCGAACGTCGCCGCCGAGCGCGATGCCGCCCAGCGAACACTGACCGAAATGGGAGCGGCAATTCAAAGCGAGCTGGTGGCACATCTCAACGACGGCGATATGGAGCGCCACGTGAGCCTGCAAAAAATCCTGGCCGAATTGGAAGAGGCCAATTCGGACGACGACACTGATACTTTGACCTCCCGGCCCTGGGTCGCGCAGGACACCGTCGAAACCAACCTGTTCACTGTGGTCGGCCGCGTCTCGCCGCAGGCTTTCAGCGTGCAGACGCAGTTCGGCCCCTTGAACGTGTCGATCAGCGACATTCGTCGCGGCGAACGCGAACCCGACCTGAAGCCCGAGATTCGCAAATCGCTGATTGTCAGCGGCCAGAATCTCGTGCAGCTCAACATGCTGAATTCGGGAATTCGCGTGAACCGCGGCGACAAAATCAGCGTGACCGCCGATGGTAAGTTGACGATGACGCCGTGGGGCAACAATGCGTTTGCAACTCCCGACGGCAGTGAGCAGTTTCAGTGGTACATTCCCAACCAGATCGCCGGCGGAGCGCTGGTCGCACGCATCGCCAACGGCGGCAAGATCTTCAAAATCGGTTCGAAGCAGTCGTTTTCCGCCGCGAGTTCGGGCATGCTGCAGTTCGGGATCGCCATGAACCCGCAATTTGCCAGCCCCGACTACGCCTTTCCCGGCGAATACAACGTGAAGGTCAAGGTCAACCAGAAATAGTCGCCGCGCCTCGCTTCAGGATTCGGGAGCAACTCAAATGCACCGCATTCACAATCACGGATGGAATTTTCTCAAGGGGGCGGCGCTCGCGGCGTGGCTGGTGACGCAGCCTGCACTGGCCGACGATGAACCTCTGCCGGGCAATAACTCGAGTCCAGCCGTCGAACCCGCTGCGGATGCGCCTGATCGACCGGAAGCGCCCGACGACGATCCCCCCGCCGGCGAAGCGGTGCTCGAAATTGACGACAAACTCGAGTTGCCGGCGATGCCCGTGGCGCCGATGATTCAGCGATTCGGGGGACGCTGGGGAGTCATGCGGCGAAATATGTTCAACATGGCGGGTGTCGCGGCAGCAACAAACGACGAAGGCGGCGAGGCTCCCCGCAGCGTGGTGCTTCCCGACAACGGCGATATGCGCCGCCGGCTGGAGAAGATTCGAGCCGAGATCACCGACGGGCATTTCGCCGATGCGGCCCGCCAATTAGGCCAGCTTCTGCAGAACCCCGAAACGCGCGATTTCTTTCTCAGTCGCGATGAAGAGCGGCAGGGGGGCCGCAGTTTTCAGGCTGAGATCCGGCAGATGATCGGAGCGCTGCCCCCCGAGGGACTCAGTGCCTACAATTTGCAGTACGATGCGCTGGCAAAGCAGCGCCTGGCGGAAGCACTGGCCGGCGGAAGCGAAGCGGCGCTCCGCGAGGTGGCGCAGCGCTTTCCCTATACCCCTGCCGGAGCCGAGGCCCTCTATCGGCTGGGACACTCGCTGTGGGAACACGGCCGGCCCGAAGCGGCCGCAGCCTGCTTCGAACGCCTGCGAGCCGAACGGGTTGCCGCGGCGCCGTTCGAACCGCGGCTGTCGCTGGCGCTGGCCGTGTGCCGCTACCGCTGTGGGCAGACCGACAAGTTTCGCGCGATCGTCAATCAATTGCGAGCGGCGCCCGATCTGTCGAATCTTAGCCTGGCCGGAGCGCCGCTTGCCGAGTTGTTGCGCCACGACGACGCGGCTGAGCGTTTAGCCGCGCTGCTGGGACCGGTGCCCGAAAGTACCCGGGCGGGCGACTGGACGGTTTATCGCGGCAACCCGGCCCGCAATCGCCGCGTCGCAGCCGCCGAGCCGCTGTTGGCCCCCCGCTGGACGCAAGCCGTTTCAGCCAATCCCGAAACGCAGTTGGCGATCGATCGTGCCGTCGAGTCGTACCGCGGCAGGCGCGGCACGTTTCTGCCGGGGCTGGCGCCGTTGGCGGTCGGCGATCTGGTGCTGATGCGCACCGCACGCGGTGTGGCTGCCTTCGATCTATTGACCGGAGACCGCCTCTGGAACCACCCCGCCGACGATGACGCCGACAACGCGGGCGTCGATCGGCTGCTGTGGAGCGCACCGGCCGGCGGCGCATTCAGTGCCGATCGCGAGTGTTTTTATCTGATCGATGCTTCGTCGCCGGCTGACCGCGATTCGGCCGGTCGCTCATCCAACGTGTTGACGGCGAGGGAGCATTACCAATCACGACAGGGCCGCCTGCGATGGCAGGTTGGCGGTGGCAGCGGGGGGGGCGAACCGGCACTGGCGCAGGTTTTATTTCTGGGTTCGCCGTTGCCGTACCAGGGGCGGCTCTATGTCGAATTCGAGAAAAAGGGAGCAATCTGGCTGGGGGCACTCGACCCGGCCACCGGCCGGCTCGAATGGTCGCAGGAACTGGCGCTGGTCGAAGAATCTCAAGGGACCGATCCCCTCCGCCGTCTCGCCGGCGCCACCCCTTCGATTTCGGCCGACGAAATCGTCGTTTGCCCGACCGCCGGGGGGGCCGTCGTCGCCGTCGATCTCACGTCGCAGTCGCTGTTGTGGGCGTATCGTTACGCGCGGCGGCCGATGACGCAGGTCAATCCCGAAGGGGATGACCTTCCACGGCTCGATCAACACGAGCGCTGGCTCGATGGCACCGTGGCGATCGGCGAAGGATGCGTGATTCTATCCCCTGCCGAATCGGGTGAACTGCACTGCCTCGATCTGTACGATGGACACCCCCGCTGGACGCAGCCGCGGGGGGACGGGCTGTTCGTCGGCCCCGTGACCGACCGTGCCGTCGTCGTCGTCGGCAAATCGCAGGTTCGCGCGATGCGGCCCGCTGACGGCCAGCCGGCGTGGGAGGCACCCGTCGTCCTCCCCGCGTCAGCCTTCGTTTTCGGTCGCGGCATCGCGACCGACGACCTGTATTATCTGCCGATGACTTCCGGCGGCATCGTGTCGATCGACCTCAAACAGGGAGCGATTGTCGGCCAACTGCCCAGCTTGCGGCAAACCGCGCCGGGCAACCTGATCTGGCATCGGGGGCTGTTCATCTCGCAAAGCCCGGTGTTTCTCGAAGCCTTCGACGAGCGCGGCTCTGCTGAGCGCGAGATCGCAGCGGCCCTCGCTCGCAACCCGCGCGACGCCGCTTCGTTGCTCCGCCGCGGAGAACTCGACCTGTACGCCGGGCGAATCGACGAGGCGCTCTCGACGATCCGTCAGGCCCGCGCCCTTGCCCCGACCGGCCGTTCGCGCGCGCTATTGACGTCGGCGCTGCTGGATGCCGTTCGGCGGGAGGGGGCAGATCGGGAGACGCTGATGAACGAGCTCGATGGTTTGGCACGGCCGTAACGGATGGCCTATCAAAGTGCGCGAACCCGCGTCGCGAATGTTCCGAAGCCTTTGGGGCAACGGGTTTCGAGTTGTTCCATATCCATATGGCTGGCTATGATCGCGTAGAGCTCGGGAAGATTGGCCTCAAGGCCGGACTGGTCGCGAAGAGCCATAAAAACGCTCTTGGGGTCGGAAATCGATTCGGGATCGCGCTGCGTCGCGATATGAATCCCCAACGCCTTGGAGATCGCTGTCTCACTCGCCAGCATCCAGCTATCGAACGTGTGAATCGCAATACCCAATGCTCGACGGCTAATGCCAAGATTGTGGCTTTGGGCCTCGGCGATCTCGCGGATCCGCTCGGGATATTCGTCCTCGTCGATGAGCAGGATCAACGCGTCGTATCCGTCTGCTTCGGCCGTCAGCATCCAACGGATAGCCCGCTTTACGAATCCGCGACCTTTCCCGTGATGCGTATGGACTTCGTCGCTGTTAATCGGCTTATCGGTGAACTCAATCGGCCCCGAAATGAGCCGACGAACCAGTGTTTGAAGCGCCCCGCCGAGTTCGTGTTTTCCCTCGGCAACGAGCAACACCTTCATGGTGTAGCTTCCTTAACCGTCGAATCAGGGTGGACGAGCGCATCGTCACCTTCCGCCGACCAGATTTCTCCCAAGGTGAACACGTCCAGTTGATCGCGAACTTTCTGACTTTCAGAAAGGCACATCACCGAGATCTCGACATCATCCTTCTTGCGGCACAACGTGACTTCCTCGGGCGAAAACAAATCGACGACGTAAGGCGAATGTGTCGTAATGACGACTTGCGAGTGGGATTGCTCCTGCACCAGTTCCCGAAGAATTTTCAGGACGTCCCGCAATCGCGCGGGGTGAATGCCGTTTTCGGGTTCCTCAACCAATACCAGGCGTGGCGGCTCCGGCAGGTGCAGGACTGTCAGGTAAGCCAGGACCAGCATGAGTCCATCAGAAACCTGCGACGCCGAAACCGGCTCGGTCGAGCCCTGAAATTGGAAGTAAATCCCCTTTCCCTCGGCGCGTGACAGCATGGGGACGAATTCGGATTGATCGGCGGATGAATGATATGCCGGCTCAGATTTCAATTTGATTGACTGAACTTGCGGGAATATCGCCTTGAATCGATTCTCCAGTGCCGTGAAGCGATCGCGGTCATCTCCAAGAATGTCGTCCAGGCATTGAGCCAAACCGAATCCCGTCGATTCCATGCGAAAGCGCCGCTTCGAATCGGATGCCACCGGCAGCGCGAGTGCGTGCGGATCCCAATGGTAATAGTGAACGCCTCGCAGCGAATTCAGCACCAAATCGGCGGCACGACGCTGCCCGGCGGTCGCACCTGCGTTGCCCGAAGTTATCTGAAATACATTGCTCTGCTCGACTTGTCGAAGCGTAAACTCAATTGGTTCAATGTCAGTGTTGAATCGGACTTGCTCGGACTCGATTCGCGGCGCTCGTCCCGATGCCGGAAATCGAATGGCGTAGTGGTATTCAAAATTGCCTTCGTCAGAGGAAATGTCGGCGGTCAGCGAAATCGGCAAGTCCTGTCGGCGATTCCAGACAAGTTGTGGTCCATTCCAACTCCCGGTAAAGGACGCACTCAATGGATGGTCGACACTTCGGGACAACGCCGTCATCGCTTCCAGCAAACTCGTCTTCCCCGAATCGTTGGGCCCGATCAGCACGTGCATCGGCGTGAGTTCGAGCGTCACGTCGCACAGGGCTTTGTAGTTTTGCACTTGAAATCGGTTGATCATCGTTTGCTCCCCTGGGATTCCTCTGGATATCTTACCACGTAGAGTGACCGCAGAGAAATCGGTTCAGCCGCATAACTCCGTTGACACGTTTTTCGAGTAACCCGACTCATGCCCCACCGTGACTTCCCCCTCACTGACGTCTCCCGCCGACTTTGGCACGATCAGTTTTCTCTGACTCCCTCGGCTGAATTGAAGCTCGCCGGATCTGACAAGTGGTCGGTCGGGAAGCACACCCTGCGCGGCGGAGTTTCAGACGGAGTCGATGTCATCGAACTCAATAACGGGCGATTGTCGCTCTCGATACTTCCGACGCGCGGCATGGGGCTTTGGAAGGGGGCCTGCGACGGGATCGACCTGGGCTGGAAATCGCCGGTGGCGTTGCCGGTGCATCCGGCGTTCGTCAACGCACACGATCGCGGCGGGATCGGCTGGTTGGGGGGCTTCAACGAATGGTTGTGCCGATGCGGCCTCGATCTCAATGGCCCTCCCGGCCCGGAAGGGACGCTTCACGGACGGATCGCCAATCTCCCCGCGCATACCGTGACCATTCGCATCGAGACCGACGGACCGGGGACGATCGGGGTAACCGGGGTCATCGACGAGTCGATGATGTTCGGCTCCAACCTGCGACTCACGTCGACCGTCGAGACGGTTGCCGGATCGAACCGTTTCACGATCATTGACCAGATCACCAACCGCCGGGGCGTATCGGCCGAGATCGAGCTTTTGTATCACATCAACACGGGGCGACCGTTTCTCGAACCTGGCGCGCGGTGTGTGGTCCCCGCGCTCGAGGTCGCGCCGCGCGACGCGCGGGCTGCCGAGGGAATCGACCACTACGAAACCTTTGCCGCGCCGCAGGCGGGATACGCCGAGCAGGTGTACTTTTTCGACCTGGCCGCCGACTCGAACTCCCGCACGGCGACGCTGCTTCGAAACGCGGCCGGAGACAAAGGGCTGAGCGTGCATTTCGATCGGCGCGAGCTGCCCCACTTCACGCTTTGGAAAAACACGCAGGCTGAAGAGGACGGATACGTCACCGGATTCGAGCCAGCGACGAATTTCCCCAATCTCAAGCCGTTCGAGCGTGAACAGGGTCGGGTGATCACGCTGCCGCCGGGGGGCAGCCACACGATTCGTTTGGAGATTGCCGTGTACAGCACAGCGGAAAGCGTGCGTGCTGTCGAAGAGGAGATCGCCACGCTGCAGGGGAATCGGCCGCCAAAAGTGCATCGCGAGCCGCGGCCGGGCTGGTCGCCGACTTAAGCGCTGTCACGACTGGTTGCTGCGGGGATGGGGTGGGCGACGGTGGGGATATTGGCGGCGAAGCCGCGTCTTTCTTTCTCCCTTCCCCCCTGGCGGGGGAAGGGAGAAAGAAGTTGTGTTGATACCAATGGCTCGCCGGGTGGGGGCGTGCGAACGTCGCAACGTCGAAAATGGCCCTTTGTTCTGGCCGATTCGCGGGACGATCTGCTATACTTCTCGTTCGCGCCGGCCGGCGGTTCGTGAGGCGTTGGTTCGCTTCCCCGGTGGTCGGCAACGTTTCTCTATTTTTGTGACAGGTAGCCCTCTGTATGGTTGATCGCAACCTCATTCGTGAATTCACAGTCGACGACGACGAACTCGAAGCCACATTTGCCACGATTATCGCCGAGACGGAAGAATCCGGCGGGCTGGATTCACTGTACGACGAATCCTCGAAGTCGTTCGAAACCGGCAACATTTTGACTGGCATCGTCCTGCGCCGCGAAGGGGACGATATTCTGCTGGATGTTGGTTGCAAAAGCGAAGGGATCGTCCCCTTCAGCGAGTGGGAAGAGGGCGATGCCGATCCTGTCCCTGGGGCCAAGATCGAGGTTCTGCTCGAAGAGTTCGACGACGAGCAGGGGGTGATTCTGCTGTCGCGCCGCAAAGCCAAGCGGATCCGCGACTGGGAACAGATCATCTCGACCCACAAAGAGGGCGACGTCGTCGCCGGGACCGTCCAGCGGAAAATCAAGGGGGGGCTGCTGGTCGACATCGGCGTCAACGTCTTCCTGCCGGCCAGCCAGGTCGACATCCGTCGTCCGGCCGACATCGGCGATTACATCGGCCGCATGGTCGAATGCGTGATTCTGAAAATCGACGAGGCGCGGCGCAATATCGTCGTCTCCCGCCGCAAGCTGATCGAAGATCAGCGCGAGAAGCTCAAGAAGGCACTGCTGGCCGAGCTCAAAGTCGGCGAGCTCCGCAAGGGAACCGTCAAGAACATCGCCGACTTCGGGGCGTTCGTCGACCTGGGGGGCATCGACGGCCTGTTGCACATCACCGATATGAGCTACGGCCGCATCAGCCATCCTTCGGAAATGGTCAAAATCGACGACGACGTTGAAGTCATGATTCTGGCGGTCGATCTCGAACGCGAGAAGATCGCCCTGGGCCTCAAGCAAAAGCATCCCAGCCCGTGGGACATGGTCGAATCGAAGTACCCCGTCGGAACGCGAGTCAAAGGCGAGGTGGTCAACGTCATGACCTACGGCGCCTTCGTGCGGCTCGAACAGGGGATCGAAGGGCTGGTGCATATCAGCGAAATGTCGTGGACCAAGCGCGTCAATCATCCCAGCGAGCTGGTGCAGATCGGCGATCAGGTCGAAGTCGTCGTGCTCGGCATCAATAAAGAAAAACAGGAAATCTCGCTGGGCATGAAGCAAACAACCCCCAACCCCTGGGACGAAGTGGCTGCCAAGTACCCCCTCGAAGCGGTCATCGACGGCACCGTGCGCAACCTCACCAACTACGGCGCATTCATCGAGATCGAAGAAGGGATCGACGGCCTGCTGCACGTCAGCGACATGTCGTGGACTCGCAAAATCTCGCATGCCAGCGAGATGTTGCAAAAGGGTGACAAGGTTCGCTGTCAGGTGCTGTCGGTCGACCAGCAGCGCAAACGAATCGCGTTGGGCCTGAAGCAACTCGCCCAGGATCCCTGGGTCTCTGAGATTCCGGCCAAGTACCACCCCGGCACGGTCGTCACCGGCACAGTCACCAAGCTCACCAATTTCGGTGTGTTCGTGCAGCTCGAACCGAGCCTCGAAGGGCTGCTGCACATCTCGGAACTGTCGGACCAGAAGGTCGAAAACCCCGAGTCGATCGTCAAAGTCGGCGATGCGATCGAAGTCAAGATTCTGCGGGTCGACACCGCTGACCGCAAAATCGGCCTCAGCCGCAAATTGAATGCGCCGATCGAAGCAGTCCCTGCTGACGGTTCTGACGGGCAAACGGGGTCTGCGGCAACTCGCGAAGAGTTGAAGGGGGGCAAAGACGGCGGCCAGAGCGGTCCCCTGTTCAGCATGGGGCAAGAGAGCGAGTCGTAACGGCGGTTCGGTTGGCGAACCCGCACGACTCAGGTCGTGCGGGCAGAATAAACGGCCCTCAGTCACAGACTGAAGGGCCGTTATTATTGCGCGAATTGCCCGGTTTACGAAATGGGCGCGGTCGGCAACCGGCTTCCCATGGAATTTGCCTCGACCGCGGGTCGATAACACTTCTCGGGTTTACTTCATCCGGGAAGCGACAAATCTCATGCCCAGAATCGACGGTCCCTCTGTCTCGCGGCCGCGCCGCCGGTTGTCTGCCTCGGTGCAAAATCCGCTCGAGACGTATCTGTGCGAGATCAACGAAACGGCGTTGCTCACCGCCGACGACGAGAAAGAACTGGCGCACCGCATCGCCGCCGGCGACATGCAGGCGCGCGACCGCATGGTTCGCGCCAACTTGCGACTCGTGGTCAACATCGCCCGCAGCTACACCAATCGCGGGTTGCCGCTGCCCGATTTGATCGAAGAGGGCAACCTCGGCCTGTTGCGGGCGGTCGAGGGCTTCGACCCGACGATGAATACACGGTTCAGCACCTACGCCTGTTACTGGATCAAGCAGTCGATCAAACGGGCGCTGATCAACACGGCCAAGACGATTCGCATTCCGGCCTACATGGTCGAATTGCTCTCGAAATGGCGGAAGGCCACCAACAAGCTGGTCGACCAATTACGGCGCACGCCGACCCCCGAAGAGGTCGCCGCCGAACTGGGCATCCCGCGCAAGAAGCTGGCCATTGTCAAAGAGGCGATTGCGGTTTACCACGCCATCCCGCAGACCGAACAGACTGATTCGGGATGGTCGCTGGGCGAATCGGTCGCCGACACACGCCAAAAAGGGCCTGAAGACGAACTGGTCGAGCACGACAACTTGACGCACGTCATGCGAATGCTCGAGTCGATGGACACGCGCGAGGCGACGATCTTGCGAATGCGCTTCGGTCTCGACGACGCCGAACCGCGAACGCTCAAAGAGATCGGCGAGTCGCTGGGCCTGACCCGCGAACGCGTCCGCCAGATCGAAAATGCAGCGCTCGATAAACTCGCCGTGGGGCTGAGCGGCGAGTGAGCGGGGAGCATGTCGCGTTTCCGTCAAGTCACGCCGCGGATGCGTGTTGCCGACCTGTCGCAGACCATCGACTTCTATACGAATGTTCTCGGGTTTTCGGTCGATGTGCTGTGGCCCGACGAGCAGCCGAGGACTACAAAATGTAGTCATCATCGCTCCGCGTGATGAGTGCGAACGCCCCCGAGCACTTAATCGGGTAATCGCATGAATTCGAGCGCCAAGATCGCGTGCCGCCTACAATTGCCGGGTACAATCTAGCGTAAACTTGGCGAGTACCCGCGATCACAATGCCACCTCTCGAGACTCTTCACGCGGAGCGATGAAGACTACATTAAACTTTTGCGAGGAGACCCGATGCCCCCGATCGCGTTCCAACAAACGATACCCATCCTGCGGATCTTCGATGTTGCCAAGGCCAAACAATTCTATTGCGACTTCCTGGGTTTCACGGCCGAGTGGGAACATACCTTCGACGACAATTCGCCGGTCTATATGCAGGTCAGCCGCGGCCAACTCGCGTTTCATCTTTCGGAGCATCACGGTGACGCCTGCCCCGGTGCAACGGTTTTCATCCGCATGACGGGGATTCGCGAGTATCATCAAGAACTGCTCGCGAAAAACTACAAGTACTACCGTCCCGGCGTCGAAACGACGTTTTACAACGCCTTATGCATGGAAGTCGGCGACCCGTTCGGGAATAAAATTCGGTTCAACGAGTACATCGAGCCCTCTGAGAAACCCGCCGGTAATTGATCCTCGATAGGCGGGTGCCACGGACAGTCCCGGCGCGCCGGGAAAGGGAGTCGTCCGTGCGATTGACTATGCCGGGGATCTGAACTCCGATCGCGCAGCGGGGCGCCATTACGCGGTGGGCGAATTCATGCGATTACCCGGTTGGTTGTTGTGGGCGGTCGCACTCTTCACGCGGAGCGATGAAGACTACTTTCTTCGAAGTCGACGATCCTTAGAACGGACCCTTAGTCCGTTCGTGCGCGTTCAATGACGAATTTCCACTTCAGAATGACGAAACAGTGACGACACGCGAATGTCGAATGGATCATTTGGTTTTCGAGCATCGGATTCTGTTTGTTGTCACGTCCGACTCATTCTTCAGGGACGGCTTCAATTGATTCGAGGATTTGCAGCAACTCTTGCTTCGAGCGGGTTGCCGGCACCTCCCCCAACTCATCGACCTGCAGGCTCTGACAGATCTCGCGTACCAGACGTGGATCCAGCGGTCCGTTCTTGCTGCCAATGACCATAAAGGCCCCCATGCGTCCGTCCGTCGTTTGCCAACTGAAGACGGCACGCGGATCCACGTCGAATGCGAGCAACCCCTCAATTTCCTCGTCGAATCGCGTTTCAACCGAAATGTGTTTACTCGATCTCGTCGCGAAGACCGTGGCCATCCGCAGATTGAACTCGCGAGCCTCTTCCGATGACATCGACCATTGAAACGCGTCGCTGTCGGCACGGTACGTATCAACTCTGAATTGCGTATAAGACGACCAGTGCCGGTTGGGAGACGTTGCATTCAACACTCGCAGCGCTTCGCTCACACTGTCGTCTGAGCGCGGCATTACGATGCTGATGATGAGGTCGTCGTCTTGAAAACTAATGGCTCCCCCCTGGGCACTCCGTTTCCCCTTCTCGACCAACTTCGGAGGCAGCCGTAGCGACAGCGGGCCGATGCGGCAGCGATACCAGCCCGGCGTCGGACCGGCCACCGGCATCGGCGAAACCGGCACCGGCTCGATTCGCCCAATCAGCGGCTGGAGTTTGTACTTCCACAGCAGGTGATGTCGGAAATGTAAGAGCACCGAGGTCGCCATCACGACAACCAGGACGGTCAGCCCGATGATCCACGTTCGCGGCCGACGCCACGACCAGCGACCATGCGATTCCCGAAGTTTGATGTCCATGGTCGAACACAGGGATTGGCTTTTGACCATGCATGGGGCCCGGTGGGGTAAACCCACCGGCTCGCTTTTGCACTTCGTCATTCGGTCGTCGTCATTGTTTCGTCATTCTGATTTCGAGATTCGACATTGAAACGACTCTTCAGGGGGCTGACGCCCCCCGCTCGCCGGGGTCAAGATATTTGGCGAGCCGCTTCGACTCGAATGTCTCCACATTGCCCTCCGGAGCCCGCACGACGATCGCCGCGGCTCCCTTCGTGGACTCGATCAGTTTCAGCCCTTTTTCGGGGCCGAGAATCATCACCGCTTTCGTGTAGCTGTCGGCGGTCGTGCAGTCGCGGGCGATCACAGTCACGCTGCTGCGCTCGGTCAACCCCAGCCCCGTTTTCGGGTCGACGATATGCGAATACCGTTTGCCGTCGAATTCGACGAATTGAAACGCGTCGCCCGAAGTGGTCACGGCGGCGTTATTCAATAAGAGGTAGCGGCTCGGGTCGGCATCGGGTTCCAGCGGTGCGACGCCGATTCGCCAGCCGGCCTTGCCGGGGGGCGGGTCGCTGACGCCGATATCGCCGCTGGCGTCCACCAGGGCACTGGCAATCCCCTTCTCTTTGAGGACTTTCAACGCCTCGTCGACCGCGTAGCCGGCCCCGATCCCCCCCAGGTCGACCTGCATCCCCGCGCGCAGTAATTTCACGGTGCCCGCTTTTTCGTCGATGCGGATATTGCGATAATCGACGAGTTCGCGGGCGGCGGCGACCTCTTCCGAACTCGGGAAAACCCGCGTCTTACGGGCTTTGCGCCACAAGCGGACCGCCGGGCCGACGCTCACGTCGAACGCCCCTTCCGATTGCCGCGACAGGGCCTGGGCGCGGGATAAAACAGCCAGCAGGTCGGGACTGACCGAAACGGATTGGCCCTGCCCGGCGGTTTGGCACAGCCGCATCAATTCGCTGTGCGGGTCATAATCGCTCATGATCCCGTCAAGTTGCTTGATGCGAGCATAAGCGGCACGCACTGCGGCGTTTGCGGAGTCGTCGTCCGGCGCATATACTATGCATTTGAACGGCATCCCCATGTGGATCTGCGTGAACTCGAAGCGCTCGAGCGGTCGATCCAGGGGCTGGCCGATTGCCAGCGAAAGAGTCAGCAGCAGTCCAAACGCGGTCATCGACAATCGCCCCTTCATTCCCAGTGGCACAAAAACCCAGCGGCAGGAAAACCCGGGCGTGACTGACCCGCCCCACATTTCAAATCCCCAACTCAGGTGCGTGCCCCCCCCAACTCAGGTGGATGACACCCCCCCCACCTCAGGTGGGTGACACGTACAGTGCAGCGGAGAATTGCGTTGATGGTTAATTTAGGTGGGCGTCGCGTGTTTGCACAAGCGGGTCTGTTGGGTGTGGCGTTGTGTCTGGCCGCGGCATGGTGGATTGCGGCGACGGCGCAACACTCCGATTCGGCTGAGACACCGGTGGCCGTCGCGCCACCGGCCGTCGCGATTCCCGAAGCCGTAGCCAAGTCGGCCGACGAGATGAAACGCTACACCGAAAAGCTGGTGGGGACTGACGTGACCTTCGAGATGCTGCCGATTCCAGGGGGCGAATTCGTCATGGGCAGTTCCGACAGCGAACCCGATCGCGGTGACGATGAAGGTCCGCAGCACACGATGAAAATCGCCCCGTTCTGGATGGGCAAGTGCGAAGTCAGTTGGGACGAATACGACATCTTCAGCTACAGCCTCGACGTCAAGCGGCGAAATTTGAACGGCGTCACCGCCACCGACCGCGAAAAAGTCGCCGACGCGATCACCAAACCGACCAAACCCTACACCGACATGACGTTTGGCAAAGGGCACGACGGCAACCCGGCGATTTGCATGACGGGACTGGCGGCCAAGACGTACTGCGAGTGGCTCTCGGCCAAGACCGGGCGTTTCTACCGCCTGCCCACCGAGGCCGAATGGGAATATGCCTGCCGCGCGGGGACGACCACCACCTACTCGTTCGGCGACGACCCGGCTCAACTGGGCGACTACGCCTGGTTCATTGCGAACAGTGACGAGAAGCCGCAAAAGGTCGGCAAGAAAAAGCCCAACCTGTGGGGCCTGCACGACATGCACGGCAACGTCAGCGAATGGTGCCTCGATCAGTACTTTGCCGATGCTTATTCAAAACACGGCGAGAATCCGTTTTTCATCGTCACCAAAGAGTATCCTCAGGTCGTCCGCGGCGGAAACTGGGAGGCCGAAGCGGCCACCTGCCGCAGCGCGGCCCGCGAGTTCTCGACCCCCGAATGGAAAGTGCAGGATCCGCAGTTCCCCAAGAGCCGCTGGTTCCACACCGATGCGTTGTTTGTCGGCTTACGCGTCGTGCGTCCGCTCGCGGGCGAAGATATCAAGCTGCCGCCGACAGAACCGAATAAGCCGAAATGAGCTGCCCGAGTCCACGACCGACCGGTCGCTTCCGTTAGAACTGATGTTGTTGATTCCCTTCTGACTTCTGACTTCCCCCCCTTCCCCATTCCTGGAGCACTCGCATGACTCAACCACTGCCACCGGCCGCAACGCGTCGTGAGTTCCTCAAAAGTTCGTCATTGGCCGCCGTCGGCTCAGGAGTGCTGGGGACGCTGGGCGCCCTGCCCGGCGCGTTTGCCGCCAGCGACGATACGATCAAGGTCGGCCTGATCGGCTGCGGGGGCCGAGGCACCGGGGCCGCCATTCAGGCGCTCTCAACCAAAGGCAACGTCAAGCTGGTCGCCATGGGCGACGCCTTCTCCTGGCAACTCGAACAGAGTCTGGGCGACCTGAAACGGGACATGAGTGACAAGGGCAAGCTCGACCGCCTGGCGGTCGACGACGACCACAAGTTCGTCGGTCTGGATGCTTACCAGAAGGTCATTAACAGCGGCGTTGACCTGGTGATTCTGGCGACGCCGCCTGGTTTCCGGCCGGTGCACTTCGAAGCCGCCGTCAAAGCCGGCAAGCACGTCTTCATGGAGAAGCCGGTTGCCGTCGACGCCCCGGGCGTCCGCCAGGTGCTGGCCGCCGTCGAAGAATCGAAAAAGAAAAACCTGGCTGTCGGCGTGGGCCTGCAGCGGCACCACGAGGCCTCGTATATCGAGACAATCAAACGATTGAAAGACCGCGCGATCGGAGACATCCTTTCGGCCCGCGTGTATTGGAACTCCGGCGGCGTGTGGACCCGTGAACGGAAAGAGGGGATGTCCGAGATGGAGTACCAGGTTTGGAACTGGTACTACTTCAACTGGCTCTCGGGCGACCACATCGTCGAGCAGCACATCCACAACATGGACGTCATCAACTGGCTCAAAGGCGACTTCCCGATCAAGGCGCAGGGTCAGGGAGGCCGGCAGGTGCGCACCAGCAAGCTGAACGGCGAGATTTTCGACCATCATTACGTCGAGTTCGAGTACGACGACGGCTCGCGAATGTTCAGCCAGTGCCGCCACATCGAGAACTGCTGGGGCAGCGTCTCAGAGCACGTGCAGGGGACGAATGGCTGGGCCGATCTCAGCGCGGCGACGATCGGCAATGTCGTCGGCACCTGGAAGCACCGCGGCAAGCGCGCCGATCCGTACCAGGTCGAGCACGACGATCTGTTCGCCAGCATCCGCGCCGGAAATCCGATCAACGAAGGGTACTACGGCGCGATGAGCTCGATGACCGCCATCCTCGGTCGGCTCTGCACCTATTCCGGCCAGGAGATCTCCATGGAGAAAGCCCTCGCGTCGACGATCAGCCTGCAACCCAAGGAGTACAATTTCAAAACCGCAGCCCCCGTGAATCCCCTGGCCGACGGCAGCTACCCGATCGCCGTGCCGGGTTTGACCAAGATCGTGTAAGGTCGGGCGAATTGCTTTGATCTTTGAAATGCATCCAGCCCGGCTGAATGTCAGCCGGGCTGGTTTGTTTTTGTGTCTCCCCTCCCCCTTGACCATTGGTATCTACACATCGTGAAAAAGTGCTGCTTTCGGCGGAAACAATGCAAAAGGTCTCCCTTCCCCCGCGAGGGGTGAAGGGAGATATCAAATGCGATTGCGGCTGCGTTTGAGACATGCCGAATCGCTTCCCTGCTACTCGTTTTCCGGCGTGTCGTCGGGCTTCTCGCCTTTGTCCGACGAGTCGTCGTTCTTGTCAGTCGGCTTCTCATTCCCTTCGGCGTCTTTTCCGGCTTCGGTTGCGGCCGCTTCCGATTCGGACGCACCGGTTCCCATCAGCTTATTAAGCAACGGCCCGCTTGGAGGCTATGTGGTATTTTGGTAGCGGTCCTCGAGTTCGGCAAGGAGGAGAGGGCGTTGTTTCGTGGAGCGGGCGCGGCGCATGAGTTTGCGTCGAGCGAGGGCTTGAAGTTGACTAGCGGGAGGCGCGGCGTGCCGATAGGGAAGCAGATCGGCGGCGGTAAACGGTTCCGGATGCCGCAGGTGGGTGTCCAAGGCATGGATCAGCGTGCAGCCTTCCTGCACGATCCGTACTCCGGCGTGATGATGGCCGTGGATCCGTCGCTC
>SIAF01000109.1 GCA_009691905.1 Planctomycetaceae bacterium | reverse complement strand
CCCTCGCAAATGCTGGGGCGATGCGAAGGCGAAGGTGGAGGGGGCGGCCCCCTTCTGTCGAGCCTGAGCTGAGCTCCGACGTCGCAACCTTCCGAAAGACGCTGCGAAAGAACCCGAAAACGACCCACGAATTCGGAAGAGGAACCAACCTTTGAAAGTATGACTCCTATGGCAGCCCCTCCCACGGGACCGTTCAGCCGCACTCGGCCCGTCGTAGCCGGCCGGCATGCCGCCGTAGCCACCGCGCATCCGCTGGCCACGCTGGCCGGGATCGATATGCTGCGCCGCGGCGGAAATGCAGTCGACGCCGTGGTGGCCGCCGCCGTCGCGCTGGGTGTTGTCGAGCCGTACATGAGCGGACCTGGGGGCGTCGGCTGGCTGCTGTTGCATCGGGCCGACGGCCAGACGCGCGTTCTCAATTTCGGAAGTCACGCCCCGGCCCGCGCCACACCCGACCAGTTCACCAATGAAACGAAAGAAGCCGGCATTCGCGCGCCGCTGATTCCGGCGAACGTCGCCGGCTGGTTCGAGATGCTCGGGACCGAGGGGACGTTGCCGGTCGCCGAAGTCTTCGCGCCTGCCATCCGCCTGGCGATCGAAGGCTTTCCGTTGCATCCCTTCAACGTCTATCAGATCGCGAGTTGGGTGCCGCGATTGAATCCCGCCGGCAGGGAAATCTATGGTCGCGTCCCCCACAAGATCGGTGCTATCCTGAAGCAGCCCGAATTGGGGACGACGCTGACGCGGCTGGTCTCCGAAGGGCCTGACTATTTTTATCACGGCGAATTCGCGCAGCGCCTGCATGAATTCATGGAGGCCGAAGGGGGCTTGATCACCCGCGACGACCTGGCCGGCTATCAGCCCCAGTGGCAAGAGCCGATCGACGTGACATATCGGGGCCTGACGGTCAAAACCTGCCCCCCCAACAACGAGGGCTTTCAGATTCTTCAAACGCTGAAGTTGCTCGAAAAGGATGACCTCGCCGGGCTGGGCCACAACTCGGCAGAGTACATTCATCTCGTGAGCGAAGCCGTCAAGCTGGCTGTCGCCGATCGCATTCGCTGGGCCGGCGACCCGCAATTTCAACCGGTGCCGCTCGATCGTCTGTTCGATCCCGCCTACATTGCCCAGCGTCGAAAGTTGATTTCCCCCTTAAAGGCGTCGCACAGCGAAGGGGAACGATGGGGGGGCCCAACGGCGCGAACCGAGCCGGTCAAACCCGGTCGTCTCGACGGCCTGACGACGCACCTCTCGGCCGTCGATGAATTCGGCTCTGTCGCCAGCGTCACGCAATCGCTGGGGAATGGGTTCGGCTCGGGGATGGTCGTCCCTGGCACAGGCATTGCGCTCAACAGTTTTGCTCACTGGTTCGAAATCGATCCGGCCTGTCCGACTCCAAATTTGATCGCCCCCGGCAAGCGCTGGGCAGCATGCATGGCCCCGGTGCAGGTCTTCCGGGAGGGGGGCCGCGATTTCTGGTTCTCGATCGCCACTCCCGGCAGTTACGGAATTTTGCACACGACCGTGCAAATGCTCCTGAACATTGTCGAATTCGGCGCCGATTGTCAGGCGGCCATCGAAGCCCCGCGGTTCCGCTTGTGGGAAAACACGCGGATGCAGATTGAAACGCGCGTGGCGCCCGCTGTTCTCGCCGAACTGAGCCGCCGCGGCCACCACCTGGAACTGCTGGGGGACTTCAACTACGTCGTAGGGGGCGGCCAATCGGTGATGATTGACCCGGAAAGCGGCGCGCGACTCGCCGGTGCCGACCCGCGGCGCGACGGGTACGCGATGGCGTATTAGTACAACAACGCACCTTGAGAACTTGGAGACTTTGGCCGGGCGTAAGTCCTTATGCGACCGTGTCCCAAAGGGTGGCCATTTTCTCCATTTTCACATCGTGCGTTGTCGTGTTGGATCGTCGGAGATTTCCGCGACTGAGGGTGCTGCTTGCCCTGGCTCCCCAGCGCGCCTCCCCCTTTTTAGCCGACTTTTTCGATTGTCTTTTCCAGATTTGCGCACCGTCTTTCTCGCAGCCACGCCGATTCTGGTATAATTCGTGTCATTCGTTGGATTCGTGGTTCCCCTTTTTTTGGTTGCGGCCCAAGGCCGCGCCAGGCTCTTTGCGTCGCGGTCAAGAAACCTACGGTTGGGGCCACAGGCCGCGCTGCGCCCTCTGCGGACAGTCTTTCGTTCTCGCCGCGAATGATGACCTTCACGTCGATTCTGCCTGCTGATTCTCTGGGGCGGAAGAATTCAAAATAATACATGAACGTAGAATTATCGAATTTCGAAACAGCCGATCACCGGCAACACAACGCGCTTGGTGAGCGCAAAAATCTCAGCGGCAGGAGAATCCAAAAATACACACGAACGTGGAATTATGGAATTTTGAAATCACGAATCGCCTGCAAAACGCCGGGAAATACTCGCACAATTCGGAATTTCGCGTGGCGGCCGGCGTGAGGAGTCGGCTCGACTTCTTCAGCCGACGTTTTACCTCAGCTCCATCCACGTGCGACGTGGGTCTCGCACTCGTTTGCGAGTGGTGACGTCGGCTTGCCTTGGCCGATAAAGACAACTAACATATAAAAGGGTTGTTGCTGTATCTTTGGGGTAGGTGACGATGCTTCGCATCCTCAGTTCCAAAAAGACGTTGTGCGACGGAATCTCGCGTCGCGACCTGCTGCAGGTCGGCGGCTTGGGGGTTTGCGGGCTGGGGTTGAACCAGCTTCTGGCGTCGCACACGTTGCAGGCCAACGAGTCGCCTGAGGTGGCGGCCCCGAACTTCGGACGAGCCAAGAACTGCATCCTGCTGTATCTGTACGGTGCGCCCAGTCAGCTCGAAACGTTCGACATGAAGCCGGCCGCCCCGGTGGAAATCCGCGGCACGATGCAGCCGATTCCGTCGGCGGTGCCGGGGATCGACGTTTGCGAATACCTGCCAGAAACGGCGAAGATGCTCGACCGCGTGACAGTCGTGCGATCGGTCACGCATCCCTACCCCCTGCATGGGGTGGCCTTTGCGACAACCGGCGTTCCCGCGATCGACGTGGCGATGGAGTTAGCGCCGTACGACAGCCGGCACCAGCCGTATTTCGGATCGGTGGTGCAGTATCTCGATGCGCAGCGCAGCGGCGGAAAGTTGAGCGACGTTCCGCAAAACGTGGCTCTTCCCTTTCCGTTCAGCAGCCAGCGCGTGGGAGAAGTCGCCCGCGCCGGTCCCTATGCCGCGTATCTGGGAGCGACCTACAACCCGACGTGGACCGAGTACCTCGGCAAGTCGACCCGGTCGGTGTACAAGGTGCTGGGGGATAAGAAGATCGACGTGCACGATCCGTACGTCGGTTGCGATCTCGACAGCCATTTTCGCTTTGCGGCCGGAAGCCCGCAGCCCGACGTGACGCTCGATCGCCTCAGTCGCCGTCGCAGTTTGCTCGGCCAGTTTGACGACCAGCGCCGCGAATTCGATCGCACCGTGTCGGGACGCTCGCTGTCGAATTACCAGCAGCTCGCCTTCTCGATGATCACATCGCCGAAAGTGACGACGGCGCTCGACGTGCGACTTGAGCCGCAGGCGACCCGCGACCTGTATGGGATGACGTTGTTCGGCCAGGCGTGCCTGGGGGCGCGGCGGATGATCGAAGCCGGCACGCGGCTGGTTAGCGTCTTCTGGGATGAATACGGCCTGGCGGGCGACGCCTGGGACACGCACTGGAATCATTTTCCGCGGATGACCGACCAGTTGCTGCCCGGGTTCGACAAGGCCTTTTCGGGGTTGGTGCTCGATCTCGAACAGCGGGGAATGCTCGACGACACGCTGGTCGTCGTTCTCAGCGATCACGGCCGCACTCCGAAACTCAACAACGCGCAGGGGGGCGGGCGCGACCACTGGTCGACCGCCTACTCGCTGGTGTTTGCCGGCGGCGGGATTGCGCGGGGCAAAGTGGTCGGCGCCACCGATCGCGACGCGGGCGCGCCGACCGACCGCCCGGTTTCACCGAAGGATCTGCTGGCGACGATGTACCACCTGCTGGGCATTCACCCGCGCACGCGGATCCCCGACCGCGCCGGCTCGCTGACCCCGATCGTCCCCGAAAGCGCCGACGTCATCCCCGAGATGCTGGCGTAGCCGTTGTGAGACCTGTGGTTGCGCGCGGTAGTCGCCCGATTACCTTGGCTCTTCGCGACGTCGAACAGTCAACGAGCGGTTTACTGCGCCGCTCGCGTGATCTGTGCCGACTGGATGAACTTCCGGAACTCCTGCTCACGGGCAGCGACTGTCGCCTGGGGACCCGTCAGCTTGGCATAAAAGGCGCTGCGGCTCGTAAAGGGAACGATCACCAGCAGCATCCGATAATCGGAACGCGGCTCGACCGGTCGAAACGAGGGACCTTTCCATTCGCCGCGCAGGTCGACCCAGGTTGCCTCGATCTCGCCGACCTTGATCTTCTCGATTTGCGGTTGGACGCCCGGTTCGCGATTGAACTCGGCCGAGCGCGTGGCAATGGCCTCTTCCGGATCGCCTCCCGACGACATCAGGGTCAGTCGGCCGTCGTGATCGTCGCCGTCGGCGTGCGGCAATTCGAACTCGGCTTCAATAATTCTATTGGGTGGCTTGACCGCCTTCCATCCGCCGGGAATCACGAAACTGATTCCTTCCAGCTTGAGTTCGACCGGTTCGGCCGATTGCTGTTCGAGCGGTACGGCGTCGACCGCGTCCGGTTCCTCGCCGACGTCATCGGTTTCCGGCAAGTCAGGGGGAGCAACGTCGTTATTCAGCACGGCGGTCGCCGTCTGGCGGCCGGAAGTGATCGGGCCGCCGCTGGGCAGCGGCAGGGCGCTCGGGTCGACCTTGGGTTTCTCGCCGCAACCTGCACAGGCGATCAAACCACACGCGATCAGCGACCCGACAATCCGTAACATTCCTGGTTCTCCTGAAAATCGCGCTCGTGAGCACCGCTCGTCGTGATTATGGCACTCAGACGCCGAATGGGCGCTTGGCTCAGGATTCTAGCGTCCCGCGCAGGCCGTTGCCAATCCGAGCTGATTGCAACTTCCCCGGTCGGAATGAGATACTATGAATATCCCGTTCCCGCACGTCAGGAGCCCGCATTGATGCCCTCTCGCAATGATCGCCGATTGGTGAAGAGTTCAATCGTTTCCGAGCGCCTGTCGAGGCTCACGACACCGAGAGGTACCCTCGCTGCAATCGCGGTCGTCGGCTTGCTGCTGGGCGTCAACCTGACGGCTGACGAATCGGCCACGAGCGGGCCCGCGCCATTGGCGACGTTTTCGAAATTTCCAGACTGGGTGCCGTGCGTCGCGTTCGCGCCCGACGGCAAGTTTCTCGCCGCGGGCAGCTATGGCATCATCAAGGTTTTTGATACGACCCAAAGCCGGGAGGTCGCGACACTGGACGAGCCGGCGGGGTTTGTCAAATCGGTCGCCTATTCGCCCAACGGAATGCTGCTGGCGTCGGGAAGCTATCAGACCGTCGCGGTCTGGGATGTGGCGTCGAACAAGCTGCTGCGACGGCTCAAGGGGCATCGCGGCTATGTGAACGGAGCCGCCTTCTCTCCCGACGGCCGACTGCTGGCGACGGCCAGCGAAGACGAAACGCTGCGCCTGTGGGACGCCGAGTCGGGCGAACTGCGGCAGACGATTGACGGTTTGCAGCAGCCGGCCCTCGGTCTGGCGTGGTCGCGCGACGGGCAATTGCTGGCGGTCTGCACCGGCGATTCGACGCGGCCCACCAAGAAAGGGGCAGTTCGCATCTACGACTCGGCGGGCAACTTGCGATTTTCCCTCGAAGGTCACCTGCGCGTGATTGCCGCGGTGGCCTTCGCGCCGGACGCACAGACTTGCGCCACTGCCAGTGCCGATGAAACCATCAAGCTCTGGAATCTGGCCGACGGCAAGGAACTGCGGACGCTGGAAGGGCATACGCGCCCCGTCAACAGCCTGATCTATCTGCCGGACGGGACGGGGCTGATCGCGTGCAGCGGCGGTCGAAATGCCGGCGGCAACGAAATTAAGCTCTGGGATCTGAAAACCGGCAATGAGCGCGCTACGATCGAGGCCCACATGGCGCCCGTTCTGCAAATCGCTCTGACGGCCGACGGTCGGCTGCTTGCCAGCGGCAGCGTCGACAAGACGGTTAAGTTGTGGGACGCGGCAGCGCTCGCCGCCGCCGAACCGCCTGCGAAGAAGACCAAAGGCAAGCGAGCGGCCGCCGTGGCTGCGGCTGCACCTGCGGCCCAACCCGCCGCGAAGCCGGCTGAAAAGGAAAAGGAAAAAGAGTTGCGGATCGGGATCATCGGTCTGGATACATCGCATTCCGTGGCGTTCACGAAGCTGCTCAACGACAAAGAGGCCAAAGATCATGTGCCGGGTTGCCGCGTCGTTGCGGCCTATGCGCAGGGCAGCCCCGACATCGAATCGAGCACCTCGCGCGTGCCGGGTTACACTAAAGAGGTCGAGGCGATGGGGGTCGAGATCGTCCCGACGATTGCAGCACTGGTCGAACGGGTCGACGCGGTGCTGCTGGAGTCAAATGATGGACGGCCGCACTATGAGCAGGTTCTGCCGGTATTGAAGGCGGGGAAACCGGTATTTATCGACAAGCCGATCGCCGGTTCGCTGGCCGACGCGGTGGCGATTTTCGAAGCGGGCAAGCACTACAAGGTACCGCTGTTTTCCAGTTCGTCCCTCCGCTATGCACCGGGTGCCCAGGCGATTCGCGGCGGAAAGATCGGCGAGGTGAAAGGGGCCGATACCTATAGCCCCTGCTCGCTCGAAGCCACGCATCCCGACCTGTTCTGGTACGGCATTCACGGCGTCGAATCGCTGTTCACGGTGATGGGCACGGGGTGCGAATCGGTCACGCGGGTCAGCACTCCCGGCATCGATGTGGCGGTCGGACAATGGAAAGGGGGCCGCGTCGGGACGTTTCGCGGGATTCGCGACGAACTGGGGGGTGGCAAGTCGGGCTATGGCGGCACCGCCTTCGGCACCACCGGCCTCGCGCCGATTGGCGACTACGGCGGCTATTCACCGTTGTTGGTCGAAATCGTCAAGTTCTTTCAGACGGGCAAAGTCCCGATCACCGAGGAAGAAACGCTCGAGATTTACGCGTTCATGGAAGCGGCCGACGCAAGCAAACGGCAGGGGGGGGTGCCAGTCAAGCTGGAGACGGTATTGGCAAGAGCGCGCGCAATTGCTGAGCTGACGTCGAAGGAGTAGCTTGCGTTGCCGATCTGAGCCAGAAGCGCTACATGATGGTTTTACAGCAGTTGAATTTGAACTCATGGCGATTGGCAGCGACTATCACGATTCCACGCTCGACACGCTCGTCGGCCGCGAGGTCGTGATCGACGTCGAATCGCCGTACGTGTACCTGGGCACATTGACCGGGTACGACCACAAATACGTGATGCTCGAGCACGCCGACGTACACGATCTGCGCGATACGAGCACGACCCGCGAGAACTACATCGTCGACTCGCGCCGCTTCGGGATTCGCCCCAATCGCGACAAGGTGCACGTGCGGATCGGCGACATCGTGAGCCTTTCGGCCCTGGCAGACGTGCAGAAGTAGATCCCGCCTGCCGGGCGGGATTTCGCGCGTCTGGGCGGCCTGCGCCTGCAACCGGTCCTCTTCGGCAGAGGGGACCTACTTTGGTGCCTTCGTTTACGCCAGAATCTCGCGCACCACCTCGCCATGCACGTCGGTCAACCGGAAGTCGCGGCCGCTGTAGCGGTACGTGAGCTTCGTATGGTCGATGCCCAGCAGGTGCAGAATCGTTGCGTGCAGGTCGTGTACGTGAACTTTCCCCTCGACGGCGCTGAAGCCCATCTCGTCGGTCGTACCATGCACGTGGCCTCCTTTCACTCCTCCGCCGGCCAGCCACATGCTGAACCCGAGGTTGTTGTGGTCGCGGCCTTTCGAGCCTTCGGCAGTCGGCGTGCGCCCGAACTCGCCTCCCCAGACGACCAGCGTGTCTTCGAGCAGCCCGCGTGATTTCAGGTCGGTCAGTAAACCGGCGATCGCCTGGTCGCTTTTTTGTGCGTGCTGGCGATGATTGGCGATATCCGCGTGATCGTCCCACGGTTGCCCGCCGCCGAAGTAGACCTGCGTGATCCGAACGCCCCGTTCAGCCAGCCGCCGCGCGATCAAACAGGCATTGGCGAATTCACCGTCGCCGTACAGCTTGCGGGTTTCGGCCGACTCGCGGCCGATGTCGAACGCCTCCTGGGCCTGGGTCTGCATCCGAAAGGCCATCTCGAGCGCCTCGATCCGCGCTTCGAGCTGCGCGTCACGGGCTCGCCGGGCCAGATGCGACTCGTTCAATTTTCGCAACAGATCGAGCTGCCGGCGCTGGTCGGTCGGAGAGACGTGGTTGTTGGTGAGGTGCTTGATCACCGTTTTCGGGTCGAGCTCGGCATTGTTGATATGCACTCCCTGGTAAATGCCGGGCAGAAAGCTGTTGCTCCAAAGCTGCGGGCCAACGGTCGGCTGGCCGGGACAGAGCACGACATACCCCGGCAAGTTCTGATTCTCAGAACCCAATCCGTATGTCAACCACGACCCCAGGCTCGGCCGCGTGGGCTGCGTCTCGCCCGAATTCATCATCAGAAACGACGGCTCGTGATTGGGCAGATTCGTGTGCATCGAACGGATGACGCACAAATCGTCGATGCACCGCGAAATGTGCGGAAACAGCTCGCTGACTTCGATGCCCGATTGGCCTCGTTTCTCGAACTTGAAGGGGGAAGGCATCAGGCTGCCCTTGGTTCGCCGCATCGTGTTCACGAGTTCGGCCGGGGGCGCCTGCCCGGCATATTTCTCGAGGGCCGGCTTGGGGTCGAACGTATCGACCTGCGACGGCCCGCCGTTCATGAACAGGTGGATCACCCGCGTGGCGCGCGGCGGGAAGTGGGGCGATTTTGGCGACAGCGGCGTACCGGCCGCTGAAGCGACGCCGGGTGCTTCGGCAGCGTAAAGTTGTGCGCCGCCAAGCCGCGACTCGTCTCCCAGCACCGCCGCCAGACCAAGCAGCCCGACGCCGTTACCCAGACGCGACAACATGTCGCGCCGAGTCAAGAGGCCGCCGGTGGTCAGAGGCGAGAGGTTCATCATGCTCGAACTCAATCCACGAAGGTAAACTCGTTGGCGCTCAGCAGCACCTGGGCGTATTGCTCCCAGCGCGACAGCGAGCTGTTGGCGGGCGAGGCCTCGCCGGCCTCGGTCGATTCAGGGGCCGTCAGAAATTCGAGGCCGAAGGCCACTTCGTCAGCAGTCGGCTCGCGGCCGTACAGCCGACAATAGGCCCGGTTGATTTTCAGAGCGTCGTCAATTTCGCCCGCGAGACTGATCGAGAGTGCCCGGGCCTGCCCGATCAGAAACTCACTGTTGAGGACGAACAACTGCTGCAGCGGCACCGTGGTGACGTTGCGGCGTTCACTGGTGATGTTGGGATCAGGAAAATCAAACAGCCGCAGCAGGCCATCGAGGTTATGCCGGCTGACGGTTCCATAAAGCGTCCGTCTGCGAAAGTCGGCGGAAGCGAGGTTACCCGATGGTCCGCCGGCGGTTCGATCGAGATTCCCGGCGGCCGCCAGCAGCGCATCGCGCCAGGCCTCGACGTCGAGCCTCCGGCGATTCATCCGCCACAGCCAGCGATTTTCGGGATCGATTTCGAGATTGGCCGGCACATCAGCACTCGATTGCCGGTAGGCGGCCGACCGCAAAATTTCGCGGTGCAGCGATTTCAGCGACCAGCCGTGCGCGATCAGTCAACGCGCCAGAAAATCGAGCAATTCGGGATGGCTGGGGCGCTCTCCCAGGGCGCCGAAATTACTGGGAGTGGCCACGATCCCGCGGCCGAAATGCTGCTGCCAGACTCGATTGACGATGACCCGGACGGTCAAAGGGTTGTCGGGACTGGCGACCGCGTTGGCCAGCTCCAGCCGACCGCTGCCGATGGTGAACGCGGTCGGCTCGCCATGGGACAGGACTTCCAGAAATCGCCGCGGCACCTCGTCGCCGGTGCGATTGGGGTTGCCGCGGATGTGCAGCTTCATCGCGGCGGACGGTCCGTCGGCGAGCGAGTGGACGAAGGGATAGCGGGCGGGGGCCGCCTGCTTCACCTCTTCCAGCCGTTTTTTCTGCTCGGCCAATTGGGCCTTGGCCGGATCGTCCAGCAGCCCCTCGACCTTGTCGGCGGGGATGGCGCACAGACCATTTTTCCCGACAAGCGCTTCCAGCAGATCGGCCTTCGGCTTTTCAAGTACAGGTTTTGCGATGTTGGGCTTCTGGGCCTCTGACGCCGCCGCGGTCGCTTCGGAAAATTGCTTTTGCAGCGTATCGCGCTCGGCGAGTGCCGCTTGCACGTCGGCTTCGAAAGCGGCTGCTGCGGCGGCGACTTCGGCCGGGACGGCGCCGCCATCAGCCGCGACGGGGAGCGTCGCGGCCTTGTCGACCAGTTCGAACCAGGCCTGCAACTGCGGCAGTTTCCGTCGATTTTCGGCGACGAGGAAATCGCGCCAGCGCTCGAGAATGGATTGGCGCACGCCGGCCTGCCTGGCGAGTTCGGCAAACTGTTCCGGATTAAATTCGGTCTCGCCGGCCGGCGGATGCGTGAGCTGCCAAACGGTCGTCAAAATTTTACCGACCTGTTGGGCCGTCTGCTCGGCAATCTCTGTCGCAGCCTCATCAAGAAACGTCTTGATTGACTGCTCCTGACCTTTGATCTGCTGTTGACCCTGATCGAAACGCTCGACGACGTCCGGCGGCACGAGCGGGGCCTCGCGGTACGCCGTACTGCGAAAAACACCGGCAAGCGCGTAATAGTCGTGCTGCGAGATCGGGTCGAACTTGTGGTCGTGACAACGGGCACAGGCGATCGTCAGCCCCAGAAAGCCGCGCGCCAGTGTGTCGAGTCGATCGTCGAGCTCGTCGAGCGACGCCTTGAAGGCACAACCGGCGTCGGCGTAATAGACCGGCCCCAGCGCGAAGTAGCCGACAGCGGTCTGGCGGTCGTGTCGTTCGTCGTCGGGTCCATCGAGCAGGTCGCCGGCAATCTGTTCGCGGACGAATTGGTCATAAGGCCTGTCGGAGTTGAAGGCCCGCACGACCCAGTCGCGATAGCGGTAGCCGTTGGGGTAGTTGCGGGCCGCAAACGTATGGGCTTGGTCTTCGGCAAAGCGGGCCACGTCGAGCCAGTGCCGGCCCCAGCGTTCGCCATAATGCGGCGATGCGAGCAGACGATCGACCACCTGCCCCCATGCATCGGGACGTTCGTCAGCCAGAAAGTCGTCGATCTCGTCAGGAGTCGGGGGCAACCCGATCAAATCGAATGTGACGCGGCGAATGAGAGTTCGCCTGTCGGCCGATGGCGAAGGCTGCAAACCGGCGGCTTCGAGTCGCGCCAGGATGAACCGGTCCACGTCGCCGGCCGGCCACGCCGCGTCGACCACGTTGGAAGGAACCGCATGGCTCAGGGGTTGAAACGACC
This sequence comes from Planctomycetaceae bacterium, assembly GCA_009691905.1. Lineage (GTDB taxonomy): Bacteria > Planctomycetota > Planctomycetia > Planctomycetales > Planctomycetaceae > SIAF01. The sequence continues at coordinate 5,753 of SIAF01000109.1, read as the reverse complement.
AGAAGGCCCGCTGCTCGGGCGTAATCACGAATGCGGCACCGCCAGCCTCTGAGTCGTCTGTGTCGGCGGGCCAGGGGGCGCCCAACTCGATCCAGCGCCGCAGGTCGGCAATTTCGGCATCAGCCAGCTTCGACTTGGGGGGCATCTTGATGTCGCCTTGATGGCCGAGCACTTCGATCAGCAGGCTCTCTTCCGGTTTTCCAACCACGATCGCCGGTCCCGAGTCGCCGCCGCGCAGGGCGGTTTCTCCTGAGGCAAGACTGAACCCCCCTTTGGCCCGCCCGTCGGCGTGGCACTCGCCGCATTGGGTGACCAGCACCGGCCGAATGCGTTTCTCGAAAAATTCGATCTGCTCGGGAGTCGGATCGTCGGCACACGTCGGCGCGGTCGCGCCCAGGCACAGCAGCGTCAAACCCAACAGGTACAGACCGTCACGCATACGAGAGTTTCCTCAAATCGTCGACCAGGCATTTATCGCTTGTGGCAATCAACGCATGAGCGATCGCTGATTTGATTATAGGTGGGTTCCAGGGATGGCACAATTGGTGGTTATACTTCTCATGGTGCCGATGGAGTCTGCCACCGCCTCGCCACGAGAGCAATCGACGCTAAGAACATATTGCGGTATTCGGCCCATGCCCACCACTCGCAAGCTGGATGAACGGAGGTCCCATGAAGCAGTTCAAAGGTGTGTACCCGATCTCGGACGATGACCTGAGCGCCCTGCCGGTCAAGGAGATCGGCCCGGCGGTGGAGTTCTACACGACCGTACTGCGGTTCTCGGTCGTGGCGAGCGATGAGGCGACGGCAACTCTTCAGCGGGACGACGCCCGGCTCGGACTGGTCCGCAAGCCGGACCACAAGCCGGAGACGGCTGGATCGTGCGCCTTCGCAGTGGCGGACCTCGACGCGATGCGCGCCGAACTGGACGGGCGCGGCCTCGACCTGGGCGGCATCCGAATCGACGAATGGAACGGAAAGAAGTACCGCGTTTTCTTCCTCCGCGAGGCCGAGAACGGGTACTGCTACTGCTTCAACCAGCAAATAGCGTCCTGATCGGCTGACACTTACGTCGCCGTCTCAGATATTCCGTCGAGATCAACCCGATGTCACGGGAGTGTAACAGCAGACGACATTGCCGTCCCCTTTCGGCGCCGACCTCGATATAACGAGCCGTTGAAGCCATTCTCTCGGTTCGCACTGCAGCCGGGTGGCTCGGGAAATCGCCTGCCGCAAGGGGTCAATATGCCGTCATTCACCAATCGTTGTCGTGCCCCTGGCTTTGTCGCGATCGCGCTGCTGCTTCTTGTCCCGCTGCCGGTATCCGCCGAACCGCCCAAAGCCGCGATCAAATCCGCATCAACCGGAGAGTGGCCGCAATTTCTGGGGCCCCACCGCAACGGCGTTTCGCAAGAAACTGGCTTGTTGACCGCGTGGCCGGGTGAGGGGCCGCGCGAAGTGTGGCGCGTCGACGGCGGACAGGGGATGTCGGGGCCGGCGATTTCCTGCGGTCGCTTGTTCACGCTGGTGCAAAGAAGCGGCCGGCAGTTTGTTGTATGCCTTGACGCGACCGATGGCAGCCCCCGCTGGGAGGCTGAGGTTTCTCCCGCATATCGCAACCAGATGGGGGACGGACCGCGCGCAACACCGTCTGTTTCGGGAGAGGTCGTGTATGTGTTCACCGGCGACGGCGTGTTGGCGGCACTCAAGGTCGGCGACGGGACGGTGATTTGGAAAAAAGACGTCGTCGCCGAATTCGGCGGAAAACCGACCGACTACGGCATGGCCTGTTCGCCCCTGGTGGTCGGCGAACGCGTGATCGTCACTGTCGGAGCGCCGCAGGCGACGGTCGTCGCGCTCAGTTGCAGCACCGGGGCTGTGACGTGGGCCGCCGGTAGCGATCTGCCACCGGGGTATTCTTCCCCCGCTGTGCTGATGGTCGGCGGTCGCGAACAGCTCGTGGCATTTCACGGCGCGGGGGCGTTCGGCCTCGACCCGACCAGCGGCGAAGAATTGTGGAGCTATCCCTACGTCACCGACTTCGCCTGCAACATCGCGACGCCGCTGGCGGTCGATGACCGTGTGTTCCTTTCGGCGGGAGAAAATCACGGCTCCGTTCTGCTGGCGCTCAAACCGCACGGGAAAAAGTTCGACATCAGCCCGGTCTGGGAATCGAAGGGTCCCAAAAGCGTCTTGCGAAACGAGTGGCAGACTTCGGTCTTGCTCGACGGCTACCTGTACGGATTCGACAACGTCGGCGGTGCCGGGCCGGTCACGCACCTGACCTGTATCGATGCCGCCACCGGCGCGAGGAAGTGGCAGCAACTACGTTTTGGCAAGGGGAACTTGATCGCCGCCGACGGAAAGTTGTTCATCAGCACGGTCAACGGAGAACTGGTGGTCGTGTCGGCCAACCCCAAAAAATTCGAAGAACTGGGGCGAAAAGAAGTGATCGGCAAGACGCGCCAGGCTCCGGCCCTCGCGGGCGGCCTCTTGTATCTCAGAGACGATCGTGAAATCGTGTGCCTCGACGTCCGGCAACCGTAGCGAGCAGTGGCGAGCGGGGGGCGTCAGCCCCCTGTTTCTGAAGTATGGTCGCAGTAGAGTTGCATCTTTCGGCGCGGTCGGCACAATATCGGCATGCAAATCACCGAAATCGTCTGCCAGATTCTGCGGATCGAAAACGTCGCGGCCAAGACCGCCAGTTGCCAGGACGCCGTGATCGTCCGAGTTCGTACCGATACCGGCCACGAAGGGATCGGCGAGGCCGATTCGTCGCCGGAAGTCGTCAAAGCCATCATCGATGCTCCCTTCAGCCACAACATCGCCTGCGGGCTGCGGGAGATTCTCGTCGAAGAGAATCCGCTCGACACCGACCGGTTGTGGCAGAAAATGTATCGCCGCACGATGTATTTCGGCCGCAAGGCAGTCGGGATCACCGCGATGGCGGCGGTCGACATGGCGTTGTGGGATCTGAAAGGCAAATATTTCGGCGAGCCGATTTTCCGGCTGCTGGGAGGGCGGCATCACGACAGGATTCGAGCCTATGCCTCGATTTTGTTCGGCCGCGACGGTGCCGAGACCCGCGACATCGGCCGCCGCTGGGTTGACGCCGGATACACCGCCGTCAAATTCGGATGGGAGCCGATGGGCCAAAGCGCGGCACTCGACCGCGAACTGGTTCGCGGCGCGCGGGCAGGAGTCGGCGACGACGCGACATTGTTGATCGATGCCGGCTGCGTGTGGGACGCCCGCACCGCTTTGCGCCGTGCGCAAACTTTCAGCGAGCAACGCATCGAATGGCTCGAAGAGCCGCTACGGCAGGACGACGTCGCCGGCTATGTCTGGCTCCGCGACCGATCGCCCGTGCCGATCGCCTCGGGCGAAGGCGAATGCGGCCGCGAATCGTTCCGCCCTTTCATCGACGCCAATGCGCTCGACGTCTACCAGGTCGATCTGGCTCGCAACGGGTTCACCGACGCCGCCTACATCCGCCAGCGGGTCGAAGAGTGCGGCGCGCGGCTGTGCAACCATTGTTACACCAGCCCTGTGACAGCCGCTGCCAGTCTGCACTGGCTGGCCACCTGCCGCGACGCGTTTTTGTTCGAAGATTGCGTCGAAGATTCGCCGCTGCGGCACGAACTGACCCTCGAAAAAGTGCAGGCGGTCGACGGCTTCATCCGCGTCCCGGAAGGCCCCGGCCTGGGGGTCACTCTCAATGAAGACTTCGTCGCGAAGCACCTGATCGCCGAATCAGGCCGCTGGTGATCCTTACATTCGACAGTTGTCGGCGACGATTACTCCGCTTTGCCCCAGTCAGCGACTCCCCGAGCTATGTCCATCTACGACCGCTTCGGCGTCGCGCCCGTGATCAACGCTTCCGGTTCGGTCACCCGCCTGGGTGGTGCGCCGATGCCCCCCGCGGTGCTTGATGCGTTTCGCGACGCAGCGAGTGAAGCGGTTTCGATGGAACAGCTTCAGGCCGCTGCCTCAAGGCGGATTGCCGCAGTGACCGGCGCCGAGGCGGGGCTGGTGACGGCCGGGTCGGCCGCCGCGCTGACTTTAGGAACGGCGGCCATACTCACCCGCTACGACCCAGGCAAAATGGAACGCTTGCCGCATTGCGACGCTTTCCCGCATGAATTCGTCGTGGCGCGAGAGCAGCGCAGCGGTTACGACCATGCCGTGCGCGCCGCCGGTGCCCGATTGATCGAAGTCGGCTTCAATGAAATCGTCGCTAACGCCGGCGTGCGGCGGACGGAGGCGTGGGAATACGAAGCCGCCTTCACGCCGAACACCGCCGGCGTGTTGTATGTTTTCGCGCCGCACTCGCAGCCTCCGCTGGCCGACGTCGTCGAGCGTGCCCATCACCAGAACCTGCCGGTGCTGGTCGACGCCGCCGGCGAACTGCCGCCGCGCAGCAATTTGAAAGACATCCTTGCGACCGGGGCCGATCTGGTCGCCTACAGCGGCGGCAAGGCGATTCGCGGTCCACAATCGACGGGAATTCTGTGCGGACGACGCGAGCTGATCGGTGCGGCCGCCGTGCAGATGCTCGATATGGACGATCATCTCGAACTATGGGATCCGCCCGCCGATTTCATCGACAAGTCGTGGCTGGGAGGTCTGCCAAGGCACGGTATCGGGCGGGCGCTTAAGGTCTCCAAAGAAGAAATCGTGGCACTGCTGACCGCGCTCGACCTGTTTGCCTCCGGAGCGTACGACGCCGACCTGCCTCAGTTTCGAAGCTGGCTGGAAACCATCGCCGCCGCCGTGAAAGGCCTGCCGGTGCGCTGCGCGATCGTCGATAAAGGGGACGGCCAGAGTCCGCCGTGGCTGGAGGTGACGCTGGATGAGCAGGGACTGGGACGCACGGCATTCGACGTGTGCCGCAGTCTGCGCAACGGCACCCCGCCCGTCTACGTCAGTCACGGTAAGCTGGCTCAAGGGACGCTGGTAATTTATCCGCTGTGTTTGAATGCCGATCGTGCCGCGATGCTTGGCAAACGGATGGGCGAGGAATTGCAGCCCCGGTAGACGGGAATCCGTAGTGTGGACTTGAGTCCACACGTAAATCGTGCCCCTCGTTCCCACGGTCCTCCGCTCATCCTTACACACAAGAAAACTCGCCGGAATGGGAAGTTCCGCCACCGACGGCATGACATTTGCGCCAGGCTCTTGGCCCTGGGTGTCTAATCACCGAGGTCTCACGGAGGGATGTCATGCAGGAATGGCTCACGGCGGAGCTGCGCACATTGGATTTGGGAGATAAACGATTGAACGCGCGGCAGGCGATGATCTTGGACAAATTGGCAGCCAGGCCGAAGGACAGCCTGCCAGGAGCGACCTGTTCGTGGGCAGAACTGCCGGCGGCCTATCGGTTCTGCGACAATCAACGGATCACGCCCGAAAAAGTTCTCGCGCCGCATCGTGCCGCCACGATCGAACGCATTCGCCGGGAGGCGGTGGTCTTGATTGCTCAGGACACGACGGAGCTCGTGCTGGATCGAGATCCGGAGAAGGGCTTTGGGAAATTGACGTCGCAGATCGGGTTGCTGGACCACGTCCAGATCGCCGTGACTCCGCTCGGGCAACATCTGGGCGTCACGCGCTGCCTGCTGGCGGGTCTCGTGGCTTTGCTGCCGATCGGCGGATTCGTGCTGACGGTGGTCTATCTCGAAAGGTCAATTGCCGAGTCGTGGCTGGCGCGGCAGCCCTTCTACTTTCCCGGGCTGGGCCTGATCGCCTCGACC
>SIAF01000108.1 GCA_009691905.1 Planctomycetaceae bacterium | reverse complement strand
CCCCACAAATCGACCAAGATACTCTCACTGTTGCGCTCCTTCGCTTTGGATTCCCATTCCAAAAACACACACGAAGGTGCGCAACAGGTTTTTAATTTCCTGGCAACCCCAGTTTCCCCCAATCTCCGCAGTTTCGTCCGGCCACCCCTCGCCCCTCGCCCCTCGCCCCTCGCCCATGATCTCCTGCCCCACAGTCCGCAAAGACGAAATCCGCAGCCACTACAATCTGGCGACCCCGTTTTACCGCTTGCTGTGGGGCCGACATATTCATCACGGCCTGTGGGAAGCCCAGGAGGCGGCGCCAATCGCCGCTCAGCGGTTGACTGAGACGTTGGCGCAGGAGGCCGGGATTCGCCACGGCGAGCGGGTGCTGGATGTCGGCTGCGGGATGGGGGGCTCGTCGATCCATCTGGCGCGGACCTTCGAATGCGATGTGACGGGGGTCACGCTCAGTCCCTTTCAGCGGCGGTGGGCGGCGTGTGCGGCACGTTGGCACGGGGTGGCCGGGCGGACGCATTTTCAATGTGATGACGCCGAGCAGGTCGATTTTCCCGCGAACTCGTTCGACGTTTTGTGGAGCGTCGAGTGTACCGAGCACCTGTTCGACAAGCCGGCGTTCTTTCGTCGTGCCGCACAGTGGCTGCGACCCGGCGGGCGAATGGCGATTTGCGCCTGGCTGGCCGGCAGCAAAACGCACGATGCCGCCTCGACCAAGCAGGTGTACGACGTGTGCGAGGGTTTTTTGTGTCCGTCGCTGGGGGCGGCCGACGACTACCGGCAATGGTTCGAACAAGCCGGGCTGACGGTCGAGCGATCGCACGACTGGACGAGCCGCGTCTGGCGCACCTGGGCGCTGTGCGACGAACGGGTCAAGCGTTCGGGCGTCCGCTGGCTGGCGCGATTGCTCGATCGCAACCAGGTGCTGTTCCTCGATCGATTCGAGACGATCCTCAAAGCCTATCAGTCGGGAGCGATGGAGTACGGTTGCTTTATCGCCCGAAAGCCCGAACAAGCCGACCCAACCGCATGACGGCACTGAACCGATCGCTGGGGATCGCTTTCGGAGTCGCTACGCACGCACTCCTGGCGGCGACGGTCTGGTATGTGTTCTGGTTCCTGAAAGGGGGCGTTGTCGCCACCGAATCGGGTTCGCTCGCGATCGACTGCGCGCTGTGCGCGCAATTCGGCGTCGTGCACAGCCTGCTGCTTTATCCCGCGGTTCGCCAGCGGCTGACGAAATGGATTCCATCGCCGCAGTATGGCTGCTTTTTCTGCACGGTGACTTGCCTGTCGCTGCTGGGGACGATTTTCGCCTGGCAGCCCAGCCCGAACGTCTGGTGGATCGTGCCGCAACCGTGGCGCACGCTGATCGACATCGCCTACCTGGGCTCGTGGGTGTTGCTGCTGTACAGCATCGGCCTGACGGGGTTTGGCTGGCAGTCGGGGGCCACCCCGTGGTGGAACTGGGTCCGCAGGCTGCCGCCGCCGCAACGACCGGTCGTCATGCACAGCCTGTACCGCTGGCTGCGGCACCCGGTGTACCTGGGCTTTTTGGGGCTGATCTGGTGTACTCCGGTGATGACGACCGATCGCGCGATTCTGTGCGCGATCTGGACGGTCTATGTCTTCGTCGGGAGCACGCTCAAAGATCGCCGGCTGGAGTATTTTCTGGGCGATCGCTATCGCGAGTATCAGGCCCGCGTGCCGGGGTATCCGGGCATGCTGCTGGGGCCGTTGGCAAGGGTGCCGCAACGAGGGGCGGGTTTGTAGATAGTAGATAGTGGATAGTAGATAGTGGCCCCCCACCATCTACTATCCACTATCTACCATCCACTATCCACAATCGTCCGATCACCACTCGACCAGCGCCGCCTCGATCGCCAGCCCGGGGCCGAAGCCCAGCATCACGCACGGCGTCGGGGCGTTGCGGCGGCGCAAGCGATCGAGAATGAACAGCACCGTCGGCGACGACATGTTGCCGAATTCGGCGAGAATGTCGATCGAATCGGCCAGCCGCTCGCGCGGTAGTTCGAGTGCCTCGCCGCAGGCACTGAGAATTCTCGGTCCGCCGGGATGCACGGCCCAACTGCCGATGTCGGCCACCGTCAGCTCATTTTTTGCCAGCCAGGTCATCAGCCAGGGACGCAGGTGGCGATGGATCAAATCGGGTACCTGCGGCGACAAATTCATTTCGAAGCCATGATCGCGAATCCGCCAGCCCATCGCATCGGTGGTCCCGGGAACGAGCGTCGAACCGTTGTCAAGCACCAGGCAGCCGGCCCGTTCAGGATGCGAGCGGCCGCAACAGACGAGTGCCGCCGCGCCGTCGGCAAACAACGCGTTGGCCACGATTTGATCGGGATCCCAGCCGTACTGGTGGTGCAGGCTGCACAGTTCGACGCACACGACGAGCGTCACCGAATCGGGGTCGGCTTCGGCAAAGGCCCGCGCCACGCGGATCGCGTTCAACGCCCCGTGACAACCCATGAAGCCGACGTGCGTCCGCGCGGTCTGGGGCGGCAGCGGCAGTTTTTCGATCAAAGCGACGTCGAATCCCGGAGCGCAAAACCCGCTGCACGATACCGTCACGAGGTGCGTGACGGCATCGGCGGCAATTCCTGCATCGGTCAGTGCCAGCCTTGCGGCCGACGCGGCCAGCGCGCCCGCCTCTTGTTCGTAGCGGTCCATTCGCGCGGCGGTCGTCGGGCCGCGATCGTCGAGTGCCCCGGCGGGAGCAAAGAACGACTGTCGATTTTCGATCGGGCCGGCATTCGCTTCGAGCACGACGCTGTGGCGATGTTTGACGCCGGCCCGGCGGTAGAGGACCGGCAGCAACCGCCTTTGTTCGTCCGAACGGCAACTCAGTCCCAGCGAGATTTCGGCGGCATCCGCCTGGTCGATGCCCCACGCGGGAACAACCACCCCGATGCCCCGAACGGATAAACTCATCAGGAAATCCTCTGCAGGGGGCGCGACGGAGCATTCAACCCGCGAACGATGGGACTCACCAGCGGCGGGACCCACGACAGAACCGTCATCAGCCCGCGGCTGACCCGCGGATGCCTGAGCAGGGCCGACAGCACGCGGCACCACCGCTGACGGCGCATGACCAGCCGGCGCACCATGCGTGACCATTCTGATTCGAGACCGCGATCCCAAACCTGCAAGCCGCGGCGCACGATCGATTCGACCTGAATCGCCGCCGACAGCGCCCAGGCCATTCCCTCGCCTGTAAAGGGCTCGACGTATCCGGCGGCATCTCCCAACAGCAGAATGCGGCGGCCGGCCAATTGCGAGCTTTGCCTTGTCAGCGGCAGCGTCCCCTGCCAGCCGGCTGCATCGGGGTCGCACAGCGCCGGCAACCCTGCTTCATCGAGAATTGCGGCAATCGCCTGCGACGCGGCGGCGTGGTCTTTGAGAAATGCGGGGGCAATCGCAGCCGCGACGTTCAGCCGAGCGTCTTCGACCTGCACCAGCCCCACATATCCGCAGGCGCCGACCGCCATGTAAATCGTTCCCGCCTGATAGAAACCGGGAAACTCTGTTTGAACTGTCCCGAGCCCGATGCGTGACTGCGGATGGATGCGGCTGACAAACTCCGGATGCGCATCGAGGCTGGTGTGCCCCAGTCCGTCGGCCGCCAGCACAACGCGGCCGCGCGCGCGACAAGTCACTTCGTCCGTCCCCCTCAAGTCCACCTGGCGGTACTCGCCGATAGCCGTAGTTTCCAGATCTTGAACCGTCGCGGCCGTCTCAGGCAAAAAGGCGGCGCCGGCGTCGATCGCCGCTTCGGCGAGCGCCGCATCGAGGCGACTGCGCGACACTGCGAGTCCACCGGGCAACGGCACGGCGAGTTTTCGCGAGCCGCATTGCACGTGAAACGCCCGGATCGGCTGACCGCCGAGTTCCGCGATTTTCTCGATCAGGCCCGCCGCCTCAAGCACCCAGAGGGCCGATTGATTGAGACATGCCCCGCACACCTTGCTTCTGGGAAACGCCTTGCGTTCGACCAGCAGCGTGCGGGAACCCGCCAGAGCATTCTGCCTCGCTGCCAGCGCCCCGGCGGGACCGGCGCCGATCACGATCACGTCCCATTCCCGGGCCGAGGCCTCATTCAGTCTGAGCGTGGCTGTCAGCGTCAAACTCGTCTCCAGGTGAGCAGAAACCGCTGCGGCCATTGATGGGAAATGACCGCGCCCCCCAGCCCGCTCTTTCGGGCCAACTCGCGCGCCTCGTCCATCGTGAATGCCGCAGCCACCGACAACGGGCCGTCGACACGCACGACCGGCGACCAGACCAGCGTGCGGCTCACCAGACACGCCAGAAAATACCCCAGCCGCGTTCGCCGCAAATCGCTGACGACGACCAGCCTGCGTGCGGCGCCGGCCATGTTGCCCAGCAAATGAAACGCGTCACTCTCGTCCAGATGGTGCAGAAACAGCGAGCAGGTAATGACGTCGTAAATGTCGTGCGGAATCGGCTCGGCGAGGACGTCGCGCGCGTGAAAGGCCACGTTGGTCAGTTGCTGCCGAGCCGCCGCCGCGTTGGCATAATAAACCGCTCGGGGGCTGATATCGACCCCCTCGATCTCGACCGCGATGCCGGCTTTTGCCGCCCGTCGCGCCAGCCCCAGCGCCACGTCTCCACCGCCGCTGGCGATATCGAGAATTCGCAGCGACCCTTGCCCGAGCGATTCCCGCGCGAGATTGCAAATCGGCCCCCACAAACCGGCCGTGGTGCGGCTGAGTCGGTTGATCCGCCCGAGGCTGTCGAGCGCTGCGACGTGCAGCCCTCCATCCAGTTCGGGTTCATCCATAACTTCGGGCTGCCGGTTGCGAATTTGCAACGTGCGGCGCAAAGGTTTGATGCGCGTAAACTGTTCACTCACCCTGGACTGGTGGTCGGTCGTCATAGAATTCTCGATCGGCTTTTAGAAGTGTCCCGTGGCTTAGAACGCTCTGTCAAGACCGGCGTCCAGGAACGCTGGCAATCGGCAGGACTGACAGCGTCTTGTCGCAAGAAATGGGCGGTACCAATCTTCCTCAGCAAACACGCAATGCTCCCGGCGAAAACGACGTTGATCTGCGATACTACTTTTTTCGGACGATGTCTATGATTCTAAAGCGGTCGCCTTGGATAGGGGTTAATCGAAGTCTCTCGGCTGCGGACAGGATTTCATGGCAATGGACTCGAAAGCACGATCCCTCGTCTCACGCTGGCGGGCCGCGACGATGGCCGCCTGCCTGGCAATCAGTCTGATGGCAGGTCGGTCGACCGCAATCGCCGACGACGCGCCGCCGGCGCAATCGCCGGCCGAACGCGGCTATGACTGGTTGACCACCAGAACCTATCTCCCTGCTGACTTCGATCAGGCGGTGTTCGACAACCTGTGGAAGGTCTGGCCCGCCGAATTGCGGGCACAGGCCCGCAACGCGACACCCGACGAACGACGCCGCATGGCCTTCTCGCGTTACGGCCTGATCGAACGCCCCGGCGGCGACGGCGGCAAACCCGCGCTCGGTTATGTCGCCGACGGCAAGTCGGGATGGGTCATGAACTGTCTCGCCTGCCACACCGGCAAGGTTGCCGGCAAAGTGATCCTCGGCGCTCCCAACACGCACTTTGCCCTCGACACGCTGACCGAAGAGGTGCGACTCACGAAACTGACGATGGCCAAGCCGCTGACGCACATGGACCTGGGGTCGCTCAAGATGCCTCTGGGGACGACCCGCGGCACGACCAATGCGGTTATGTTCGGCGTCGCTCTGGGATCGCTGCGCGATTTGAACCTCGACGTGCGTTTCGATCGCCCCAAGCCGACGATGGTCCATCACGACATGGATGCCCCCCCTTTTTGGAACACGCGTCGCAAGAAGTTTCTGTATGCCGACGGATTTGTGGCAAAAAGTCCGCGGCCCCTGTTGCAGTTCGTGATGCTGCCCGAGAACAGCGGGGCGACGATGCGCGGCTGGGAGTCGGACTACTCCGACATCCTTGCCTGGATCGAGTCGCTCGAAGCGCCGCGGTACCCCTGGCCGATCGACCGCGAACTGGCGCGACAGGGTGAAGTCACATTCAACCGATCGTGCGCCCTGTGTCACGGGACTTACGGCGACCACGCGTCGTTTCCCGACCGAGTCGTCCCGCTCGACGAGGTCGGCACCGACCCGATCCGCCTGCAGTCCCTTTCGGTGGCGTACCGGCAGGAGATGCAGAAGAGCTGGTACGGACACTACGGCGAACGATCGTACCGAACCGACCCCGGCGGCTACGTCGCGCCCCCCCTGAACGGCATCTGGGCCAGCGCCCCGTATCTGCATAACGGCTCGGTGCCGACGCTGTGGCACCTGTTTCATCCCGGCGAACGCCCCGTCATCTGGCGACGCACCGAAAACGGCTTTGACCAGTCGAAGATCGGGCTGGAGGTCACGGCGTTCGACGAACTGCCGCCGACAGCCCGGTCGAACTCCGAAAAGCGCGAGTACTTTGATACGCGCCGGCCCGGCAAAAGCGCTGCCGGACACCTGTTCCCGAGCAAGCTCGCGGACGACGAAAAACGGGACGTGCTGGAATACCTGAAGACGTTGTAGGAAATCGCGCGACCTCACTCCGATCGATGGCCACGCTGAAGTGAGCCGATCCATTCTGCCCGACAAGTCGCTACTTCTGAACGCTGCCGGGCTTTTTCATCCCGCCTGAAGCGTCGGCGCTGCGTGGTGCGGCCCGGTCGGCCCGGTCGCCGGTGATCGCTTTCCCTTTCGTGCCGCCAGGTGTCGTCGGCCGGGCGCCCAGGTCGGGAATGTCGCGCGGCTGCGATGCCGGGGGGCCGTCTTTCTGGTTGAGCACCAGCTTGTGCCGCGACAGGTCGGGGTTGAACGGTTCGCGCTTGCCGAAAAACTCGGCAATGCCCTTTTTGCCGTTGACCTGCAGGTCGGTGAAAATGTGAACCGTTTCGGTGTTCTCGCCCGGTTCGGTGAGCTTTACGACGATCGGCAGGTAGTTTTGGCGACTAAGAATCACCCTGGCCTTGACCCAGTGGTCGGAGTCCCGCTTTTCACGCGGCAGGACCGACAGGTTGATCGCATCTTTGTAGTTCGAATGCGGTTTGTTCAGCTTGAAAATGTAGCGGCGCTTGGCTTGCTCGGCCTTCATGCCGAACAGAAACGGCAGGGGACCTTCGATGATATTGTCCCCCTGGCTTTCGGGTGGAATCGCGACTCGCTCGTATTGCTTGACCGCGTCGTAGATCTTGAGAACCTCGGCACCGGTGCAGACCCAGTTCTCGGTCTCGTCGCTTTTGAGTTCGAACAGTGACCCGTCGGCGTTTTCTATTTCGCTGGCGTCATCCTTCCGAAGCTTCGTTCCGGCGAATGCATAGGCCCCCTTGTCAGGCGCCTGATAGGCGAATTTACCGTCGGCCCACAGCTCGACACCGAAGGTCCGGTCGATTTTGGCGCGTTTGAACGTGCCGGTGAGCTTTTTGACTCGCGACGAATACTCTTCCCAGTCTTTGAGAATCTGTTCGAGTTCGGGACTGATCTTTTCGACGCGCATCGGCTCGGCCTCAGGGCGCGGCCGCCGCGCATCGTCTGGAATACCTTTTTTTTGGGTTTTGATGTCCGGAGAGGTTTTGGCGGCCCCGGAAATCTTCCCCTGCGGAAGCGCCTTGCTTTCGGGAGTTTTGCCTGAGGGAGTATTGCCCGGGAGATTTTTCTTGGCCGAGGGAGTTTTGTCGGCCGGCTGTCCCGTCCCGCCCGCGGTCCCTTTTGTCGCGGGGCGAGTGCGCGGCTTGACTTCCGGGGCGTTGACGTCGTCGTCAGACGCCTCGACCGGGCGGATCGCCGATTTCTTTTTCACGGCAGTCTGTGCCGGCAGATCGACGGCGAGTGTCATGAACAGACATCCGGCGGCGAGGCCGGCGACAACCGGTTTCGAGAGGCGTGAGCGTGACATCGGTCTCCTGGATCCTTCCCAACAGGCCGTCTGGCGGCATCCTGCCGCAAGAGCGCGAGGCAGCCCGTAATTCAACCTGCCCAACCTCGTGGTTTCAGTTGTGGGTGGTTTCAGTTGTGGAACGAGGCGGGCGAAATCTAACAGAGCGGCGAAATGTCGGCTATATCGTTTTTTCGGCAGTCGCGGCAGCGGCGGAATCTCGGGTTTGAGACGCCGCCCGGCACCCGTTCTCAACCGCGGGAAATCGGCAAAAGGCGGGCCTTGACACTCTGTAAACCCACCTATACGATGCAGGCGCTGGCCGCAAATTTCGGCCGAAAAAACGATTAAGTTCGAGAGAAAGGGAAGATTGATGACCCACGTCGTTGCCGAGCCCTGCTTCGGTTGCAAATACACCGATTGCGTCGTGGTCTGCCCGGTCGAGTGCTTCTACGAGGGGGAGCAGATCCTCTACATTCATCCCGAAGAATGCATCGACTGCGAAGCCTGCGTACCCGAATGCCCGGTCGAGGCGATCTTCCATGAAGACAACCTTCCGGAAGAGTGGAAGGACTACACCCAGTTGAACGCCGAAATGTCTCTCACCTGCCCGGTCATCACCGAAAAGAAAGAGCCGCTGGCCAAAAAAGAGTAGACGTGCCTGACCGCCTGGCAGCCGGATCAATCTCGCCCCAATCAATTAGAATCGGCGAAGGCACCCCCCCGGGTCCTCGCGGACGCGGGGTTTATTATTGCCGCTCCCTTTTTCGAAGCGGCTGAACCAGTCCGCGAATCCCGCGTCGGAGCGGCAATGTCTTTCTGGTTCGACTTCAGAAATTCTTCCAGCGACATCGGCTTGATGTCGGGTTCGCCGAGGGTCATTTCCCAGTGGCGGATGATTTTCCGGTCCTCATCGTTCAATTTCCAGACGAACTGATGTTCGGCCGTCTTGTGATATCCGCTCGACGGTTCGGTCTTGAGCGTGACTTCGATCGGCAGCAGCGTGTGTTTCCGCAGGGCGTCGTTGAGTTTCAGTCGCGGACCCGGCAGCGGTGCCCGCGGATTCACGATACAGTTCAGCCGCGCCGCCCAATCGGCGTAGTCGAGGTAGGCGGCGACCCGCTCGGGGGTCGCCGCCGGATCGCACTTCACCGAGTAGTATTTCAATGATCCGCTTGAAAACTCCAGCAGTCGCGCCGCTTCGTCGTAGCGCTCCTGAAATTTCGGATGAATCTGCAGCTCGAGGTAGTTGGCCAGTTTGATTTCTTCATGCCGTCGGCTCTTCTTGGATTTCGCGAGTTGTTCGGCATCGCGCGATTCATAGCGGTGCAACAGCGTACTGATGTCGTCGAAGGTGATCACGGTCGCCCGCCGCCGCGAGCCGTCGATCACCACGAAGCGCTGGTGCGCCGGCTCGTAGATCGTCATCTGGTTGACGCTGTCGACGCAGTCGTAAACCTTGCCGGCATGAAACAGCGACGTGCAGCGGCTGACGGCAGACGGGCGATTGGCCTCCGGGCCTTTCACGTCCTCGCGGACGTAACTCGTTCGGGTATAGACGCGAAAGTCCTGAGCGCTGGCCGGAAGCGCAGCCAGCCAGACGAACAGGGCCGCCAGGCTGCCACACAGGGTCCGAGATTTCATCGCAGGCCTCATTGCCGGGGCACGCCTGGAACGTCAACGAGGCCCATCGCGACAGACCCACAGCGTGCGCCGAGAGAGCGCAGACCATGACTGTCGCGGAGCGACCGCGTTGCTGGAAACGAAATGGTTTGGAATGGGAGAGAGACGTGAGGGGCGGGAAGATACAGCGATGGTCAATTCGTGGCAAGGGGAAAATGCGTGTGGATCGAAGAGAGTAGATAGTGGATGGTGTGTTTGGCTCGCGGCCATTGGGGCTTTGCGGCAATTACCATCCACCATCCACCATCCACCATCCACCATCCACCATCCACCATCCACCATCCACCATCCACCATCCACCATCCACCATCCACCATCCACCATCCACCATCCACAACGGCGTCCGGACTGCGTCTTGCCCGATCCCGCCGAATGCGATAAAAACCGTCCCCCCGTAACCATTGCCCCCTTCATGTCTTGTGTCGCCCCCAGCCAGAATGCTTAACCGACTGCGGCAATGGCTGTGCCCCGACCTGGCGATCGACCTGGGAACCGCCAACACGCTGGTGGCCGTCCACGGTCGCGGGATCGTCATTGACGAACCCTCGGTCGTTGCGCTCGAAAAGGGGACTCGCAAAGTTCTGGGACGAGGCACCGCCGTCGGCAAACTGGCCCGCCAGATGCTGGGCCGCACCCCCGACTCGATCACGGTCACGCGCCCTTTGCATAATGGCGTGATTACCGACTTCGAACTGTGCGAGGCGATGCTGCGGTATTTCATCCGCAAGGCGACGCGCCGCAGCGGGGGCCTGCGGCCGCGCGTCGTGATCGCGGTCCCCGGCGGGATTACGCCGGTCGAACGCCGCGCTGTCTTTCACAGCGCCGAACGAGCCGGCGCCGGGCAGGTCTACCTGATTTCCGAATCGAAAGCCGCCGGCATCGGCGCCGGTCTGCCGATTTCAGAACCCCTGGCCAGTCTCGTCTGCGACATCGGCGGCGGGACCACCGATGTCGCCCTGTTCAGCCTGGCCGACGTCGTGGCCGCTCGCTCGATTCGCATCGGCGGCGACGAAATGGACGAAGCCATCGTCGAGTTTCTCAAGCACGACTATTCGCTGCGGGTCGGCATCCCCACCGCCGAACAGATCAAAATCGAAATCGGCAGTGCCGCGCCCCTCGACCAGGAGCTGACGGCCGAAGTCCGCGGCCGCGACACGATCAGCGGCGTGCCGCGCAAGTCGATCGTGACCAGCGAAGAAATCCGCAAAGCCCTGATCGGCCCGGTGACGGCGATTGTCAACTGCATCAAAGGGGTCATCGAACAGTGCGACCCCGAACTGGTCGCCGATCTGGTCGACCAGGGGGTCGTGCTGACCGGAGGCGGCGCCTTGTTGCGCGGTCTCGATTTGTACCTGACCGAGCAGCTCAATGTTCCCGTGCGGGTCGACCCTGACCCGCTGACCACCGTCGCCCGCGGCGCCGCCATTTGCCTCGACCATCTCGCCCAGTGGCGAGGAATTCTCGATGCCGGAGACCGTTGACAAACTCGCCATGCCCCGCTCTCCCGCCCCGTTCAGTCTGGTCTGCCTCATCGCGGCGTTAGGCGCCGGGATGTGGTTCGCGCCCGACGAGGTGACGACCCGCTGGCGTGCGGCGGTCCGCGACGGCCTCACGCCCGGTCAGGCCGCCGTGCGACTTGCCGCCGCACGAGCCGGCGAAGCCCTCGAGCGCGTGGTCCCGCGGCCGGCCCCGCAGCGCGAGTTGCACGACATCCAGACGCGACTGGCGAGTGCCGAGCGGCGAAATCGCCGGCTCGAAGTGCAGCTCGCCGCCTGGGAGCGGCAACGAAACCTGATCGAAGGGGCAACCGACAGCCATCTCGTCGGTGAATCCCGCAACCCGCTGCTCGTACCGCAACTGGTGTCGGCACGGGTTCTGGGCAACGAATCTGCCGCGCTGTGGCGTTCGCGAACGCTGATCGGCGCCGGCACCGCCGCCGGAGTCAGAGAATCGGCGCTGGTTCTCGACGACCAGCGGCCGCTCGTCGATCAGGGAACCGATGCCGACCTGGCCACGGGCGATGCGATCTACGCCGGCCGCTGCGTCATCGGCAAGATTGCCGAGGCCGGCCGCTACAGCAGCACGATCGAGCGCATCACCGATGCGGGGTTCAGCGGTCGGGCGCGGGTCGCGCGGCGCACGTCGCGCGGGCTTGCATTCGGTCCCGAAGGGACACTCACAGGCGACGGCAGCGATCGCTGCCGGCTCAAGCACATCAGCGAACCGGTGAATGTCGGCGACGAAGTCTACACCGGGGGGGCCGACGGCGTCCTGCCCTATGCCATGTATTACGGAAAAGTCGTCCGGGCCGAACTCGAACCGGGAGCCGCCGATTGGTCGATCGACGTCCAACCGGCCGCCACGCTCGACGAATTCGGACAGGTTCAAATCCTGAGGCTCACCCTGAATCCCGGGCGGATTCTGGCAGATTAGCAATTAGTGGAATCTTCAGCCCGGAGGGCGACATGAAATAGCCGAGGGCGGCAGCCCTCGGAATGCTGCGGCGAAGAAGATTCAGCCCCGTCAAGGGCGGCACAGGATGATTCATGTCGCCCCTGACGGGGCTGGGAAAAAATCGCGTACGAATTCCAGGGGCTGCCACCCCTGGCTATTACATGCCGCCCTCCGGGCTTTCTATGCACTAACGGTAAAAATTCCCGTCAAAAAACACTCTCATGCAATACTTGGCCCGACAACTCATCCTGATCGCCGCGGTCACCTACGCCGCGTTCGTGCTGCAAAGCAGCCTCGTGCCGCTTGTCTTTCCGAATGCGTGGGCGCCGAACCTGATCGTGGCGGGACTGGTGTGGATGGTATGGCGCTCGTCAGGCCGCACGGCGATTGTCGTAGCGGCCGGCTGGGGGTTGATCGCCGACGGTTTGTCCCCCGGAGGGCTGGGCATCAACGTCGTCGGCTTTGTCGCGGCGGCATGGCTCATTCAACTGGCGTGCTGCCGTTTGCCACGGCTGCCGGTGGTGTTGCTCAGCGCATTGCTCGCATTGACCGCGCTCGTGGTGCCGACGGTCACCGCCGTCATTGGACTGGCACTCGCCCGCGAGGTGGTCGACATTCGGTCATTGCTGATGCAGGGGACCGGTTCGGCGGTGTCGACGGGACTGCTGGCGATGGGTCTGCTTTTAGCCTGGCGAATGGTCTTTGATCCGCAGGCGAACTCCGACGACCGGCAGACAGTCGCCGTCTCGAACCGCTGGAGCATGTTGACCGAATAATTGCCGATCGCGGCTGCAATCAATACTTAACCGCTCATTCACTCGAACGGACTAAGAGTCCGTTCTACGCGAAACCGAGAATCTCCGACTCGCAATCCAATGCTCAACCGCCCCCTCAACGCACTGCTTTTGACGACCGACGCTGCCGCGCCGGGCTGGGAGGCCGGTCGGCATCCACGAGGGCGGCTGGCGGCGCTGTTCGGCGTGCTTATGGTGGCGTTTTTGGGCATCGCAGCGCGGCTGGTATTCGTGCAGACTCAACTGGGCGATGTGTATGCCGCCGAATTCGAGAAAACGAGTCAGCGCCGCGAGCCGATTCCCAGTCGCGACGGTCGAATCCTCTCGGCCGATGGCCAGGTTCTGGCCGAAGATGTCGTGCTGTATGGGCTGGCCGTGCACTATCGCTGGCTGGAAGAACCGGTCGACCCCGGCTGGCTCAGGCAACAGGTGCTGGCCCGCCTCGATCGCATCGCCCGTCGCGATCCCCAGCGCGTCGCTGCCGAATCGGCGGCGTTGCTCGAACGGCGCGAAGCGCTGTGGCACCGGCTCGAGCGCGCCACCGGGTTGGGCCAGGCCGAGTTGGCCGGCCAGCGCCGGGCGATACAGCGGCGGGTCGAACAGGTCTATGAACTCGTCGAGCGCGGACGCGACGCCGAACAGTCCGACCGAGATTTTGACGCTCGCCCCGCGGCCGAATCTGCGTGGTGGCAGACCGCCTGGCAAACCGTCGTCACCACGCTCACGACCCCTCCGCAGCGCGAGGCCCTGGAGCCGCTCGTGATTCAGGAACAACTCGACTACCACCGGCTGATGTCCGAAATTCCCCTGGCGAGGGCCGTCGAGATCGAGTCGCATCCCGAGCGCTACCCCGGCACGCGCATCGAAACCCGCACGCGCCGCGTTTATCCGCAAGGGCCGACCGCCGCGCACGTCGTCGGCTATCGCACGCCTGTAGGTGATGACGCGATTCGCGTCCGCCGGCAAGAATTTCCCAAGGGGGACCCGCTCGATTACCAGGCGGGCGACCGGCAGGGGCGATCGGGGCTCGAGCAATACTACGAACGACACTTGCGCGGCCTGCGCGGCGAGCGGCGCGTCGTGTTCAATCGCCGCGGCGAGATCGTCGAGAGCCGGGTCGTGCGCGAACCACGCTACGGTCACGACCTGATGCTGTCCCTCAACCTGCCGTTGCAGCAGGCCTGCGAGCAGTTGCTCGATGAGCAGTTGCAGTCGGAACGCATCGACCCGGCCAGCGGCCAACCGCTGCCGATCCCGCCTGGGGGCGCCCTCGTTGCGATCGACGTTCGGACGGGGGCGGTCCTGGCGGCCGCTTCGGCGCCGCGATTCGACCTGGGACTGCTGGGCGACTCTGATCGGGGGCGCTGGAGCGAGACGCTCGCCGACCCGCGCAAGCCGCTGTTTCATCGCGCGGCGGCCATGACCCTGCCCCCTGGTTCGGTGTTCAAGGCGGTCAGCGCTGCGGCATTTCTCGAAAGCGGCCGCCTCGATCCCGAACGCGAGTTCGCCTGTCAGGGCTACCTCGACCAGCCCGACCGCTACCGCTGCTATACGTTTCGACACTTCGGGGTCGGGCATGGCGATGTCAATCTCGTCTCGGCGCTGGCCCGTTCGTGCAATGTGTACTTCTTCGCGGCAGCCCGCCGGATCGGTCCCCAGCCGCTTTACGATTGGGCATCGAAATTCGGCTTCGGCCAACTCACCGGCATCGACCTTCCCGGCGAAGCGGCCGGACAGCTTCCCCCCGATCCGAGGGGTGGCCAGAACGGCACGCTCTCGAAAAAACAACGCGCAACCGCGCCTGAACCCCTGCAACTGGCGATCGGGCAGTCGAAACTGACAGCCACGCCGTTACAGGTCGCGCGGATGATAGCCGCCTTCGCCAACGGCGGGCGGCTGGTGACGCCGCGCCTCGCCGATTCGGCCGGACCGGCGGCTCTCTCGACCCAGAGTGCCGACGCCACCGCATTGCCCGCGGTCGACCCAGTGCCGATTCCCGAGTTGTCGTCGCGGACGCTCCAGTGGCTGCGGATGGGCTTGCAGCAGGTGGTCGCTCATCCGCAGGGGACGGGCTACAAGACCGTCCGGCTCGAAAGCGTGGCGATCGCCGGCAAGACCGGCACCGCCGAGTCGGGGGGCGGCCGTCCCGACCATGCCTGGTTCGCCGGTTACGTCCCCGCCGAACGCCCGCGAATCGCGTTTGTAGTGGTACTCGAACACGCCGGCTCGGGCGGCCACGCCGCCGGTCCTGTCGCCCGCGAATTCGTCGAAGCGCTGCTCGCGCTGGGTCTGCTCGATGCCCCGCCGATTCAGGCGCCGAGTGCGAATTGAAGACAAATTGCAGCACAGAAATCGTTGTGCAGGCGAGCGGGGGGCGTAAGCCCCCTGAAGACTTCACATGCTTTGCCACTCAGATTACCGGTACAAACCGCCGCTGCAGTGCGGATGTTTGTTCGTACCTTTCCAGATTTGCGCACCGCGGTCTTCTATCGGGAACTTAGAGCGCGGTAAAATAGGGGGTGATTTTCCGGAGGCGAATCGAGTCGAATTCGGCGAAAGGTATTAAGACGGCTAACCGCCAGCCGCCAAAGTTGGTGCCGGCCCGTGGCCTGTTGGCCAGTTCGAGCGGTTTTGGCGATATCCTTGTTGAACACTTCGAGCGGGCGGGGGGCGGGATTTGGAGCAATGGTGCGGGACATGGTTGGGGCGGCGAACGGACTGAGAGTCCATGCTACGGCCCGCGGCTTATTGCGCATTCCGAGAGATTTCGCGGGAAATTGAGGGTTTCCGCAGGTTTGCTTGTTGCGCATTCCGGTGGGTTGCAGTTTAGCGAGGCCCCCTCGGTTCGAGTCGCCGGGAGATCGGTTAAGATGCCTGCATGCCTCACTCAGCGCTCGACGTCATAAAACACTCCTTCCTCGGCGGCACCTGTCGGCAACTGGTCCTCAGCCAGTGCCGTCCTGGGGCCGCTGTGGAGTTCTCGAAGGTGGTCGTCCGTCCCGTGACGATCCGCGAGCGCGATCAGTGGCAGTTCACGTATCACCACCCGCGAAAGGTCACGCACGAAAACTGCGATGCGCGTCAGGCTGCGGCACTGGTCACGAAACTGTTGCACGAGTCCTTCGAGCAGGTCGCTCTGTACACGACCGAAGCCGACTACGCGATTCGCGCCCGCCGCGACGGGTCGTTCGCCATCTCGGCCGCGGCCCCTACTAAAGCCGAGAAAGGGGCCGCGCACGATCGCAGCAAGGCCTACCTGATTCCCGAGGGAACGCCCTGCCCGTTTCTGGCCGAGATCGGCGTGATGACCGCGACCGGCCAGGTCCGCAAGGCGATGTTTCACAAGTTCCGTCAGATCAATCGTTTTCTGGAACTGGTGCAGGATATCGTCCCGTCGCTTCCCGAGGGAGGCGAACTGCACGTCGTCGATTTCGGTTGCGGCAAAAGCTACCTGACGTTTGCCCTGCATCACCTGCTGACCGTCATTCACGCTCGCCGCGTCGAGATCGTCGGCCTCGACCGACAGGCCGAAGTGATTCGCACCTGCTCGCAGCTTGCCGGCCGCCTGGGCTGCGAAGGCCTGAGTTTTCGAGAGGGCGACATCGCCGGGTTCACACCCGCCGGTCCCGTCGATCTGGCGGTGTCGCTGCACGCCTGCGACACGGCGACCGACGCGGCACTCGCTCAGGCGGTGCGCTGGAACTGCCCGGTGATTCTCGCCGTCCCCTGCTGCCAGCACGAACTGGCGCCGGCGATTCGCAATGAACTGTTCGCTCCGCTGGCGCGCCACGGCCTGCTGCACGAACGCTTCGCAGCCCTGGCGACCGACGCGCTGCGTGCCGCGCTGCTGGAGATTCACGGCTACGCGACGCAGGTGGTCGAGTTCATCGACATGGAGCACACCCCCAAGAACGTGCTGATCCGCGCCGTGCGCCGATCGTCGATGGACGAGTCGCTATGCGCCTCGCGCCGTGCCGAGTATCAACAGTTTCGCGACGCGCTGGGGCTACAGACGTGCTTTCTCGAACAGGCACTGGGGACGGGTAGTGAGCCAAAGTAGTCTTCATCGCTCCGCGTGAAGAGTCTCGGGAAGTCGCGTTTTGATCACGGGTACTCGCAAAGTGTTTGCCACGTGGTCCCTTGCGACTGCGACGGGTGGCGGGGTCCGAGCGTCGCGCCGAATTGGGCATCGATCGCGCCGCGAGGATCGCATGGACTCGCCATTTTGCTCGTAATCTTGCCAGCGATGGCCCCGTCGCGCGCAAGACGTTCCATTGGGGCACTCGTGCATTGCCACCCCACGGGGCCATCGTCCCGCCAATGTAGTCTTCATCGCTCCGCGTGAAGAGTCTCGTGACGTTGCGTTTTGATCGCGGGTACTCGCCGAGCCTACGCCACATGGTCCCTGGTCAATGCGGGAAGTACCCGATTCTG
>SIAF01000107.1 GCA_009691905.1 Planctomycetaceae bacterium | reverse complement strand
GTCCCAGCAGGTTGCCGTCGTTGGCGTGAAAGTGTCCGACGTGCGAAGCGTACTTCGAAATCAATTCCGGAATCGGCTCGGCCTCGCCCAGCATGGCTTTGACGTCCTGGTGCAGAACGAAATTCGGCATCGCCACCTGCTCGATCAGTTCCAGCGCCTCGCCGCACGTGTTGATGAAGTTCGTTTCTTTGGTCGTCAGCGGCTCCATGCAGATTTTGACCCCGCGCTCGGCAAGGGGGGGCAGGCAAAGGCGAAAGACCTCGGCCGCCCGCTCGAGTCCCTCGGCCCGCGACGAGGCGGCGTCCAGATTTCTTTGTGCGGGAGAACCGAAAACCAGCAGCGCCCCCCCCAGATCGGCACACGCCTGGCCCAGTTCGACCAAATAGTCGGCGGTCGCCCGGCGGACCGCCCGATCGGGGCTCGTCAGGTGCAATCCGGTGGTTTTGGCCAGCAACCAGTGCAGGCCGATAATCTCCAAGCCTTGTGCTTCACACTGTTTACGTAAAGTGGCCCGCTGTCGCGCCGAGATCTCGCCGATCCGCGGTGCCAGGGTGAACGGGGCAACTTCAACCCCTTCATAGCCAGTTTCGGCGATAAATCGGCATTGGCGGTCCCAATCCCAGTTTTCGAACAGTTCCTGGCAGATGGCGAATTTCATTGAGGGCCTTTTTCGGCTCGACAGGGCTTTTCGTTCAAGGGGGCGAGGGCCACACGGCTTTGTTCGCCCCTGCGATTGCCGGGCCCGCGACGATTCCATCCGCAACCCGGCTCAGGCACAATACCGCGCGCACGAACGGCTCGCGAGGGATCGGCGGCGGTAGTCCGCGTGACGAAGGGGTGGTATCTTGCCTGGTGTGGCGCGCTCGAGCGACGAACTCGTGCAGACGGTACGCCCGCGATTGTCGAAATCCCCCTGTCCTTCGGCCCGCTGTTCCCGTGAGTCTGCCATCCCTCTCGACCTTCCTGATCGTTCAAGGCTATCTGTTGACGCTGTTGCTGGTCCCCTTCGTACTGTTGCAGTCGCGAAAGGCTTCGGTGTCAAAGCTTGCCTGGATCATGCTCATTGTGGTCCTGCCGTATCTGGGCGGTCTTTTGTTTCTGGTGTTCGGGATCAATCGGGTCGAGCGTCGCGCGACGCTCCGTCAGGCGTCGCGGCGTCAAATCGATCAGATGCTGTCGGCGCTGCGCGTCTATGAGGCGTTGCCCGACGAAGCCGTCGACCCCTCGATTCGCGGGCTGGTGCGTCTGACCGATCGCATCGCGTCGACCCGGCTGTGCCACGGGAACGCGGTTGAAATCGTGTCGGACACCAATCGCACGCTGGGGCTGATCGAGCAGGCGATCGGAGCGGCCCGCGAAACGATTCATCTCGAATACTACATCTGGCAGCCCGACCGGACGGGTCGGCGGCTGCGCGACTTGCTCATCCGCAAGGCGGGCGAGGGGGTCAAAATCCGGTTTCTGTTCGACGGCATCGGTTCGATGTCTACCGGGCGCAAGTTTCTGCGACCGATGCTCGAGGCGGGTATCGACGTCGCGAGCGCTCTGCCCGGCGCCGGCTTGCGCGAGCGCTGGTCGATCAACCTTCGCAATCACCGCAAGATCGTGATTGTCGATGGTCAGGTCGGTTTCACCGGCGGGATGAACATCGGCGACGAATATGTCGGCCGCAACCGGCGGATTGGATTCTGGCGCGACACACACCTCAGGTTTTGCGGGCCGGTGGTGTCGCAGTTGCAGCAGGTGTTCGCCGAAGACTGGTTTTTTGCCACCGGCCGGCCCCTGATCGGCGGCGAACTGTACCCGGCCCCGCTCGAGGGGGGCGATCAAGTGGCGCAAGTCGTCGCCGGCGGACCGGACGGCGAGACCGAGGTTTTTCACGCCTTGTTTTTCGCCGCCATCAATGAAGCACGCCAGCGGATCACGCTGGCCACGTCGTATTTCATTCCCACGCCTGCCCTGCTGACGGCGCTGGAAACGGCGGCGTACCGCGGTGTCCACGTGCGATTGATGCTGCCCGCCCTCAGCGATCACCAATGGAT
This sequence comes from Planctomycetaceae bacterium, assembly GCA_009691905.1. GTDB lineage: Bacteria > Planctomycetota > Planctomycetia > Planctomycetales > Planctomycetaceae > SIAF01. Next base: position 15,262 of record SIAF01000107.1, on the reverse strand, counting down.
GGTGACGGCCGGGCGCGGGTACTACCAGCCGCTGCTCGAAAGCGGCGTCGAGATCTACGAATACCATCGCGGCTTGTTGCACGCCAAAACGCTGACGATCGACGGCGCCTGGTCGCTGGTTGGCACCCCCAACTTCGACACGCGCAGCCTGCTGCTCAACTTCGAAGTCGCCCTGGTCATGTTGGGTGCCGACCCCGCCCGCCGGCTCGACCAGCACTTCGACGACGATCGGCAGCAAGCCTCGCAAATCGACCTGGCGACATTTCAGAACCGCTCGAAGGTGCAGCGAATCGGTGAAGAGCTGCTCAAACTGTTCTCGCCGGTACTTTAGCCGGCCCGGTCTTACTTGCTGGGCAGCTTGATCACGCCCGTCCAGTCGGTCGGGGCGACGCGGTTCTGCTGCGCAATGTGCAGGGCCAGAAAATCCTGCGCGCGATCGCCGGGGGGCAGCGTGCGCAAGGCGGCGTAAGCGTCGTCCCAGCGTCCGGCGGTGAAGTGCTCGACCGCCGCGTCATACGCGGCCAGATGTTCGGCGGTCAGTTCGGGCAATTCGGCGGTGCTGGGAAGCAGCTCGCTGACGACGAGCGGCGTCTCGAGGCCATAGGGCAATACGCGAGCCAGATGTCGCGTGCGCCCCTGGTCGGCGGGCATCCGCGTGCGAACGATTTCGGCCAGGACCTCGTCAATCAGAATCGGAACGCGCAACTGTTTGGTCATCCCTTCGAGGCGGCTGGCCAGGTTGACGACGGGGCCAAACGCCGTAAACACAAAATGCTCGCCGGTCCCGATGCGGCCGGCAACCGCCTTGCCGCGCGCGAGGCCCAGCCCCACTCGAAAATCGGCGAGAGGATTCCCGGGAGTGCGTGCCGCCGCGGCGAACTCGGCGCGAATCGCCAGGGCCGCCCGGCAGGCTTCGAGGGCGTCGTCTTCATGCGCCACCGGCCAGCCCCAGAATCCCATCGCCGCATCTCCCTGGAAATCGCCGATCACGCCGCCGTGCTGCGAGATATGCCGCGTCATCACCCCCAGGGCCTGGCTCACCCGATCGAGCAATCCCGCCAGATCGCCCTGCGCGTTTTCCGCCTGCCGGCTGAACCCGCGCAAGTCGCAGAACATGACGCTCACCTGCGACTCACGCGGCGCCAGCAGCGTCGGATCGGAGTTGTCGCCGATCACCGCCAGAATCGCCGGCGGCAAAAACTGCCTGAGACCCGCCTGCTGCCGCTCGAGGTGGTTGAGTTTGCGCACCGAGCCCACGATCTCGGCAACCAGTTCGGCGAATTTGACGTCCGCCTGCAGATTGCTTTCGCGGTCAAGACCAGAGCCGCGCGACGGGCCGGTCGCTTCGCGGTCGAAGCGCCCGCCCAGGTATAATCCCCAGCGCTCGGTCGGAGCGCCGGGCACCGGGGTGCAGAACGCCCAGTCGAATTCCTGTGTCGCTGTGAACTCGGCCGGCTGATCGGCGCTCTCCCACACGTGCAGCAGGCTTTGCCGCCGGCGGGCCACGGCCTCGACCACCAGCCGGGCGCTGGGCTGAAAGGCGCCGGCCGTTTCGCGGCGGCGATCCCACTGCAAGACGCGCATTTCTCCCGACGGCTCGATCAGCACGATGCCGGCCGCGTCGGCCTGCGAAATGCCGGCAAGCAGCAGGTTGACCAGCCGCATGTGCAGTTCGGTGTCGCTGCGGGCGCCCCAGATCACTTCCGGCAGGTGCGAGAGCACTTCGATGCGCCGGTCCGGGTCGCGGAATCGCACTTGCTGCAACGCCTCGCGACTGAACGTCACCTCTTCGAAAGGTCGCGCTGCCGGGGGCGGCGCAGCACTTGAATCCGCGTCTTCCACGACAAACCGCGTGCTGCCGGCCACGAAGTGCTCGCCGCGCCGCAGCAAACAATTCTCGACGACGCGCCCCTCATGAAAAACAGGGTTGGCCGCGTGTTTGAGCCGCCGCACCGTCAAGCGATCACCCTCGGGCGATAGCTCGGCATGGCGGCGGGAGATCTGGCGATCCCACGGAATGCGGACGTCGGCATCGATGCCGCGGCCCAGCACATAGGTCGACGTCGCCTCGAGCGTGAACCGCAGTCGCTGTTGGGGTTCGAGGCCTTCGGCGATCAATTCCATGAGACGGTCAGCAGCGGTTGAAACAGGGGCGACAATCGGGCAGTCGAGCAGAGCGAGTCGAGATTAGAAAGATGCAGGCGGGCAGGCGTTTCTTTGATTCGCGAGTGTTTACCTCTTCGCGTCGAAGCCAGTCCCCGTTTTCAACAGGGCCGCTAAGCCGCACTCGTTGGGCGGGGGGCCTGTTGCGTCGTGGGCCGCATGACGCGACTGACAAAATACCACGAGGTCGCGACGAACGTCAGGCACAAGATCAATCCCGTGAGCGCGTACTTGAACAGGCCCTGCTGAATCTCGCTAACCGGCCGCAGGGCTTCGTCGCGCCGCTCTTGAACGACGGCGAACCAGCCCTTGTCGCCGACAGGCCAAAAGGCCGCCAGCCAGGGCATTCCGTAGTTGCTATCGGCGTCGGCATCGACCTTGCGTACCGGATCGTAGTATTTGCGGTCGAGGTTCTGGCCGTCGACCGGCAGTCCCTCGCGGACCAGCCGCCGCAACTCTTCCAATTCGCGCTGTTGAACCGGCCACAGCGTCAGCCGGTCGAAGACCTCGTCGTCGTCGAGTTTTTTGAGATTGTCGAGCGTCATCCACGGATGATCGAGAATCGATCCCCGGTCGTGCCGCAGATCGAGAATGGCCAGCACGCGTCCGCCGTCACGATCGCGCTGATCTTCGCCGATCAGACGCTTGTATGAACCCAGCAGCTTGCCCAGTTGAATCGTGCGCCCCAGAACGCCGATGACGCGCTGCTGGGAGTCGCGAACCGGAACCGAAAGCGCAATTTTGAGATCTTCGGTCGACGTGCTGCGAAAGGGTACGGAAATGTGCGGTCGATCGAGAGCCGGCACATCGCGGCGCTCTTGCCATTCGCGATGGTCTGCTCCCTGGCCGTGAAAGTAATCGCGCCAGGCGAAATTTTTTTCGAGGCTGCCGGGGGTGTTCGGGTCGCGCCAGCGCTGGTAACCCTGGGCGTCGGTCAGAAACCAGCTTTTGTCGAGATCGCTGTTCGACTCCTGCCGAATTTCGTCGATTTTGTCCTTCTCGGTCTGGAGATAGGCCTGCAGCTTCAGTCGGGCTTCCGACGCGTGCGGCTGGGTGGCGCCGGGCATCAGCGCTCGAAGTCCCTCGTCGTCGGCGATTTGCGACAAGGTGCGCAGCCGCTGGTCGAGATCGTCGTTCAGTGAATACGCCAGAATCTTTGCCGACACGGCATCGCTTTCGAGCGCCCGGTCGGCGATGTTTTTCTCGGCAGTGGCCGCCGCGTCGGTGACGGCCCAGACTGCCAGCGGAAACAGCGACGCCAAGAGCAGGCCGGGAAGCACGATCCCCAGCCAGATCATCGGCCGCAGCGATCGAAACCGCTCACGTTCGGCGAGGGCTTCGGCCACATCGGCAATCGTGGCATATCGGCGCCGCGGGTCGGCGGCCAAGCAGCGGTCGACGATCTGGGCCAGCCGCGAATCGACGCCGCGCTGCGTGCGATGCTTCGCAGGCCGCGGACTGTGCTCGACGAGTCGGCGATAGGTCGCCAGCTTCTGTTCAAGCGACTGCGATTCTTTGATCTGCCGTTCGGCCTGGGGGGTCCGATACGGGGGTTCGCCGCACAGCATGTGATACAGCAAAGCCCCCAGGGCGTACACATCCCAGCGCGGGTCGGGGGCGGCATCGAGGTCGGCCTGTTCGGGAGCCATGTAAAACAAGGTTCCCAGTGCCGGGCTTTGCTCGTGCGACAGACGCGACTGGCCGAAATCGGCCAACCGCGGCGCCAGATCGCCATCGAGCAGGACGTTGGCGGGCTTGACGTCGCAATGCAAAATGCTGTGTTGATGGGCGTGAACCAGCGCGCTGGTGACCGCAGTGGCAATGCGAACGGCCTCAGAGACCGGCAAAGGACCTGGTTCCAATCGCTGCGCGAGAGAGCCGCTTTTCAGGTATTCCATAACGTAATACGGCGGGTCGGCATCCCACCCGACCTGCAGCAGGCCCACAATGTCGCGCGAAGTGCAAAGCACGGCCAGTTTCTCGACCTCGCGGTTCAAGAGCGACCAGTCGATGCCGCGACGGTGGCTGTAGAACTTGATCGCCACCTGCTTGCCGGTGTTTCGCTCGATCGCCAGCCAGACCGAACCGTAGGCCCCGTTTCCCAGACAATGCTGCACGTCGTAGCCTGCCAGAACGGCCGGGGGAGCCAGGTTTCGCACGCTCAGCCCTGCGGCCCGGGCGAGTTCGCGTTCGTCCTGATGCAGCGTCTCGTCGATTGCCCGATCGGCCGGCGTCACCTCAGGTGGAATCGGCTGGTCCATCCTCAAATCATAGCATTCTTACGGCGAGGACGCATGATTCGAGGTCGCGGCGGATCGAGACAACAGCGCCTGATAACCGCCGTCGGCGGGTAGTCCAGGCACGTGCGAGCGCTCTTCGACCAGCGTCAGACCGGGTCGTTCAGCCAGAAACGCGGCGAGCAAGTCGCGATTCTCTTCGGGTTCGATGCTGCACGTCGAGTACACCAGTCGACCGCGGGGACGCAGTCGCGCGAATGCCGCGTCCAGTAGACGACGCTGCAACTCGACCAGTTCGGCCAGGTCCTGAGCCGTCACCCGCCACCGCGCTTCGGGACGCTTCCCCAGTACGCCGGTATTCGAACAGGGAACATCGAGCAGAATCGCATCAAAGGGACCTTCGGCGAGGTCGCTCGAATCGCGACGGACTAGACGGGTTTCGACGATCGGCAGACCCAACCGGCGGCAGGTCTCATCGACGCGCTTCAATCGATCGGCCTCGACGTCGGCAGCCGTCACGCGCCCCTGGTTTTGCATCAAGGTTGCCAGGTGCGTTGTTTTGCCTCCGGGGGCAGCGCACAAATCGAGCACGTGCTCGCCGGGCCGCGGGGCCAACAGCGACGCGGCCCACATCGCCGACTCGTCCTGAACGGTGAACAATCCCTCGCGAAAGCCGGGCAGGTCGGGAACTCGCGCCGACTGCTCCAGCCGCACCGCATCGGGATGGTCGCCGGCTTTTGCCGAGATCCCCGACGATGCGAGCGATTCAAGCAGCGCGGCACGCGTCGACCGCAGCGAATTGACCCGCAGGCTGAGTTTGGGGGGCGCATTGAACCAGGTTCCCAGCCGCGCCAGTTCGGCATTCGAAAACCGTCGCCGCCAGCGTTCGACCAGCCATTGCGGGAAACTGTACGCCGCGGCGAAGTGCGCACCCAAATCGAGCGCCGGATCAGAAAAGACCCGTCCCAGGACGACCCGGAACCGGCCGTCAGCCAGCGGGACGGCATTCGAAGCCGGGGCGGCGACATAGTCGTCAGTGACGGCGCGGCTTGCCGAACGAAGGATGCCGTTGACGAAGCCCGTCCATTGCGGCCGACCGATCCGTTTGGCAAGTTCAGCCGTTTCATTGACGATGGCGTATGGAGGCGCCCCGGAGAGCAAAAACAACTGGTACAACCCCAGGTGTAACAGCGTCCGCGCCCCGGCTTCGATCTTTTCGAGCGGACGATTCACGTGCGGCACCAGCAGCGCATCGAGCGTCGCCCGACGGCGAATCACGCCGTAAACGAGTTCCAGTGCCAGCGCCCGCTCTGAGCCCGTGAAGTTCGCTGCGACCAATCGTTCGTCAAAATCAGGCGCGACTGGTCCCGACCCTTCCGTCCAGCGGCTGAGAACTTCATAGGCGAGTTCGCGTGGAGTCATGACGAGCAGCGACCGGGAAAGCAGAGGACGAGGGGCCAGTTGCCAAATGGGGGACGACCGGGCCGATCGTCAGGTCTCGGGTCGTCGCTCACCGGTCCCGCACAACTGCTGCAAATCGTCAAAGAACCGCGGATAAGTTTTTGCCGTGCATTCGGGATGCGCGATGCAGATCCCCGGGGCACGCAGGCCGATCAGGGCGAAGCTCATGGCCATGCGGTGGTCGTCGTACGTTTCGATCGTCGCCGGCTGGATGGGTGCGGGCTCAATCGTCAATCCGTCGGGATGCTCGACGACGTGCTGGCCGATCCGCCGCAGTTCGGTGGCGACGGCGGCAATCCGATCGGTTTCCTTATGACGCGCGTGGGCAATGTTGCGAATTCGCGTCGGACCCCTGGCAAACGGGGCGACTGCGGCCAACGTTTGTGCCGTGTCGCTGATGGCGTTCATGTCGATGTCGATCCCGTGCAGTGATCGACCGCGGACGGTGATCGAGGCCGAGCCGTACTCGACCTCGCACCCCATGCGGGCCAGCGCCTCGACGAACGCCACGTCCCCCTGCACGGCGCCGCGCGTCAGCCCGCTGACGGTGACTTCGCCGCCGGTGATCGCGGCTGCCGCAAAAAAATAACTCGCCGCCGATGCGTCGGGTTCGATGTTGTAGTCGCAGGCCCGATAAGTCTGCGGCGACAGACGAAAGTGGCTCGCCGACGCGACGTCGATCGCGATTCCGAAAGCCCGCATGACGGTCAACGTCATCTCGACGTACGGTTCTGACACCAGGCGGCCGGACACTTCAATGGCGACCGGCCCGGTCGCGGCCGGAGCGGCCATCAGCAGCGCGCTCAGATACTGGCTGGAAAGATTCCCCCCGACGCACGCTGTGCCGCCGGCAATGCCATTGGCCGCGACGAGCACCGGCGGACACTGATTGGCGAATTCGCACTGCACGTCACAACCCAGTTGGCGCAGCGCGGCGACCAGCTCGCCGATGGGGCGCTCGCGCATTCGCGCATTGCCGTCAAGGCGAAAGCGGCCCTGACCCGTGCAGCACAGGGCCGTGAGAAAGCGAATGCTGGTACCGCTGTTCTCCAGCCACAATTCGGCCTGCGCGGCCGGAAGAGTGCCGCCGAATCCGACGATCGTGGCGACGGCTTGCTGCGGGTCGTGGTCGACGCGAATTCCCAACCGCTTCAGGCTTTCGATCATCACGGTGGTGTCGCGACTGTCGAGGACTCCCGTCAGCCGCGTTTGGCCGTCAGCCAGTGCCGCAACGACCAGCGCCCGGTTGGTCAGGCTCTTTGAGCCTGGCGGGCGAACCGTCCCGCACAGGGGAGTTGAAACCGGCTGCATCACACGAGGGTCACTCATCGCCTGAGTATAACTCCAGCTTTGCTGAACTTAACCGTAAAAAATTACGTATTCGATTCATATTGCCTAAGACTGCCAGTTTTCGGCTTCCGATACTATTCCAGGACCGTCTTTTGGAATCGGGTCCGTGCCCGCTCGACATTCGTTTTCAGCCCCCCCGCGCGACGGTTGAGCGACACTTACGACGAAGGATGAGCTTGCCATGACGATCAACGGACGGCTGCTGCTGCTGGCAGTGGTGATCGGGATTTTCGTTCGATTGTGGACTCCGCAATCCGCCCCGCGGCTGCGTCCGGTGACGCGGTCGCGGCCGGGCATCGCGCAGCACGCGCCGACGCTCGTCGCCGTCGTGCGTGTCGTACCCGAGCTGCCCTCCCTCGAAAACCCGGCGACCTCGCCGTCGACGACTGTCGAAGTGCATTGGACCAGCGCGACATGCCCGATCGCTCTGCCTGCGGGAATCGCTCGCGGACACTACCGCGTCGTCAACGCTGCCGGGCAGGTGGCGAGGCTCACAGTCTCTTCCGACCGAGAGAGCGAGACGACCGAACCGCCGGTCGCGACGATGGAGTTCTACGTCACCGGTGTCGGTCAGCAGCGTTGGTACTTCATCCGTCTGCAATCGAACGACACCGATTCGGCGACTGCGGCGGTCGAGACGCCAAAGCCGGTGCCTGAGCCCGCGTCCGAAGGCAGCCCGCCGTTCACGAATCGAAAATTGCTCACGAATCGAAAATTCGACTTCACCGGTTACGAAGCCGTCGGCCAGACGCGGCCGCTGTCTGTCGAAAACCAGGCGATCGAACAATCGTCTCGCCCGCGACCCCCCGAACTGCCGACTGCTTACTGAATCGACAGGGGTGCTTCGACGTCGGCCTCGGCCGGCCGGCCGGCGATGGCAATCAGCGCGGCGCCGACGGCTACCGACGCGACCCCTGCGATCGACCAGGCGGTCGAAAGATGGACGTCGGACGAAACGCCGATGTTGCGAGCGGTGAGCTCGGGTTCGAAGTACATCAGCAGCACCAGCAGTCCGTTGTGACAGGCGTGCAGCAGCAATCCCGGCAGGACGCTGCCGGTTCGCCAGCGAACCCAACCCAGCACGATGCCCGTCAGCGTGCTTGAGAGCAGTCGCTCGGCGGCCAGCGGATTGGGGGTGATGGCATGAAAAAAGCCGAAGGCCAGGGCCGACCCGATGATCGCCGTTCGTGCGGTGGTCGAGCGGCGCAAGGCTCCAAACAGAAACCCGCGAAAAAACGCCTCTTCGAACAGGGCCGGGATGACGGCCACCGCCAAGACCACGATTGCGGCGGGGAACAGCCGCAGGCCGGCGGCGAAGGCCGTGATCTTCTCCAGAAAATCGACGCGGAGCGTCACATGCCGCAGGCGCTGGCTGAGGACGACCAGTTCGTGATCGATGGTCCACAGCGACAGGCCCACCAGCACGGCACCGGCGAAGACGACCAGGGCCCGGTCCGGCAGCCGGAACGACCTCTGAATCTGCACGCGCCTCATCCAGCAGATCGCCAGAGGAACCGCGCCGAAGACGACCGCCATCACGAGAGCGCCCCACAGCAATTGCCGACCGATGCCCACTCTTGTGCCGAGCAGATTGATCAGAAAGAAATACAGCGGAAAAATCACCGCCAGGCCCAGCACTCCGGCCGTCAGGGTCGGGACCGGCTGCGGCAGTTTCGGGCGGCGAAACAAGTCGGACCAGCCCGGTTGGCTGCTGTACAGCACCGACTCGGCCCCGAAAATTCTCGCCGCCAGGGCCAGGGCGGCGCCGGCGTACAGCACCGTCGAACCCACCACGATCAAGGCCGACGTCCCGTCGGCCTTGAGTGCCAATAGTTCGCGCCCCAGCAGCACGATGTTCGCCAGCGGCGTCACCAGCAGCAGTCCCGAAAGTTTGACGTGCGGCAACAGGCTGAGCATTCCGGGGGCCAGCGACACCAGCATCAGGGGGATCAGGTAGGCCTGCGCCTCTTTGAAACTTCGCGCGCAGCTCGTGATGACCAGCAGCACCGCCGAAAAAAACGCGGCGAACAACAGCAACAACCCGAACACGGCCGCGATCACCCCCGGTGAAATCCCGTGCTCTCCAAACAGCAGCCGGCCAAGGCCCGAAACGCTCAGGGTGATCGTCATCGTCAACAGATTGGCGGCGGCGGTCAAGAGGGCCACCGTCAGGACCGCGACGTACTTGGCGAACAGCACGCCCACGCGCGGGATCGGGGCCGCGACCAGAATCTCCAAAGTCCCCCGTTCGCGCTCGCCGGCGGTCAGGTCGATCGCCGGGTACACCGCGCCCGTGACCGTCATCAGAATCAGGATGAACGGAATCACAGCCATGATCTGGATCGACCCCGAGCCGGCTTCGGCGTCGACGACCACCCGCCGCCGCGTTTCGATCGGCACCGCCCGTTGCGTCACCCCCAGTTTCGACAGCCGCGCCGCGAGAAACTTGTCGCTGGCTGCCCGCAGATGTTTCTCGATGAGGGCGGCCGCGTCGAGGCTTTCCCGCCAATCGTCGCGGCACAGCACCTCGACGTCGACGGCCAGGTCGGTTTGCGGGTCGAACTGCAACCGTTGAGGGTCTATGAGCCGCAGACCGACGTGAATGTCGTACTCCTTCAGGCCGAATTCCAGCTCGGGCCGCACGCCGGCCTCGACGATCACCTTCGGAGCCGATCCATCGGCCATCGGAGGGGGTTCCTGGTCGACGTCGACGACGCCCAGGCCCCCCAGGTCGAGAACCTGCGACAGATAGTGCCCCTCTTGTCGATCGCGAAAACCGATCGTCAGCCGCTGGGTCTCGACGGTGCTCAATTGCGCCACGAAAAACTGTTGAAAGGCGATGGTCAGCAGCGGGTACAACAGCAACGGCATCAGCACCAGCGTCACGATCGTCCGCCGGTCGCGCAGAATCTCGCGCAGCTCTTTGAGCGTCAGCCGGCCCAACCGGGTCAGGCGCTCATGCGGATTCGGGGCAGGCAGTTCGGTGTAAGGCACAATCAACTGCCAAGGGCGTGTCGATGGATCAATGGACGCGTCGCATTCAATCGAGAAACCTCGAGGCCCCAGCGGCCCCGCGCGAGATCAAAATTCGACCCTCGCCAGTATCGGCCCCCGCACCGACAGCTTCAAAAACATTTCGACCAGCGTCGCGCAGCCGGTCTGTTCGCGCAGCGCGGCCAGCGATCCCTCGGCGACGATCCGGCCGCGGTGCATCAGCCCGAATCGCGAGCAGATGCGCTCGGCCTCGTCGAGATGGTGCGTGCATAAAATCACCGCCTTCCCTTCGCCGCGAAGGTGCTCGATGAATTCAGTGATCACCTGCGTCCCCAGCACGTCGAGCCCCAGCGTCGGTTCGTCGAGCAGCATCACCGGCGGCCGGTGGATCAGGGCCCGCGCCAGGTTGACCCGCTGCCGTTGTCCCGTGCTGAGCGTCGCACAGTACTGGTCGACAAAATCACCCAAACCCAACAGTTGCACCAGACGGTCGAGTTCCCGCTGGGCGTCGGCGACCGGCACTCCGTACAGGTCGGCGAAAAACAGCAGCATCTCGCGCGGCGACAGGTATTGGTACAGTCCGGCGTTGGCTGCCACCAGCCCGACGCGGCGCTTGACCTCGTCGGGAAAATCGACCGAGCGAAAACCGTCGATCGCCGCATATCCCGCCGTGGGGCTTAGCAATCCCAGCAGCATCCGCAGGGTCGTCGTTTTGCCGGCGCCGTTGGGACCCAACAGGCCGTAGACTTCGCCGGCTTCGACGGAAAACGAGACCCGATCGACCGCCGTCAATTCGCGCCCGCCGGAAAGCGGAAAGACTTTGGTCAGATCCCGAACATCAATCATCGACGGTCGCTCCCCGGGGCACGTCTCAGTATCATCCAGCGATCGACCAAAGTCGAGCAGCATCCCTGTGGAATGTCGCCAACCGCCCTCAGCCAGTACGATCAGATGGCCCGGGATGCTGGCGCCAAAGTTCAGGATCAAACCACCGTTGTGAACGCCCCGTCGGAAAATAACGCACAACTTCTGGCCGCCCTGCGACTCAACCTTGTCGCCGGCGTCGGGCCGCGGACGCAGCAGTCGCTGTTGGCCCGGTTTGGAACGCCGCAGGCGGTTTTCGCCGCTTCGGGAGACGAACTGCTCGACGTCGACGGGATCGGGCCCAAGCTGGCCGCGGCCGTGCAGGCGGCGGCCCACGATCGCGCGGCAGAACGCGAATTGGCCCGCTGCCGCGAACTGGCGATCGACCTGATTCTGCGCGGCGACCCGCGCTATCCCGAGCCGCTGGAAAAAATCTGCGATCCCCCAGGGGTGCTGTACTGTCAGGGGCAGCTCGAGCCGGGCGATCAATTGTCGATTGCCATCGTCGGTTCGCGGCGGTGTACGATTTATGGCCGCCAGCAGGCCGAGAAACTGGCGGGCGCCCTGACCCGTGCGGGGATGACCGTCGTAAGCGGTCTGGCCCGGGGAATCGACGCGGCGGCCCATGAAGGGGCGCTCGCGGCGGGAGGGCGGACAATCGCCGTGCTGGGGACGGGTCTCGATCGCATTTATCCCCCCGAGCACGTCGACCTGGCGCGCCGCGTCGCCCGGCAGGGTGCGCTGGTCGCCGAGACCTCGCTCGATCAGGCTCCACTGCCGGGGTTGTTCCCGCAGCGAAATCGAATCATCAGCGGACTGTCGCTGGGGGTGATCGTGATTGAGGCGACGCGCAACAGCGGCGCCTTGCACACCGTGCGGCACGCCGTCGAGCAGGGACGCGAAGTGTTTGCGGTCCCGGGGCGCATCGACAGCCTGGCCAGCGAGGGGTGCCACGACATTATTCGCGACGGGGCGACCCTCATTCGGCATGCCGACGACGTGCTGCAGGCGCTGGGGTCGCTGGTCGCTCCCGTCAAATCGGCTGACGGCCAGACGGTTCGCAGCGCCCGCGAATTGTCGCTCGATCCGCAGGAACGGGAGATTCTGCAACTGGTCACGACCGATCCGGTCCACGTCGACGAAATTCTGCGGGGCGCGGCGATCGAAACCTCGCGCGTGCTGGCGACGTTGACGGTGCTCGAAATGCGCCGTCTGGTGCGGCGATTGCCGGGAGGGCAGTATTGCCGCCTCGACTGATCAATCGCCCACGCCGACTTCGAGATTCATCGCCGTCTGCACCATTCGCGTTTCGCGGCGGCGGAGGGCGACGATGGTTAGCACCCAGTCGCGCAAGTCGCGGCGGACTTCGTTGGCAATCGGGGCGATCCAGTTGTCGCGGACGATGCGGCCGCGGAGTTCTTTGAGCTTGAGAAACAACTGCTCGTGATTGCGATGCAGTTGCTCGACCTGATTGTTCCAGTGGGGATGCCGATCGAGCACCTCGGACATGTACCCGTCTTCGTCCTGGAGGTCGAACTCGTTGGGGAGCGTCTCAAGCAGACAGTCGAGCACGGCCAGCAGCCACTTGCGGTTTTCAGGGTCGGCCGGCTCTTCCAGCAGGTCTCGCAAATCGCCCAGCAGGATGTACTCGAGCATCGAGTAGCGCTCCAACAGCAAGCTCTGGTTCGTCGTCATGACCAGCTCCCTCCGCAAACGCGAATTGCAATCCAAGCGTCGAATCGGTGCCGACCGGCACGAAATGCCCCGGGAACCGAGGCACGACAGGCGAACCGCGATTATACCCCCGCCGACGTCGAGGCGTCAAAAGAAATCCGGAATCTCTTTTGGCCCAAAATACAAGATTCGCGGGATCGCTTCCATTGATTGCCATGTGATTCCGAAAAAATCGAATTCGTTCGCTCGTGCGCCTCGCGCGACGGGGGTTGGCGATCGCTCTGCTGGCGTACTTTAGGCTGCCCGGCGTGTCGAAACTCGAGTCGCAAGCGACGCGGCGAAACAGAAACTGGGGGTTGACCCGAAGTGCGCCCTGAACGGCTTTTCGCATGGGAAGTCGTACGATTGACCCGGCAACCCGGATGAATGTCAACTGACGGCCGCTGACTGTGTACGGCGACCCGACATCCGGTTACCGTGTGCGAAGTGCTGCAGACCGGAGTCGCTCGCTCGACCACCGCGACACATCCTGCCACCTGCCGAGACCCTCGCGCTTATGCCCGCCTCTGACCCGGTCGCTTCGGACTCCCTGCCATCGGAATTCTCGGTTCCCGAGTTACTGGTACCCGACGACGTCATCCCGCATCAGACGCTGCCCCCCCTGCGATACCGCGACCTCCCCGAGGCGCCGCGCTGGACGAAGCTGATCGGGCCGAGCGTGATTCTGGCCGGGCTGTCGCTGGGTTCGGGCGAGTTCATCTTCTGGCCGTTCATTACCTACAAAAGCGGGTTCGTATTTTTCTGGGCCTGCATGCTGGGGGTGCTGACCCAGTTTTTCATGAACATGGAGATCGAGCGCTGGACGCTGGCCACCGGCGAAAGTGCGATCACCGGGTTCTGTCGCTTGAGCCGCTGGTGGGCGCCGATCATGCTTGTGCTCAACTTTCTTCCCTGGATCTGGCCCGGATGGGCGACGGGGGCCAGTCAGATCATGAGCTGGATGGTCTTCGGCGCCGTCGAAGAACCGATCGTCACCGTCGTTGCGTTGCCGCCAGGCTTGACGATCGGGCTGCCCGACGAGCGGCTGCCCTCCGCCGAAGTCGCGACCACCCCCGCGGGCCGCCTCCTGCGGTGGAAGGGCGCACTGACCGTTGCCGACCAGGCCGCGCTGCGCGAGCTGGGCGACGAACCGCAATGGAGTGCCGCTGTGCAGTCGCTGATCGATCGAACCAGTCATTCGCGCAGCGTCAAATTCGGCGCAAAGTACGTGAATTGGATGGCGATCGGCAGCCTGTTGCTGGTGGGGGTTGTGTTGACGTCCAGCCCGGTGGTTTACAACACGGTCGAGCGCCTGCAATTCTGGCTGGTGATGCTGATTTTCGTGATCGCCATCGTGTTGGGGGTGATGTTCATCAAACCGCATGCCGTGACCGCCATGCTGCGCGGGATCGGCAATATCGGCGGGCTGCCCCCCGAGTCGAGCGGGCTGTCGCTGATGTCTCTGCTGGGAGCGCTGGCCTTCGCCGGAGCAGGCGGGACGATGAATCTCGGGCAGAGCAATTTCATCAAAGACAAAGGGTATGGGATGGGCAAGTACATCGGCCGCATCACCAGCCCGATCACCGGCAACGACGAGGCGGTTGCCGACGTGGGATATCACTTCCCACACACCCCCGACAACATGCGGCGCTGGCGGACCTGGTGGCAGGCGGCCAATTGGGAACACTTCGTCAGTTTCTACTTAACCTGCGTCGTCTGCCTGGTGCTGTTGGCGCTGCTCTCGTATTCGTTGTTTTACGACGCCTCGGGACAGTTGATCCCCGGCATGGAGCGGTTCGGCGAAGGCATGGACTTCGTCTACGGCGAGGCCGAGCTGATTGAAAAATCATTCGCTTCGCCCGCCGTGGGCAGTGCCTTTAGGATCCTGTTTTTCGTGATGGGTCTGGCGCTGCTCTTGACGACCGAACTGGGGGTGCTCGACGCGACCGTGCGGATTGCGACCGACGTGATCAAGGTCAACTATCTGCGCGGCAACGCGCGGTGGTCGCAGTCGCGCATCTATTTCGGCCTGCTGTGGATCGAGATTCTGATCGGGGTCGCGATTCTCGCGATCGGCAGCTTCCAGCCGAGTTTCAGGGAACCGTTGTTTCTACTCAAGACATCGGCCGCGATGAACGGCGGGGTGATGTTCATCTACTCGATGCTGCTGTTGTACCTCAACAACAAGATTCTCTCGCGAAGTCTGTCGATGAGCCCGGTGCGTTTCGTCGCCATGATCTGGGCCTGCGGATTTTTCGGCTACTTCACGCTGCTGGCGCTCAAGCACGACGTGATTCCGTTCGTGCGAACGCTGCTGGAGTCGTGGCTGTAGTCCAGCCTCAGACCTCCTGATCTAGGGTTGTGAGTTTCTAGCGTTGGGAGTGAGCGAAGTGGCTTGATTCGTAGGGCATTCGTGGTCTCGCGGATGGAGAAGGGGAATTCAGTCCTGCGGAAAGAAAAATGGTACCTTCAACCTCTGC
>SIAF01000106.1 GCA_009691905.1 Planctomycetaceae bacterium | reverse complement strand
TCTCCAGTTCCTTCACCGCGGCCAACGCCACCTTCGCTTTGAACACCGCCGTGTGCAACTTCCGTGTCCTTCCCATCCTTGACTCCCCTCCTTTCTGAACCTCGGTTTTCTATCTTAACCGCTGGTCCAGTTTCTGGGGTCCACCGTAACGAGTGCGTCAGGACTGTTGCCAGTTCCTCATCGGTCAAAACGTCGTCGAAGAGAACGTTTCTATCAGTATCAAACAAGCCCTGTCCCCGGCGGGCCTTTACAATCTTGCAGCGTCCATCGTAAGCGACCGTGATTTCATGCCAGCCGATCCTTCTTCCTTCGGGACCGCCGGGCCGCAACTCGATTGCAAGTTGCCATTTGGAGAGATCACTTGGAACGACCTTCGGCCGCCGAGGCGATTTCGAGTCGCGTAGATTGCCTGCGTCTTCGTCCGAGAACCCAGCGGCGATGGTCAGCCCCAGGAATATACTGAAGGAGATTTGCATGATGGCGTGATGCGACCTCCATCCAACCGCCGGATTTGCTGGGTTTGCCGCAATGCTCTATAACGAAACATTACATGCGGCCTGCCTCGAGTGCCAGAGGAGGGTACGAAAGTGCCACCCAGGATTGGGCGCATGCAGAAGGCTGACGGGCGGATGGTGGGCAACTTCGCGAAGTTCTGAGACTTCAGACTGCGGCAGACTTCCCGGCGAACCTGGGCCTGGCGGCGGATTTTACGCCACGGCCGCCATTCTCCAATTCTCCCGGCCGCCGTGACTCGCCTGTTCGCAAGTTTGATCGCGGGTGGCACGTTCCGGTCCATTTCGTACTTCATTAAATCCTTTTACTGCCTGCCCTTCGCGCCGACGATGCCGAATCGCCTTTGTCTTGACCGTGCGAGTCGTGCTATATTCTTGGTACTTATCTCTGTCCAGCGCGTCCCGATGCGAGAGGGTCTTGAAGTGCGGCACATCAAACTGGACCGGCAGACTGCCCAGGTCAAGCAATTTGTCCTGTCGCTCCCGGTGGATCCCGATGGATCGATCCTCGAATTGAGGGGCGAGCCGGTGTTCCGCGTGCTTCCGGTGATCGAGCGCGAACAGGCGGTGGACAAGGCGAAGCTCAAGGCTGCCATCCTTCGTCGTCGCGACGAATCGCGACGTCTCAACGACGAATGGGGTGCCGCTGACCGTGAGGTTTGGGAGCAGCCCGTTTGAACCGGATCATCCGCTCTTGATCTGCCGTGATCCGTGAGTCGGCGCTGCACCCGGCGTCGTGTCGCCGCGTCCATCAGCGTTTCACGTGATTGTTCAAGATCGGACGGGCCGATAATTACGCCGAAGGCGTTCTGTCCCAAAGCCCGGGGTTTCCCGGCACGCCGGGATACCCCGGGTCCGTCTTCATTGCCCGACCACCTGGGGTGCGCTATCGCGACCTCAGGCTATGGGAAAGAACCGCGTTGCGGTGACGCTTCCTGCGCATTCCAGCATTCCGCCGGATGGTTTGCGACCACCCCGCGCGTGTGACGGGCGATCATCCATAGGCCGATTCCGTCCGCGACCACGACGAGCACCGCACCGGCACATAGCATCGCGGTGCGACCGCCAACTCCCGGTGCCGGCCAGAAGGCGAACGCCAGCGCCCAGATCAGCAGGCCTGCCAACGGGACCGCGATGCATGGAATCCCCAACGAAAGTCCGCCCATCATCATCAATCGCGTCGGATTGGCGAAGTTCTGCTGGCCGGTCACTTCCGGCGGCCAGCGGCCGTCTCGCCGCGCGCTGTGCAAGGAGGCGTCAATCCAAACACGCACTCCGTGTTTCCGCGCCGACAGGCAGCCGATGACGCCGAACAGCGTCACCAGCGGCATACCGGACATAAGCACCACGCTGGCCGCGATGAAGGTGGCCGGCGCATCCGCCGCGCCGTTACCCGGACGCGGCCCCAGGGCGGCATGAAGGATGTAGACAACGAGCATGATCAACACGAACGCCGTCAAGACGACCTTGGTCGCCGCCGAGGCCAGACAGAACCAGAAGCAAGCGCGGCCTCGACCCCTCCAGGGATCGTTGCGTCGCAGCCAGAAAGCAGTCAGCACGTCGTTCCAACCGAATTTGCAGCACATGACGACAACGGACACGGCAGGCTCTGCCGTCAACTCGAACGCCACGAATGCGACCACGGCGAACGCCAACCAGAGGAACGGCGTCGGCCAGAGCGACGGGGCGTGCGGTTCGCGGTCCCATTCAGGGGGTTGGAATTCGTCCATCGGTGAGGGTTTGTTCCATCAGCGGTTGCAGCGTTTCGAAATCTCTCGTGATCGCGATCCCGGATATGCTCACGTGGCGGCTGCCAGCCTCAGGATACGCCATACCAGCGCCCATTGTCAGCGATCGGCAGCGAGTTGCCGAACTGTCCAGCAAACGCAGCAAGCGTAGGTGAAGCTTTGATTCGGGATGGCAGAATAACACAGATTTACCGACGAAGTAGTCCCGCCTGCCGGGCGGGATCTGGCGCGTCTCGTCGGCGTCCACTGGCGATAGGTCCCCTCCGGCAGACGGGGATCTACTTCGTCGGCACTGGACGCGGGGGACGCAGCAGCGTAATTTGATGCTTCGCTTGCACTATTCGCTTGCTCTCTGGATGGAAATCTTATGCCGCGTTCGCTGTGCCGCCGATTCGTGAATGTATTGATATTCGTGTTGTGCTGGGCGCCCGCGGTTGTTCGAGCTGCCGACGTCGCCAAGGGGGAAGTCGCGAAGTACACGTTCGAGCAAAGCCAGATCTTTCCGGGAACGACACGCGAGTATTGGGTGTACGTCCCCAAACAGTACGACCCGGCCAAGCCCACCTGCGTCTACGTCAATCAGGATGGCATTCAGTACAACGCGCCCGAGGTGTTCGACACGCTGATTGCCGCGAAGGAAATGCCGGTCACGATCGGCGTGTTCGTCATGCACGGACGGGTCAAAGCTCCTTCCGACCAGGCGCTCGATCGTTTCAATCGCAGTTACGAATACGACGGCCTGGGAGATGCCTACGTCCGCTTCTTGCTCGACGAACTGCTCCCCGACGTCGAGACGAAAACGACTGCCGACGGCCGCGCGATTCGGCTGTCGCCAAGCGGCAACGATCGCTGCATCGGCGGGGCGTCGAGCGGGGCGATTTGCGCGTTCACCGCTGCGTGGGAGCGGCCCGATGCCTTCAGTCGCGTGTTCAGCGCCATCGGCACGTATGTCGGATTGCGCGGCGGCAACGAGTACGCGACGCTCGTCCGCAAGTATGAGCCTAAACCGATCCGCGTTTTTTTGCAGGATGGCAAGAACGACCTGAACATCTACGGCGGCGACTGGTGGATGGCCAACCAGGAATTGGAGCGCTCGTTGCTGTTCGCCGGCTATTCGGTCGATCATGCCTGGGGTGAAGGGGGGCACGACGGCAAACACGCCTCTGAAATCTTTCCCGATGCGATGCGCTGGCTGTGGAAGGGCTGGCCGGCCCCCGTGAAGCCGGGGCTGGGTTCACCTCAGCTTCAGGAAATCTTGATTCCCGGCGAAGCGTGGAAGCTGGTTGCCGAAGGTTACAAGTTCACCGAAGGCCCGGCGGTCAATCCGCAGGGAGAGGTGTTCTACAACGACGTCCCCGAGAGCAAAACGTTCAAGGTCGGTCTCGACGGCCAGGTGAGCGTTTTTCTAAGCGACACGAAATTCGGCGACGGCCAGGCGTTCGGACCGGACGGCCGGCTGTATTCAGTGGCGGGCGGGGCCGAACAGATTATCGCCTACGACGCCGAGGGGAAGGGGACCAGGGTTGCCGATGGCTTCCGCGGCAACGACCTGGTTGTCCGGCACGACGGCGGAATTTACGTCACGCACCCGGGGTGGAACGGCAGCGACCCCAGCCAGGTGTGGTACATCAGCCCAAAGGGCGAGAAGAAAGTCGTCGACAAGGGACTACGTTTTTCGAACGGGATTACCCTTTCGCCCGACCAATCGCTGCTGTACGTCGCCGACAGCCGCAGTCACTGGGTCTACAGTTACCAGGTGCAAGCCGACGGGAGTCTGGCCCACAAGCAGAAATACTTTCACTTGCACGTCCCCGATACGGCCGACGACAGCGGGGCCGACGGCTTACGCTGCGACCGCAACGGACGGCTGTATGTCGCCACGCGGATGGGAATTCAGGTTTGCGACCAGGCGGGACGCGTCAACTGCATCATCCCCACTCCTAACGGCAAACTGTCGAATTTCACGTTCGGCGGCCCGAATTTCGATACGCTGTACGCAACCTGCGGCGACAAGGTCTATCGGCGCAAACTGAAGGTGAAGGGGGCACAGGCGTATCAGGCGCCGCTCAAACCCGAGACGCCGCGGTTGTAGGGAACGATTTCCAATTCACGGTTCGTCGGCGCAGTGCGACGACGCATCATCCCTTTTCGATACAGGTGCTTTTCATGAAATTCGCATTCACGATCGTCTTGATTCCCGCCGCACTGCTGCTGGGCGGACTGTTCTCACCGGCGGCCGACGAGCCGGCGGCCCCCCCCAAAGCCTTCATCGACGGCACGGGACTGGGCTGGCGGTCTCTGGAAGAGGCCGACTTCACAGCCGTCAATTGCGATCCGGAAACGTTTACCTGGAAGGATGGCGGCGTGCAGTGTACCGGCCAGCCGGTCGGGGTTGTTCGCTCGCAAAAGAAATTCACGAACTTCGAACTGGTCGCGCAGTGGAAGCACCTGAAGTCGGCGGGCAACTCGGGCATCTTTCTGTGGGCCTCAGAAGAAGCGCTGACGGGCCTCGCGCGTAACGCCCTGCCTCCGGGGGGGATCGAAGTTCAGGTGCTCGATCACGGGTACGCCGAACAATTCGAAAAGCAAAACGGCAAGAAGCCCGACTGGTTCACGACGCACGGCGACGTGTTTCCCGTCGGCAAGTCCGACATGACGCCGTTTCCCCCCGCGGCCCCCGGCGGCAAACGCAGCTTCCCGCGCAAGAACCTGAGCAAGGGGGTCGGCGAGTGGAATCACTATTACATTCGCGCGATCAACGGCGAAGTGCGGCTGTGGGTCAACGGCGAAGAAGTCTCCGGGGGGACGAACTGCGAGCCACATACCGGTTTTCTGTGCCTCGAATCGGAAGGATCTCCGGTCGAATTCAAAAACTTGCGAATTCGCGAGTTGCCGTGATGCGTTTGACAATCCATCCCGGACCACAGGCGAGATCGACTTGAAAGACATCGTCGGCGCCAATCAGGAATCCGCGGTTCGATCCGGTGGCGAATCGGGTAGTTTCTGGTCGCGCGGCTTGCTGCGGCGTCAGATCTGGATCTGGCCGATCGTGGCGGCATTGGCGCTGGCGATTTTGGGGTACCTGATTCGATCGTCGGTCGAATCGGCGATGAAGGCCTCGCTAGCGGCCCAGCTACAGACGCTACTCAAGGCCGACGTCGCCGCGCTGCGAATCTGGATGAAGCTGCAGGAGTCGAACGCGCGAACCGTCGCCGGCGACCGCGATCTGCGGGTCTTCGTCGACGAAATCGTTGATCTGGGCAATTCTCCTGAAGGGACCGACGCGGCACTGCTGCGGGCGCCCCATCTCGAAAAACTCCGCGAGGAAATTCAGCCGTGGCTTGATGCCCACCATTACCAGGAGTTCCGCTTGGTGAGTGCCGATGGCCGGATTCTGGCGTCGTCGCGCGACGAGCTCGTCGGGAAGGATGGTCTGCAGAACGGCGGCAAGTTTCTGGCGACCGTCCTGAGCGGTCACGCCACGGTGTCTCCTCCGCTGGCCAGTCGCGTGATGTTGCGCGACAGCGATGGCGCCTTGCGCGTGGGCGTTCCCACGATGTTCGCAGCGGCGCCCGTCGTCGACGATGAACAGCGGGTCGTCGCCGCCCTCTGCCTGCGGCTGTCGCCGGAACAGGATTTCACGCGAATTCTGCAGGTCGCTCGGATCGGCGAGACCGGCGAGACGTACGCGTTTGATGCCCAGGGATTAATGCTCTCGGAAAGTCTGTTTACTGAAGACCTGGTCGAGATGGGTTTGATTGCCGGCCGCCCGATCGCCCGTTCGACGCTGAACCTAGAGCTCCGCGACCCGCAGGTCGATTTGACGACCGGTGCCCGCGCCCCGCTTCCCACGGGCAAGCAACCGCTGACGCGCATGGCGCAAAGCGCGACCGCCGGCCAGAGCGGCTTCGACGTCGACGGCTATCGCGACTACCGCGGCGTTATGGTTGTGGGGGCCTGGACCTGGCTCGACGACTATCAGTATGGCGTCGTCAACGAAGTCGATATGAGCGAAGCCTATCGCCCCCTGGCGATTCTGCGAACGGCGTTTCGCGGGCTGTTCGGAATGCTGCTGCTCTCGTCCGCGGGATTGTTCATTTTCTCGATCGTGGTAGCGCGATTGCAGCGCGCGGCACGACAGTCGGCGCAGCAACTGCGGCAACTTGGGCAGTACGTGCTCGACGAGAAGATCGGGGAGGGGGGCATGGGGGTCGTTTACCGCGGGCATCACGCCATGTTGCGCCGACCAACGGCCATCAAATTGCTCAGCGACAGAAGAAATTCGGAAGCCGCCATCCGCCGTTTCGAACGCGAGGTGCGGCTGACCTGCCAGTTGAACAATCCGCACACGATCGTGATTTTCGATTACGGCCGGACGCCCGAAGGGACGTTTTATTACGCGATGGAGTACCTCGACGGGCTGAGTCTGCAACAACTGGTCGAGCGTTACGGTCCCCAGGAGGAGGGGCGTGTGGCGAGAATTCTCGAACAGGTTTGCAGCTCGCTCGCTGAAGCCCACGCGACGGGTCTCGTGCATCGCGACATCAAGCCGGCGAATATCCTCGTCAACGAACGCGGGGGGCTGTTCGATTTCGTCAAAGTGCTCGATTTCGGTCTGGTGCGTTCGACCGACGAGAAAGAAATGACGTTGACGGCGGACGGCAGCCTGACCGGGACGCCGCTCTACATGTCTCCTGAGTCGATCGAACGGCCCCGCGATGTCGATGCCCGCAGCGATTTGTATGCCGTCGGTGCGGTGGGCTACTTCCTGCTCACCGGCCAGCCGGTATTCGTCGGCGAAAGTGTGCTGAAAGTCTGCATGCAGCATATCAGCGCCCGACCGGTTCGCCCTTCAGAACGCGCCGGACGCCCGATCTCGACACGAATGGAAGACTTGCTGTTGCGCAGCCTGGCGAAGCAGCCCGCCGATCGACCGGCGACAGCCCAGGAACTGGCCGTTGAGTTGGCCGCTTGCGCCGCCGCCGCGACCTGGACTGAAGCCGACACCGAATACTGGTGGCGCGAGAAATCGCCGACGAAAACCGGCCCTTTCGTCTCACCTCCCGATTCGGCGACAGCCACCAACGAGCTGATCGGCACGATCATCGTCGAAAAACAGGACGAAGGGGGCTGAGCGCTCGCTGGTGCCCGGCGCGAGCCACTCAAAGTGCAGGCCCACCCCGTTTCGCCGCCGAGCTTGCTCGGCGCGTGTCGTGTGCTGCGCAAACGCGAGTCGCAAGCGACGCGGCGAAACAGAAAATGCTTCTCGATCTTGATTCGTTTGTCGGTCGATTCAGAAATACGATTGAATTTGCGTTCGCAGCAGAAGTCCCGTGTCGCCGGCGCGGTAGTCGGTGCGGTTCTGGTCCGCCGGAGAATGGTTGATCCAGGCCGCGTCGAACGTGAACAGCAGGTTGCTTTTGCCGGGCAGAACGTACCAGTTCAGCCCTGCGGCGTACTCCCCGCCGGTTCCGTAGGCCCCGCGCACATGCGACGTGCGGCCGTACGCTTCGAACTGCCGCGGAATCAGGAAATATCCGACTTGAGCGAAGCCGCCGAACGCGAATGTTGATTGCGTGGGGAGCGGCCCGTTTCCGTGGAGGCCGAATAGCTCCTGCAGGTAGAACTCGCCCGACAGGCTCAGTCCGCGGTGCTTGATCGACATATCGAAGGCGGCCAGGCCGATCTGGTACTCCTGAAGTGTGATCCCCGGCGAGAACGCACCGATGTCGGTAATGACCGTACCATCCGAAAGGCGAAGCTCGGCATTTTCGGGCGAATTGGGGTCGCCCTGCTGCCCCTGCTCGGCCGAATAGGTCAGGCTGGTCCCGCAGCGCAGCACCGGGTCGTTGTGCCATTCGAGATCCGAGTACGTTTTTCCGAACTCTCCCCACGGTTCCCACCATAGCGAGCCCGACCAGCACATCCGGTTGTCGAGAAGGCTGGGGGGCGTGTTGAGTGTGTTGAAGCCGTTCGAGAGCATCGCGTAGTAATGCAGCCCCTCCAGCGGCTCGCCGGTGGCCCAGATTCCCTGACTCAAGCTCGGGCGAAAGAACGTGGTGGCCAGCGACCGATCGGGGCCCAGTTGGTAAACCGACGACACCAGCCATTGGCGGCTGCCCGGGACCTTGTTCTGCCCGACGTGAATTTCCAGCCCCCGATTGAACAGGTAGCTCGACGAGTAGCCGCGAAAGCCGATCGGCCTGGTGGTGACGGTGTTGTAGTCGATGCTCAACCAGTATGTGAGCCCCGGAAGGAGGGCGTTCCCGGAAAAAATCGCGCGGCCGCGGGGAATCTCGAAGTTGCTGCGATCGGTGACCGGGCTGACGACCCCGGCGCTGTCGGTCCAGGTCGTGACGTCCCGGGCAAAGCCGGTGTAGCGAAACTGATTCTGGTTGTTGAATTTCAATGAGAACGGCGTCTCATCGCGATCCCCGGGGACAATCACAAACCCTTCGTCGTAATCGGCAACGAACCGTGAAGGTCCGGCGTAGCCGTCGTGTGCGGCGTACTCGTGCGAGTCGAATGCCGTTTCGTCCCTGAGGCCCTTGCTCAACTGCTCGACTTCGAGGCTGAGCCGGCGATTCTGTTCGACGAGAGCCGAGTGCTGTTCTTCCAGATCGCGCAGCCGGTCTTCGACCGACGCACCGGCGGTTGTGACGCTCGCCACTGGCGACGAAGGCGTCGCTTGCGCCCGAACGCGCGAGTCGAATGCCTGCCAGGCCAACGTCAGAATGGCGGCAGAAAGTCCGAACGCCCATAGGCGATGCATCCGCCCGGCCATGCGTCGAGACTCCCGCAGCCAGCGTTTCCACGAAATAACAGGTTGCGATTGTTTTCAGTACCGGAGCGCGAGCGCGACGAACGGCCCCTGCATTCGGGCATGGAAGGCAAACTGCGAACCTCCGGTTCCCTGAGACTCGTTGATTCCGAGGACTCGATATCCGGCCAGGAATGAGAAATGCTCGGTCGCGTGCCAGTCGATGCCGGCAATCAGGTTCCAGGCGAGCGTCGAAGACGTCCCCATTCCGAACCCGCCGAAGTCGGTCCGCAGGAAAGCGTCGAGTCCCGTCACGATGGGAGCGCGGCCCCGCGCTCCGATGACGAGATCGACCCACGTCCCGCTCTGGCCCAGCGGAATCGTGGGGAGCGAGGGATCGAATGGGGTAAACGTGATTCCGTTGAAGAAGTTGTAGTAGCGGCCCCCCGCGAGCAGGTCGACCGAATAGGCTTGTTGCGGCATGCCGTCGGAAGGGACTTCAAGGATGCGGTACATTCCCAGGCACTCCACCAGCGTCTGTTGAAAGTTAAAGTCGAATGATCCACCACTGACCGCCTTGTCTGCAGAGAGGCGGATAATGTTGGTATCGAGAATCAATCCCACATTCCCCACACCCGATTCGAGATGCAGTTGCAGCGCTCCGTTCGCGTTGTGCAGCTGGCTGAGGATGTCGGACGTGTCAATATTGACCTGATTCGTGTGCCCGAACGACGTGATCTCACCATACATTCCAGGGATCCAGGCGTAGGGAGCGATCACCCACCAGGGTCCCGGCGCGGATGCGGCGCCTCCCGGGTTGCTCATCGCCGGAGAAGCGACGACCCCGCCCGACGCGCCACTGGCATCTGCGACGGCGTTGACATCCGAACCGATCGGCGGCGTCTCCGGTTGCCAATTGGCAAGTGCGACGCCGCTCGGCGCCGTCGTGTCATTCGCCTGGAAAGGATCGTCAATCAAACGCTTAACGTCAGTCTGCGCGGCAACGGGAAACGGAAACAGCGCAAAAGCCGCGCACAGCACCGCGAGAAATGCTCTCATCCGACGCATGAAATGCCCCTTTTTCGATTTGAAGCGAACAGTCGTCGTTGGCAGCGATCCGGAAACGATCGCTTTTCCAGCATAAAGATTTATCGCTCGTGCGGGTGATACGGAATAAATCAGAAACACCGTCGAAGACAGCGGTAACGATTTTAGTGGATGTACCAGCGCCTCAGTCATTGCAGTCCCCCCAGCTTCACAACTCTGTATTCCGGATCGCAGTTCGAAATACGGGCTTTTGGTAAAAGTGATTTTCGTGGACTCCGCTCCGTTCAAGAACGCGGACGCGAGTTTCGCAATACGGATGGAGCACGAATTCTCGGCCCCAAACACCGCAGGATTCGTGATGGCTGCAATTCAGGATGCGGCGCTTGCCTCGACACTCCTCCGTGGGTATTTTGATTCGCGATCCAGTCTTTGATGCAATCTGCAACGATCCTTCTCATTCTTTGAAGGTGCGGCACTCATGAAATGGCAATCGCAAACTTTGCCCCTGACGACACTCGCGCTGGGCGCGTTGCTCGGCTTTGTCGCTGCCAGCGGGCCGATGGTCGCATTCCCGGGAGTCGACGAACAAAAGCCGGCCCCTTTCAAGATCGACCGCACGGTCCTTCCCATTCCCGAGCCGGACTTCCCGCGCTCCACCGTGCTGGACGCTCGAAACGCGAAGGCCCCGCCGCGCTTCGAAGTCAAGGCGCCGGCCGACGCCCCCAACGTGCTGCTGGTGCTGATCGACGATATGGGGTTTGGCATGTCCAGCGCCTTCGGCGGGCCGATTCACATGCCGACCGTCGATGAGCTCGCCCGGCAGGGGCTTCGCTACAACCACTTTCACACGACGGCGCTGTGCTCGCCGACTCGTACGGCTTTGCTGTCGGGCCGCAACCACCACATGAACAATATGGGGGGTATCACCGAAGTCGCCACCGCATTCCCTGGTAACACGGGACAACGCCCAAATCATGTGGCGCCGCTTGCCGAAATGCTTCGGCTCAATGGCTACAGCACCAGCTTTTTCGGCAAGAACCACGAGACGGCGGCCTGGGAGGTGAGCCCTTCCGGCCCCACAAGCCGCTGGCCGACCCGTTCGGGCTTCGACAAGTTCTACGGCTTCGTCGGCGGCGAAACGAACCAATGGGATCCGTTGCTCTACGAAGACCTGACCCAGATCGAGCTGCACAAAACACCCGATTACCACTTCATGACCGACATGACCAACCAGTCGATCAAGTGGATGCAATCCCAGAAAGCGCTGACGCCCGATAAGCCGTTTTTCATCTACTTCGCACCGGGGGCGACGCATGCGCCGCACCACGTGCCCAAAGAGTGGATCGCCAAATACAAAGGTCGGTTCGACAGCGGCTGGGACACGATGCGCGACGAGACGCTCGCCCGGCAAATCGAGCTGGGTGTGGTGCCTCCCGGCACGAAACTGGCACCCAAGCCCGAAGCGATCAAGGACTGGGACAAGCTCTCAGCCGATGAGAAACAGCTCTTTGCCCGGCAGATGGAAATCTACGCCGGGTTTGGCGAGTACGCCGATACCGAAATCGGCCGGCTGGTTGACGCCGTTCGCGACATGGGTCAACTCGACAACACGCTGGTGTTCTATCTCGTCGGCGACAACGGGACGAGCGCCGAAGGGGGCATGAACGGCATGTTCAACGAGATGACTTATTTCAACGGCGTCGAAGAAACCGTCCCGGATATTCTGAAGCGCTACGACGAGCTCGGCGGCCCGACGACGTTCAATCACATGTCGGCCGGCTGGGCGGTCGCCGGTGACACGCCGTTCACCTGGACGAAGCAAGTGGCCTCGAACTTCGGCGGCACCCGCAACGGGATGGTCATCCATTGGCCTCAGCGCATCAAAGCGAAAAACGAGGTTCGTTCCCAGTGGCATCACGTCATCGACGTGGCGCCGACCGTGCTGGAAGCGGCGGGCCTGCCCGAACCCAAAAGCGTCAACGGGACGGTCCAATCGCCCATCGAAGGGGTGAGCATGGTTTACACCTTCGATGACGCCAGGGCGAAAAGCAGGCACAATACCCAGTATTTCGAAATCGCCGGCAATCGGGCCATCTATGACGACGGCTGGTTCGCCGGCACAATTCACAAGGCCCCCTGGGAGCCGAAGCCGCGGGCCGCACTGCTCGACGACACCTGGGAACTTTACGATACGCGGGCCGACTTCAGTCTGGTGACCGATCTGGCCGCAAAAAATCCCGCCAAACTCAAGCAGTTGCAGCAGCTTTTCATGCAGGAAGCGACCAGGTACCGGGTACTTCCCATTGACGACCGGACCATTGAGCGCTTTGACGCAGCCGCAGCCGGTCGACCCGACCTGATGGCGGGACGCCGCTCGCTGACGGTCTACCCCGGCATGCGCATGTCAGAGAACGCCTTCATCAATGTCAAGAATACGTCCCTCTCCATCACCGCCGACGTTGAGGTTCCGCCGGGAGGGGCGAACGGTGTGCTCTTGGCTCAGGGAGGGCTGTTTGGCGGCTGGAGCCTGTACCTCAACGAGGGCAAGCCGAGTTACCGCTACAACTTCCTGGGATTGCAGCAGTTTTCCATCAAGGCGACCCAGGCGGTCCCCGCCGGCAAGGCGACCATCCGCTTCGAGTTCGCCTATGACGGGGGTGGCCCAGGCAAGGGGGGCCTGGGGACGATCTACGTCAACGACAAGGAGGTGGCCGACGGACGAATCGCGAAAACCCAACCGAATGCCTTCTCACTCGACGACACGGCTGATGTCGGAGAAGATGGCGGCACACCGGTGAGCGACGACTACAAGGCCGGTGAGAACAAGTTTACCGGCACGCTCAAAAAGGTGACCATTGAACTGAAGGCCATGAAGCCCGCCGAAAAGGCTGCCGCCGATAAGGCGCAACAGGAAGCTGCGATCAAGAAGCAGCTTGCGGATTGAGCAACGATTCCGACATTCTCGCAATTCAAATCCCAAAAGATGGGCAGACCCATTTTCTGTCGCAAGCTCCTGCTGTGGCTGACGGAATTGCCAATATCGCAATGGCAAAATCCCATTTGCCAAGCGGGTAGCAAGATGCTACCATTGAAGCATGAGTCAACCTGTCAAAATCTCCGACGAACTCATCCTGGATGCCCGGCTAATCGCTGAAATTGCCGAGCGTTCGATTGCCGGGCAGATTGAATTCTGGGCCCAACTGGGCCGGGCGATCGAACCGTTGCTCGAAGGCGCCCACGTTCTGGCCCTGCGACGGGCCGGTGCCGCAGTGCCGCTGTCCCAATGTCTGGCTGCGGTTGATTCGAGCGCTGGTCGGCGACGTGTTTCGGCATACCTCGATTCGAGACCGTTTCCTCACTACGAGCCGGCTCCCGAAGCGCCGGGCCTGCTGTTGCGTGTGACGGAGGATGGAACGCGAACCTTGGGAAGGTTCGTCGATCGTGAGTTTCAGGCGGTCGAATGATCGACTTCGCCGAGTTGGATCGGCGCCCGATCATTGTGGCGATTGCCGGTCCGAATGGAGCCGGGAAGACGACCTTCTTTTACGCTCACCTGGCATCCGCCGGCCTCCGGTTCGTGAATGCCGACGTCCTGGCCGACGAACTGGCGACTGCTCCCTATGCGGCGGCTCGTCTGGCAGCCAGCTTGAGGCAAGCCCTGGTCCAGCGCAGGGAAAGCTTCGTCTTTGAGACCGTTTTCTCCGATCCGGTGGGGGATAAGCTCGCGTTCCTGGAAGAGACAGCGCGGTGCGGCTACGAAGTCGTCTTATGTTACATCGGCCTTTCCAGCGCGCGCCAATCGTCAGAGCGCGTGGCCATGCGGGTCTCGCAGGGGGGGCATGACGTACCCGACGAGAAGCTGCGGTCACGGTTTCCGCGAACGCTCGACAATCTCAGGGAAGCGATTGTGCGTTTGCCGCACGTCCTGGTTTACGACAACAGCGACTTGCATGTCCCTTATCGTCAGGTCGCCGTCTTCGATCACGGGAAGCCGCGGCAGCTTCAGGAACCCATTCCGGACTGGCTTCGATCGCTGATCGCTTAACTTTTCTCGTTCCCACGCTCTGCGTGGGAACGCGCTTTACGACGCTCCGCGTCGTCAGAGGGAGTGGTGGCAACCCGACGTGGTTCGTCGTGCGTGCCGATCACGACGCGGAGCGTCGGAACGTGCGTCCCCACGCAGAGCGTGGGAACGAGGGGCACTGCCGCACGATTCACTTCTTGAAAAACAATTGCCACGAGATCAGCCCAACCGAGCCGGGAATCACAAGGATCAGCAGGAACGTCCACTTGTCAAAGAACACGTTCGGGGTAATCACCAACCAGTCGAGAAAGTAAACCACCAAGAAACTGAAATTGATGGCGATGATTCCCTTGAACCGCTGCTCGCGAATCTCATCGGGCGATTTCACGCTCGTGCGTCGCTCGCGCTTTTCCTGGTTGGGCGGCTCTTTTTTCGCGGCCGGTTTGCCCTTTCCCTTTTCCGGCGTGACTGCGACTTCGGCCGATGAATTGTTTCGCACGCCAGGGGCATAGTACTTGGCAATCGCCTGGTTGATGGCCATCGGTGAGGCGAGCACATTGCGAACCGGCACCCCGAATTGCAGCCGCAGTTCTTCTTCCAGTTCGTGGTCGATCAGGTGAACGCACGCCACCAGCAGCATCCCCTGGTCGATGAACAGCGGGAGAATCGAGTGTTGTTTAACCGTCTTGCGGGGAACCCGATCGAGCACCTCATCTTCGGGCAGAAGGTCGCCGAGCTCGACATACGACAGCCCCAACTCCTGAGCCAGGGCCTGCGCCGCCAGATCGGGATCGACGATCTTGAGCTGCACGAACGCATCGCGCAGTTCGAGCCCGGCGCGGTCGGCATGGTCGCGGGCCTCCTGGGCCTGGGCCGAACTGATGTGCCCCTGTTCGAGCAAGATCACATCCATCGTGCGCGGGCCGGTCTCCACTTCGTCGAAGACGCGGCCAAGTTCGATGTCGTACTCGCGCTTGCGCTCGAGGTCGGTCAGGCACAGCATGACCTTGGCCAGTTCGTTGAGCAATGCCTGCGATTCTTCGAGGTACTGCCCCGTGGCGTAGCGGCGGACGTGCGTGTTCAGCTTCTTGTAGTTGCCGCGAATCTTCTCGACGCCATCTTCGAACTTCACCAGCCGCAGCAACTCGTAATGATCGGGGGGACGCGGCGCTTCGGGAATCCCCAGCCATTCCTTGTAAACGTCGATGGCCACGCGGCGCCTCCGGCACGAGAGTCCAAAAAATGCTAATCCACCTGGTATTCGCGGGCCAGCGCCTGGAAGGCATCGAGCCCGGCGTCAGATACGCCGCCGTCCCGAACGATCTCGGTCGTCGCCCGCCGACCGCCGGTCAGTTCTTTCGCCTCGGCACGAATTCGCCCGTCGGCTTCATAGCTGTAGGTCAACTCAACGGGCGATCCCGCGGGTAAATTGGCGGGCAGATCGCTGATCGTAAAGTCGCCGATGATCGCGCAGGCAGTGACATCGGGAACCTCGCCTTGCAACAACCGCACCCGAATTCGCTGCTGGTTGGGGACGTTGGTCGTGAACCGCTGGCTGACGGTGTAGGGAATCGTCGTGTTGCGCGGGATCATGATGTGGTTCGATTTCAGTCGGCGGTCTTTGGTGTCGGTGATTTCGACTCCCAGTGAATGCGAGTTGACGTCGGATGCTGTCACCGACCGCAGGCGTTTGATCACGGCCTGGGCCATGCGGCTGGAGCCGCCGGTTTCCTTGGCTTCGAGAATCGCAGCATGGATCGCCGCCCCCTGCGCCACCGCCTCGTCGGGGTCGAGTTCTCGCGACGGTGTATGCCCGGTGATCTCCTTGAGCATGTTGAACACGGCGGGCATGTGGGTCGACCCGCCCACGAGCACGACTTCGTCGAGCTTGCCGAGTTCGATACCCGACTGCTGCAGCACCAGTTCGGTCGTGTCGCAGGTTCGCTGCAACAAGTCGTTGGTCATGCGCTCGAAGTCGCCGCGCGTCACGGCGACCGTCAGCGACTTGCCTTCGTAATACAGCTCGACCGGCGTCTGGGCCGTCTTGCTCAGCTTGCGCTTGGCGTTTTCGCAATCCTGCGTCGTGACCAGCCGCGTCTCGGGGTTCGAAAGCGGGTCGGCGCCGTGCTTGCGGCGGAACTGTTCGGCCAGATGCTCGACGATGCGATTGGTCCAGTCGATCCCCCCCAGCATCACGTCGCCGTCGGTGGCCAGCACGCGGAAGTGCGTCGGCGTATAACTGACGACTGTCACGTCGAACGTACCACCGCCCAGGTCGTAAACCATGATCGTCTTTTCTTCGTCGCGGCGCTCAGTGCGACCCAGTTCGCCGCGCATCCAGGCGTAGGCCAGCGTGGCCGCGGTCGGCTCGTTGATAATGTCGATAACGTTCAGTCCCGCGATGCGTCCGGCATCCTGCGTCGCTTTGCGACGCAGGTCATTGAAATAGTAGGGGACGGTAATGACGGCATTTGCGATCGGGCCGATCGTACGTTCGCAGTCCTGCTTGAGTTTCTTGAGAATCAGCGCCGAGACGAACTCGGGCGTCAGGCGTTTGCCCTGGTACTCTTTGAACCAGGTCTTGCTGCCCATCTGCCGCTTGATGGCTTCAACGATGTTGCCGGGGGGCTCGACCGAAACGCGCTCGGGCGAGGGACCGACGATGACGTGACCCTGTTCGCCCAAGAGCACGATCGAGGGTGTCGTCGTATGGCCGTCGGAATTCGGAATCGAAATCGGCTGCCCCTCGGCGTTGAGCTGGGCCAGTGCCGAATAGGTGGTGCCCAGATCGATGCCAATCGTTTGTCCGTCCAGTAATTTCATTGTCCCGCCTCGAAACTCGACTGAATTGTTTTGGAAAGAAACGCGCTGCAAACCTCATCGCCGATCGTGGGCACAGATCCCGCCCCGTCTGGAACCCCCGTCTGGAAACTCTGGCCCGCTGCCTTGGTTGCCGCCGAATTGCCTCGCGTCCTGCAGAATTGCCGCGAGAGGCCGGCCGAGGCTTCCCGGCCTCGCCGCGACTCCCTCATTCTGACCGGGGCGGGAGGCGGAATCAAGCGACGCTGCAAGAGGGTCATCGGCGGACCGGGGTGCGCGACGCGCTTTGTGAATTACGTGACTGAACGGGAGTACGTGCGGTAGCCGGTCATTCGGGCAGCACGGCGGCTCCAGAACGTATCCAGTGGACGGGAGTCGGACAGCAGGTCAGCCGACAGTTGCAATAGAGCCTCGACT
>SIAF01000105.1 GCA_009691905.1 Planctomycetaceae bacterium | reverse complement strand
CGGGACTTGGCTCTCGAACCGACCGACAGTTCCTAACAAGGCCCCAACACGCGTCATCCTCTCTTTTGTCCTGCCAGATCTTCCCCACCGAAACGGCCGGAGACCGTCCGTCCATTGCTTCGGACAACGGGTTGGACGAATGTTTACGATTGATGCCTGACGCTCGCTTCCGGGATCCCGCCAGTCCGTCACGCTGTTGTAATTTCGTTGGAAAGGATTGCTCTGGGACCACCTTCCGTCGGGCACCTGGCCGAGTTTGACGACTGCGCAGATCGCACCGATTGAATCCAATCTATTGAATACTCCGTGCGAAGCCCGACGAAATGGATACAGCGATTCTCGGCCACGTCCCGATTTACAATGACCGTAGTCACCGCACTTTGCTGCAGTCTGAGGGAACGATGAACGGGTTTTTCAGCCGCCTTAAGATCAGCCACCGACGGCAACAGCCCCGGCACAGACGGTTTCTCGTTCCCCTCGCATTGGCAATCGGTCTGGTCGGCACCGCCCGGCCGGCCCGAACCGAAAGCACCCCGTCGCGATCGGCACAGACCGCTGCACAGACCGCTGCTCAGATCGACTCGCTGTTGTCGCAATTGCGGCACAAATCCGCCGCGCGGCGGCGCGAAGCCTTGCTGCAGCTCACCGACGCGCAGCTTCCCGCCGAGAGGCTGCTTCCTCACATCGGGCGGCTGCTGGGCGATGACGACCGATTCGTTCGCATCCATGCCGCGCGCGCCGTCTGGCTGACGGGTCAGCACACCGACGTCGCCGTGGCGACTTTGATCGAATTGCTGCGACCCGACGAACCGCCGGTTTGCGCTTTGGCGTCCTTTCTGACCGGCGAGATCGGCCCGGCCGCGGCCAAAGCCCTGCCGGCCTTGCGTGCCCGAATGACCGAACCCGATTCGCTGTTGCGAATGCATGCGGCCGAGGCGATCGTGAAAATCGATTCGAGCAACTCGGCGGCACATACGGTTCTGATTCGCGCCGTTCGAGACCCGTCACCCGATCTGCGGTATTTTGCCGCCTGTGCGCTGATCAATACCGGCGAGACATTTCGCGAACCCGCCTGCGGAGCACTCCTGGCGGCCCTGGCCGATGACGATTTGCGCGTCGCCTCAGCCGCGGCCCTGTCGCTCGAAAATTGGCAGGCTGCCCGACCGGCGAGTCCAGCGGCCGATGACGAGCATGGCGGGGAATTGCCGATTCACGAATTGTTCCGGTGGATCGACAGTCTCTCTGATTCAAGCATTTTGGTCCGTCGGCAAGCCGCGCTGCGCCTGGCCGAGCGAGGCTCGGTCGCCCATCCGGCGCAAACGGCGTTGCAAATCGCGGTGGATGACAACGACCCGGTCGTCCGCGCCTATGCCGCCCAAGCGCTGTGGCAAATCGACCCGCAAACCGGGCAAGTGCTTCCCGTGTTGATCGACCTGCTCGGAACTCTGCACCCGAACGTGACCACGCTGGCAACATCGGGATTGGCAAGAATGGGCGAATCGGCCGCCGATGCCCTGCCGGCTCTTTACGATCTGATGGAAACGAGCGATCCGCTGGTGCGTCTGCACGTGGCGATCGCCATCAGCCGCATCGACCCCCGCGGTCGACACCCGATTCAAATCATGACCGACGCAACGCACAGCGGCGACAGCGATCGGCGATATCTCGGGGTACTGTCGCTGGGGCATGTCTCGCTGCTCTCGCGAAAGCGGGCCGAGCGCGAACTGACTGCGGCACTCACCGACCGCAACCTTCGCGTACGATCGGCGGCGGCCCGGGCACTCGACAACTTACAAGCCGCTGCCGCCCACGCGCGAGTCGCCGCCTCACAGGCTGCGACTCGATCGCCAACCGTCGGTACGTTCGACGACCCTGCTGTTTCGCGCCGAGCCTCACCTGCGGCCAAAGCTCGGCCGGCTCAGGTCGTCGCGCTGCACACGCAGCCTGACGCCGAGCCTTCCCCTGGCGTGATCGACGAAGGGTCAGGCGACGATCCGGCCGCCATCCCGATTTTAGAGGAAGAACCAGCTCCGGAGTCGGCTGATCGTCAGGGCCTTCCGCGACTCTCGCCGGATGAAGAAGAAACGGTTGAAGAGCGCAAGGGGATCGGGCAGTTGCGGGCGCGGATCACACCCTCAAAGGGAGATATGCCCACCGACTATGCGACCCGACGATTCGAACGTGCGCCTTCGTACTACCATGGGTACGGAATGGCCCGCGGATGGTACAACTCGAGCATCGCCTGGAACAATCCGGGAATCGCCCATCATCCGCTGTGGTTTCAGGATCTGAACCTCGAACGTTACGGATACAATTACGGCATCGGCCAGACTCTGGTATCGAGCGTGAAGTTCTGTGCCGACGCGGCATTGTTGCCGTATAATTTGATCGCGCAACCTCCTTGCGACTGTGTGTACACGCTCGGCTACGATCGTCCTGGCAACTGCGTCCCGTACCGTTGCTATCGCCTGCCGTGGAGACCTGAAGCGGCCCTGTTCATTGGGGGTGTCACCACCGGCCTCGTGTTTCTGGCGCTCTAGCCGGGGCACATTGGCTTGCCGAATCACGGGGGCCGTGCCAGACTGCTGCCGGGCAAAACTCCAAATTGCCGGCGGGCAGAATCCGCCGCACCAGGCAGTCGTTGCAGCATGAGCCACTCGACACCGCTCACTGCCGGGCGCCCCACTGCCGGAAAAGCAGGCGCCGCCGGTCGCTTTTTGCCGTGGCTGCTGCTGCTGTTCGTGGGCAGCGGCTGTGCGGCACTGATTTACGAGATCGTCTGGTTCCAGTTGTTGCAACTGGTGATCGGGTCGTCGGCCGTTTCGATGGGGGTTTTGCTGGGGACATTCATGGGTGGGATGTGCCTGGGGAGCCTCGCACTCTCGAAGTGCATTCCGGCGCAGCGGCACCCGCTGCGCGTCTACGCGCTGTTGGAGATCGGCATCGGGCTTTGCGGCCTTGCTGTCCTGTATGGTATGCCGCATGTCTCCGGTTTGTATGCCGCCCATGTCGGCAGCGGTCCGGCCGGGATTGTTTGGCGAAGCGTCATTGCGGCCATCTGTCTTTTGCCTCCGACGATCTTGATGGGGGCTACATTGCCGGCGGTCGCCCGGTGGATGGAAACGACTCGGGAAGGGGTCGCGTCGCTGGGATGGCTGTACGGCGGGAACATCGCCGGTGCCGTTCTGGGATGTCTAGCGGCGGGGTTCTATCTGTTGCGCGTCCACGATCTGGTGATCGCCACGAGCGTCGCCGTCGCGATCAACCTGACAGTGGCGGTCATTGGGTTTGCGCTGGCGGCGCGCGCCCCGCATCGACCGCCGACGCCCGAGCTTCAAAACAGCCGTAGCGCTCTGGCAGCGGGCAGCGGCATCGTCTATCTGGTCATTGCCCTCTCCGGGGCATGCGCCTTGGGTGCCGAGGTTATCTGGACGCGGCTCTTGTCGCTGCTTCTGGGCGGCACGGTGTACACGTTTTCGATCATTCTGGCGGCGTTTCTGGTCGGGTTGGGAATCGGCAGCAGCCTGGGTTCGTTATGGGCGGCACGGGCCGTTCGTCCACGACTCGCCTTGGGGCTATGCCAATTGCTGCTGGCGGCTGCCGTCGGCTGGGCGGCCTGGCAGCTTTCCAGTTCGCTGCCGTACTGGCCGATCAACCCCGCGCTGGCGAGAAATCCCTGGGATCAATTGCAACTCGACCTGCTCCGCGCGGCATGGGTGGTCGTTCCGGCGGCCTGCTTGTGGGGCGCCAGTTTTCCCCTCGCACTGGCGGCGGTCGCCGCGCGGGGATCAGACGCAGGGCAGCTTGTCGGCCGGGTGTATGCCGCCAACACACTGGGGGCCATTGTTGGTGCGATCGGCTTCAGTGTTTCGCTGGTGCCCTGGGTTGGAACGCAGCACTGTCAGCAGACACTGATCGTGCTTTCGGGTGTTGCCGCCCTCCTGGCGTTGGCGCCGCTTGTTCTGGTTCCTCCAGTTGATCAGGATCAAGGCCAGGGGCGCTTCAATGTATCCCGGACGATACCGGGCGGGCTGTCCCTCGTCGCCGCCATTTCCCTCGTCGCCGCGATGACTTGGTCGATTCCCCCGATTCCCGGCGATTTGATCGCCTATGGACGGTACGCGGCCCTGCAGAAGGACATGCCGCAGATTCTGTTTCAGGGGGAGGGAATGAACTCGTCGGTCGCCGTCACGCGGCTCCAAAACGGGACCCGCAATTTTCACGTCAGCGGCAAGGTCGAAGCCTCGAGCGAACCGCAGGATATGCGATTGCAACGCATGCTCGGCCACATCCCGGCGTTGCTGCGTCCGCATCCCAAAACGGTGCTGGTCGTCGGTTGCGGCGCCGGAGTGACCGCCGGATCGTTCGTCGTGCATCCCGAAGTCGAGCGGATCGTCATCTGCGAAATCGAACCGCTGATTCCCCAACAGGTCGTCCCGCATTTCGTTTCTGAAAACCACCACGTGCTGGACGACCCCCGGGTCGAGGTCGTCTACGACGACGCGCGACACTTCATTTTGACGACGCGGGAAAAGTTCGACGTCATCACCTCCGACCCGATTCATCCCTGGGTCAAGGGGGCTGCCACGCTGTACACGCAGGAATACTTCGAGTTGTGCCGCGAGCACCTCAACCCCGGTGGGGTGCTGACGCAATGGATCCCGCTTTACGAGAGCACTTCCGCAGCCGTGAAGAGCGAGCTTGCCACACTGTTTGTCGTTTTTCCGAATGCAACGATCTGGAGCAACGACGTCTCGGGGCGGGGTTACGACGTGGTCGTGCTGGCGTCCAACGATCCCTTGCCGGTCGATATCGACGACTTGATCGTGCGGACGAGCCGCGACGACCACGAATTGGTGGCCCAATCGCTTTTCCAGGTCGGGTTTGGTTCGATCTTCGATCTGTTGGGAACGTACGCCGGCCAGGCTTCGGATTTGAAGGAGTGGCTGAAGGACGCCGACCTCAATCTCGATCGCAATTTGCGACTGCAGTATCTGGCCGGGTTCGGTCTCAACCTGCAGGACGCCGCCGTGATCTATGACGAGATTTTTGCGTGCCGAACGAATCCCGGAGCGCTGTTCGTCGGGACCGAATCGACCCGGAATGAACTATTGCGTCGCCTGGGGCTTCTCAAGGTGTCGCAGTAGAGGCGGATCATTCGATCATGTTTGCCCTGACACACGCCCCGTCTCCCCGACTGGAAGAATGTCAATTGACGTTCGTCGCGCGGGACGCGATCGACTACGACCGTGCGCTGCAGCAGCACGCCGCCTACTGTCGGATGCTCGCCGATTGCGGGGCCGTCGTGCGACAGCTCGACGTCAACCGCGATCAACCCGATGGCGTGTTCATTGAAGATACAGCGGTCGTGCTTGACGAACTGGCCATTCTCGCGCGGCCGGGGGCGGCCTCGCGTCGTAACGAGCCCGCCGCCATCGAGCCTGTGCTCGGTCAATATCGACAACTGCATCGCATCGAAGCCCCGGCGACGCTGGAAGGGGGCGACGTGCTGCGTATCGGCCGGACGCTGCTGGCGGGCCTGTCGACACGCACCAACCGCGCCGGCGTCGATCAACTGGCGCGGCTCGCCGGCCGCTTCGGATACGACGTTCGCACCGTACCCGTCAATGAGTCGCTGCACCTCAAAACGGCCTGCACGGCACTGCCCGATGGACGATTGCTGGTCAATCCGCAGTGGCTCGATGTGAGCGCCTTGTGTGGTTACGAGCTGATCGCGATCCCGCCCGACGAACCGTTCGGCGCGAACGTCGCTTTGATCGGCGACATCGTCTGCATCGCAGCCGAGCATTTGCAGTCGGCTGCCTTGATCCGGCGGCTCGGCTTCGAACTTCGGTCCGTTGAACTGAGCGAATTCGGCAAGGCAGAGGGAGGCGCGACCTGCTTGAGTCTACTGGTTCCTTGAGGTTTCGAGCCTGACGCGAATGATCGATTCCGCTGAAATTGCCGCGAATCCGTCAGCCCGGAAAATCTGACCTACTTTAACCCCTCGAGATAGGCCAGCAAATCGGCCACCTGTTGCGCCGTCAGGTCGCGGATCAGCAAATCGGGCATCAGCGATTTCTGCTGTGTGGACGAACTTTCGACTTCGTCGGCGGGAATCCGAAGTTGCTGATTCTGCACGTCCCTGATCACGATTCCGCTGTCGTCCTTCTGCACCAATATTCCAGTCAGCACCTTGCCGGCGGTGGTCTCGACGATCCAGGTCACGTACTGCGGCTCAATGTTTCTTGAGGGCTCGATAATGTTTTCGAGCAGCTTGGCGCGATCGTATTTCATCCCGATTCGGCTCAGGTCGGGACCAATCTCAGTTCCATCGCCGGCAATGCGGTGACAGCTTTTGCAGTTGATTCCGGCCGTTTTGTGAAAGAGCTGCCGGCCCTGTGCTGCGTCTCCCGCCAGCTTCAGAATGTCCGCCGGTCGAATCACCTCTCCCAGCCGCTTGACCCGTTGCTCTTCAGGAATGAACGGCTCGAACAAATCGCGCACGGCCGCATCGGCATGCTCGATCGCCGCCGCGACGAGGGTCGCACGCACCGATTCCGAAACCTGACGCTGCTGCACGGCCCGCGCCAGCATGGCGGCACGGCCGGGGGTTGCGAGCAGTTCGTCGAGTTTCGCCTTGCGTTCGGCGAGAGGCTGTTTGTCGTCAAGTGCTGCCACTTTTGTAAGCGTTGCCTGTGGCTCGTCCGGCCGGGTTTCGTCGGGATGAGACTCGAGACTGCGAATCCAGGCGTGAACAAGTTCCAACCCCTGTGCATCGATCATCGACGCCCCGACGTGCGGCATATGCCCGGCGCCGAGCTTGGCCATCCGAAAGTACAACACCGAGCGATACGGATCGCCCGGCGCGATGATCCGCGCGTCGTGGATCCCGAAGGTTCCCTGTGCGGGCCGGATCCCGATCGACTTCGTCTCGGCCAGAGGCAGTTCGTATTGCAAATGCACGTACGCCGAGCCACCGCCGCCGTCGCGATGGCAGTGCGCACAATTGGCATGCAGATACGCCCGGCCCCGCGCGGCCAGATCGGCGGAGGCGTCGAACGGGTCGGCGATTCGGGGCAGATCGTGCGGAGCTTTCTCCGAACCAGGTTGGCTCAATTCACCGTCGGCAGCCTTGCCGGTTTCGTCGATTTGCAATAGGCGCACGTGCTGGAACGCACGCAACTGGTTGTCGATCAATCCGCCGTAATCGTGATCGCGGTTGAGTTGCGCGATATTGAACGCCAGCGTGTTTTCGGCCCACGGATTGTGACAGCGCAGGCATTCGGTGCGCGACGCGAACTTCCAGGTTTGCTGACGCCGTCCGCCGTCCGCCTCGGGATCGCCGATCGTCACGGTTTTTGTCTTGCCTGCCGCCTCGACCAGTTCGGCATCGGTCTTGTCGGCATTCCACTCGTACGTGTAACCGCGCCAGTCGCGTCCGTCGAAATGCAGCACCTGCGTTTCGATCGGCCGCCGGCTGTCGCGCTTCGCCCGTTCCATTTCCAGCGACAGCGTTTTCACCAGTACGGTGTCGGTCGGAAAATCCATTCTGCGCGTGAACATCGAACCGGGAATCGGTTTCGGCTGGCCGTGAAACCGAATCGTGCCGTCGTCCGGCACCGCCACATAGCGCTCGGCAATCGCCTGGTCAGACCACAGCGGGGCATTGACTGTAAACGGCACGACCCCCGGCGCGACACGCTCGGCTGCGACCGATTCGAACAGCCCCGTCTGGCTCAATTTGCGAGGGAAGGGGGGCTGCGGCGGCGGGGGCGGGTTGCGTGCGAAAGTGTGAATCGTCCCCGCGTCGTAATCGAGCAGGGCCAGTTCGCCCGAGTTGTCTTCGGCGAAATCGACGACCCGCACCGACGGATCCATCAACTCGCGCCGAGGCCCAACTTCCGTCCCGTCAACCGTCACGCCCCAGATCCGTCGGGTTTCCCAATCGCCGAATACGTACGATCCGAGCAACTCGGGAAATTTCTTTCCGCGGTAGACAAACCCCCCGGTGACCGAAACCCCTTCGGTGTGAGGAATCTCGACCGTCGGCGGAACAATCGGCGTCGGGCCGCGCTTCCGCTCGGTGTAAACCGGCTGCGGACCTTCGTACAGGCTCCAGCCGAAATTGTCCCCCTTGTG
This sequence comes from Planctomycetaceae bacterium, assembly GCA_009691905.1. Taxonomy (GTDB): domain Bacteria; phylum Planctomycetota; class Planctomycetia; order Planctomycetales; family Planctomycetaceae; genus SIAF01. The sequence continues at coordinate 9,256 of SIAF01000105.1, read as the reverse complement.
GACTCGATACACCATCTCCCACAGTTCCCAGCCGACGTCACCGACCCACAGATCGCCCGACTTTCGGTCGAAGCTCATCTTCCAGGGATTCCGCAAACCGTAGGCCCAGATCTCGCCCCGAGCACCCTCCAGCGACACAAACGGATTGTCGGCCGGAATCGTGTAGTTGCGACCGCTCTGCGGATGATCGACGTCGATCCTCAAAATCGCCGAGAGCAAATTGCTCACATCCTGCCCGGCATTGAGCATGTCGGGCGGGGCCGGCCCGGCGCCGTCGCCAGTGGAAATATACAGGCAGCGATCGGGTCCGAACTTCAGGCACCCGCCGTTGTGTCCCCCTTGCAGCCAACTGATCACGAGCTGCTCACTCGCCGGTTCGCAACGAGGGGGATCGGTTGCTGTGACCTTCAACCGCACGACCCGCGTGCCGTCGGGATGCGTGCCGCGCTGCTGGTCTTTGTAACGCACCACATAGCACAGGTAGCAATAGCGGTTCTCGACGAATTGCGGATGAAACGTCAGCCCGTAGATCGCTTCGAGATCGACGTCTTGTTTTTCCCGCTCGCGCAACTTCGCGACCAGATCGGCCGGGTCGAGAAACAAGTCGGCTGCAGGACACGCGGGATCGTTCGGAATCGAATACACTTTCCCGGTCTGCTCGGCAACAAACAGCCGGTCAGTGCCGGGTGCGTTGGTCAACACGGTCGGGTTTTTGAAACTAAGATTCGGGAAGGCCCGCTCGGCACGAAACGGAGCCGGCGGTTCGGGCGTTCCTCGAAACCGCGACGTCGTCCAGGGAACCCGCGCGGACAGGCCGTACGGGCGGACCCCGACATCTTTGGGCGCGACGGCGCGCTCAGTCGGCTCGTCGGCAGCCGGCGCGGCCAGGTTCTCCCCTATCCAAATCATTCCCAGGGACAGGACGAGTGCACTCAGGTGTTTCATGGAGAGTCTCTGACGCTTTGCTTGATTCTGCCGCGGTAGGAATTCTGCGATCTCGACAATCGCATGATGCAGTGTATCACCTCTCACGGCAATCAGCATTGCTGCCCTCAGCCTTTGCCGATGACCAAAGAGCGTGAGCTTCGCGAGTACCCGTGATCAAATCACAACGTCGCGAGACTCCTCACGCGGAGCGATGAGGACTACTTTAATGTAGGCATCATCGCTCCGCGTGATGCGTGCGGACGCCCACGAATGTCGAACCGGGTAATCACATAAATTCGACAACCAGCACCGCGCGTTGGCTGGTGATGAGATCAGTCGCGGCTGGCTTTGATGGCAGCGAAAAAAAGACGGGCGGCGAGCATCACCGAGAGGGGCAAACTCTCAGTGTCGCTCAAGCCGCCCGTTGGAATAAAGTCTGGCGTGCTGCGAACGCGAATACCATCAGGAAAATCCCCATGCGTCGTTCGTCCATTCCTGATTTTATGCAGCACGTGTGGACTAAAGTCCACACTACGAGTTGAGTCTCGTTTATTCGTCGTCGTCGTCACTGTCGGTCTGTTCTTCTTCAACGATCTGGCCGGCGGCATCCAGTTTGACTTCCACAGCGACTTTCACCTCGAAATAGACTTTCGAGCCGGCCTCATCTCCCGCGGTGACTTTTTCGAACTTCGGTTTTTTCACGGCCGGATATTTCTTCTGCAGGGCGTCGACCACAGCTTTGGGAACCTGGTCGAGAGAGACTTCTTCTTCGGTTTCCAGCAACTTGCCGTCGGCATTGAACGTCGCCGACCACTCGCGTTCTGCCTTCCCTTCCCCCTCTTCGAGTTCGAATTCGTAAATCGCCACGCCATCCTCGATTTCGACGGAGACTTCTTCGATTTTGGCCTTGGGCCACTTGGCCTGAACGGCCTTGCGAACGACGGCCGGAACCTTGTCGAGTGTCGTTTCCTTCTCGTCACCGGACGCCCACATCGAGATCATTCCCAGGAGGGCAACCGCCGCCAGTCCGATTTTGTTTGAAAGTCGCATGGAATTCCTTTCAGAAATGGCATCTGCAAACGGGGGTTAGCGTCTCGATCGCATCGTCGAGACATCCTTGATTCCGCGACGGGATTATTGCCCGAGAGTCGGTCAAAGTCTGCTGTACGCCAGATAAATTTTCGGTGATGCCCGGCAAGAACCCCGCACTTGGCGGCATATGCAAGTGCGCGTCGCAGCTTAAAATGTCGTGGGGCAAGCAGACGTATCGATCATGAAATTGAGGACGAAAAGATGCGCCCGCTTTGTCTCATTCGAATGCGCCGAGCAGATGACGATCGACGAGCAAGCTGTCGAATGGAGATTCCTGCATGGCAATCGCGGGTGTCATTTCGAATGGTCCGTAAGTGCCGACACAGGCCCTCGGAATTTCAGCCTGGCCCGCTCCACAAAGATAATATCCGTAAACGTCAACGGACCAGACGCAGAACCACCGACCGCGATTCGGCCTGACCCAGACACACTCATACGTGCAATACTCGTTATAGCACACGATTTGATCGAGCCGCCGCACGGAACGATTCTTTTCAATCAAGTCAAGAAATACGCGCCGTTGACCCAGGAGGTCAGGCGCTCTTGCGCGGACATCTGAATTGTGTTCGACTCGAAGCGGAAGGTACACCGTCCAATTCACGAGGTTCGAATCGAGAAACGAACGATAGAGGGCGGCGTGAAATCCGCGTATCCACCGGATAATCTCGCGCTTGAGCAAGGGCTCCGATAAATCGGTTGCCTGAAGCCCCTTTTCAGGCGGGTCGGGCTTCGCACCAGACTCGAAGCTTTCGACTTGGCTCTTCTCTCCCATGAAGATCGACGTCAGAACTTTCGCGGCGCTATCGAGTACGGACTTGTTGCGGCAAGTCTCATGACATGGCAGTTTCAGCGGCGGCGTTCGATCCGTCTTATCGAAGATGACCTTTGGTGGCAGGCGATCTCGCAGCCAATTTGCGTCCCCGTGATGAGGGGCTTGCGGCTCACCGCAGAGATAGCAGAACGGGAGCCGTTGGAGGATCCTGAAGTCCTGCTGAGTCGAGAGCCGGATCGGGAAGATCCGCGGTCCCATCGTCGGCTTGTGTCGCTCTCTCATTCCGGAATTCTACCAGGGCCAACGCTCAACGAGGAACCGAACCGCACTTCTCGTCGTCGCCTGTCGCTGGCATAGTCCTGCCACCCTACCCCCTTAACAACTCAATCCCAAACGTCCGCCCCAGTGCCCGGAGAAGTCTCCGGCCCAGCGACAGGCGTTGCGCCCTGATTTTGGCGCGGCCTGATTCGCCGATCAGCAGCGGTTGTTCGGCATTGGATTCGAACCGGACGCGGGCCTGGTATGACGTGCTCGACGGGCGAGAGCGGCCGTGAGGGTCGGTGCGGACGGCCATTTCGCCGGCGGCGACCAGTTCGGGGGGGGTGACCTGCAGGTCGATTTCGGCCAGTTCGCTGATCGTGCCGCTGAAGATCGTTCCCGGCGACTGATCCAGCAGAATCTCGACCGTCTGGCCGGGGGCGACGAATTCAATATCGGCCTGATCGATGATGAGCAGCGCTTCCATGCGGGTCGGGTCGCCGATCTGGCACACGAGCGTGCCGGCTTCCAGCGTACACCCCGCGTTGAGCGGGTCGAGCGGCGTGCCCGACCACGAAGGCAATGCGCCCGGGATCGGTTGTGGCTGGTGCCGCCGCGGCGGGAGGACGGTCCCGGCAATCGGCGCGGCGATCGTCAACCGCTTCTCGTCGACCGACTTCTCTTCCAGGCGCTGGTTGTAATCGGCGAGAAGTTCTTCGGCGGGGGGCAACTCGGCGGCGGCGGCCAGGTCTTGAACCTGGCGGCGTTTCAGGTTCGCCACGCGGAGTTGCTGCTGGTCGCGCTGCCCGCGCAGTTTTTCGATTTCTAACGCCAGGTCGCTGTTTTCGAGAACGGCGATCGTCTGGCCGGCGGCAACCGAGGCCCCTTCGGCAACCCCCTCGGCGAGGCGGCCGCCGACGGCGGCGTAGACGCGACGCGCATCGGCCGGTTGTAGCAAGACCGGAACCACGACTCGATGGGGCAGGGGAATGGCCAGCAGTGTCGCCGCAATCAGCAACACCGCGAAACCGCCGGCGACCGCACGTCGCGTCTTCACCTTCCGCCTCCAGTAAGGATTGCTGAGAAATCGACCGAGTTGCCACAACGGCGAAACAACGAATCCACCGGCGACCGCCAGGACCAGCAGTTCGGCAAACACTTCCATTCGGTGCGGCTGCAAGGCCTTGTAAACAAACCACAGCACGCCGAACAGCACGACCATTCGATAGGCCAGCGAGGCCAGACAATAGGCCGCCAACACGACGCGGCGCCCCAGCGGCAGGTCTTCGTCGCGGGGGAGTTCAATTCCCAGGAACCAATGGGCGAGCGCCTCGCGGAACGCGGTCATCCCTTGCCGCGCGAGGTTGGGAGTCTCGGTCAGGTCGGCCAGCACGAAGTATCCGTCGTAGCGAAACAGCGGATTCCCGTTGATCAGCAGCGTGCTGACCGAGCACACGAACATCACGTTCAGGCACAGCGAGTTGAACAGCCCCGGCTCGCTGAACCACCACAAATACGTGCAGGTTGCCGCCAGCAGCAGTTCAACAACGATTCCGGCGGCACCCACCATCGCCCGCTGCCATTTCGACGGCAACATCCAGGCATCGGTGACGTTGCAATACAGGCAGGGGGTGAAGACCAGCAGCATCACCCCCATTTCGTGGCACTCTCCGCCGAACTGTTTGAGGGTCAGGGCGTGTCCCAATTCGTGCAGGACCTTGGTGAACGCCAGCACGATGCCGATCCAGACCAGATTGCCGGGACTGAAAAAGGCCTCCCGCGCCGGCAACCGCGTTTGCAGCACATCGAACCGGGTCGCAACCAGCACGATCGCCGAGAGCACCCAGGCCGCCGCGATGGCCAGACACCAGGGAGAAAACGGCACGCGGTACAGGGGAGCCAGACGCTCGAGCAGTCGCTCGGGATCGAATCCGCGGAAGCGGATCGCCAGCGGGTTGGCCAGCCTCTGCCGCCATTCGCGACGCGACTGGTCGCGAGCGCGACGCAGAAGTTCGTCCCCCTGACCGGGGGCATCGGCCAGAATCAACCCCGACTGGTGCAACGTTCCCAGAAAGGTCTGCAACTCGGTTTGCTCAAGTCGGCTTGGAGCAAACCGCTCGGCAAATCGTCCCTGCAATTCAGAGAGCGTGACCGTCCCGTCGAGTTGCTCGAGAATCCAGTATTCCTCATCGCGAAAATGGAAATACTGCAATGACACCGGGTCTTTGACGGCCCACACCGTCTCGCCGCGAACAGTTTGCGGCGAAACGACCAAGTCCCGTCGGCGCCTGAGCGTCAGCCGACGACCTGCAGGGGGTGTGACCAGCGAAACCGATTGCATGCTGGGCCAGCTGCTACAGGGGAAAAGAATGACTGCCGACGATTGAAAAACTTGAAAGTCACGGCCGGGCAAATCCGACTCGCCGCAATTCATTTCTTCGCGCTTCAGCCGATCACTTACTTTGCGTATCCCGCTTGGCCGTTTGCGGGGGTTCGGGAAGGATCGTCAGTTTTCCCTGCAACCCGGGCCGCAGCAGCAAATCGTGGTTCTCGACTTCGGCCCAGACCTGCACCTGACCGTTGACTGGGTTGACCTCGGGACTCACGAACACAACGACTCCCTCAAATACGCTCGCCGGTCGGCCCGGCAAGTCGACGAGCAACGTGGCGCGGCGGCCCGTCGGGTCGCCCAACAGCTTCTTGACGGCGACGAGGCCTTCGACCCGCAGTCGATCGACGCGCAGCACCCGCAACAGCGACTTGCCCGGCGCCAGCCACTCGCCCGCATGCTGGTAGACCTGCACCACCATTCCCGTGAGGGGGGCCGCAATGCGGCGGCGATCGACGGCAGCTTGCGCCAACTGCCGCTCGCTGTCTTTGAGCTCGGCAGTGAGCTCGGCGGTTTTCTGATCTTCGGTCGCTTGTTCGACTTCGAGCCGCGCTTTCTCGGCAGCAAACTGAAGATGGTCCAACTCCGAGTCGGCCACGCTTTTACTGGACTTTTCGAGCGACACTTTGGCGCGTCGTAATTCGGAAGCAGCCAGGTCCGAGGCCTTCTTCGCAGCGAGAATTTTCAGGCCGTTCTTCGCCTGTCGCCGGGCAATTTCGAACTCAGTCGTCGAACGCTGGAGAGTCAGCCTGGGTTCGGTGTCTTCGATTCTGGCGAGCAATTCGCCGCGGGCGACCATCTGGCCTTCTCGAACGTTGAGCTCAATCAGCACTCCTTCAACGCGTGTCGGAACTTCGACCTCTTCAATCACCCGGACGAGAGCCGAATCGATCGACAGGTCTTCCGACGGCGGCCCGGCCGGCGCCGCCGGCTTTTGAACCGGTCGGTCCGCCGCACCGAGGGTCGCCGCCAGTCCGAGAATGATCGCGATTCGCCAGGGTCGCATGGTATAGCCTCGTGTAGTTCAGCCTTTCCAGGCTGACGGACTGCCGGTGATCTCAGCCGAATCAAACCGTTCGCGTCAGGCTCGAAAGCCTGACCTATATAAAAAGGGGCTAAAACAGCACGTATTTCTGCACCGCCTCCCAGACACTGTGAAACCAGACGTATCCCAGTGCGCGCCGGCCGCAATGGATGCGGGGAATCGCTGTTGCACCCGGCCGCAACTGCGGCACCTGGGCGCGGTCGAACGCGACCGTGATCAGCACGTGCGCCGGCTGCTCTTTGTCGAGGTTGGTCGTCATCGCGACTTTTTCAATCGTGCCGTGGCAGGTCCTGCCGGGGGCGGTCGCCAGCATGAACGACACGTCGAGCGGCGGACCGATCTCGCGCTGCGCCGCCAGAATGTGACCGACGCGATCATCGGGAACTTCAATCTCGAGCACCCACGGTCCCGAAAGATCGGCGACACTCAACAGCGCCTGCCCGCGCTGCACCGGTCGCGATTCCAACAGCTCGCGGACATTCCAGGTGATCACCTGCCCATCGATGGGGCTGCGGACCAGCAGTTCGTCTTTCTGTCGCCGCAGCACCCCCTGTTGTTGTTCGAGATTGACGAGCAGTTCCTTGAGCTCTTCCTCTTCGGCGGCCAGTTGGTTGTATTTTTCGCGGTCGATCGCCGTCTGCGGACGCGAGTCGAGCCGGGCCGCGGCCACGCCGGCCAGTCGCTTCGCGGCCGTTTGCAGTTCGCCCTGGACGCGACTGGATTCGAAATCGAGTTGCGACCGAGTCAAAACAGCCAGCGTCTCTCCCTTGCGGCAGGGCTGGCCGTGATCGGTGAGCACCTCGGCAATCAGGCCATCGCTGCCGGCAAACACCTCGCGCCGAATCTGGGGCTGCAAGGCCCCCTGGCCCGAAATGGTGAAGTCGGCGGGAATCAACGCCAGCGCGGCCGCCGCCGCGCCGATCGCGCCGACCGCCAAAAGCGTCTTCGGCAACTGCCGCGCCTGCGTCATCCAGCGCGTCTTCTGCCACGATCGCAGCAGCGGAAAGAACGGCAGGCTCTCGTGTTCGATGGCATTCGCCAGCGCCCGCCCCCCCTGTCGACTCACAGAGCCGACCCGCTCGCGAAACGCCTCGTCAATCGTGCCTCCGGAAAAACGCTCGACGATCACCGCACCGACAGGGTCGGAGGCTTCGGCGGTATCGCTCGCCGGTGCGGCGCGCAGGGGAATGATCGCCAACGCCTGGGAATGCGACTCGTCGAGATATTTCTGCAAGGGACCTGAAATCTGCGGCGGCAAACGCGGCGACTGCTCGCCGTACCACAGCGGCTCACCGGCCGCGACGACCGCCTGCGTCAAATCTTCCAGGCGACGGACGACATTCGCCCGCCGATCGACCTGCTCCTGCCCGCTGACCGCCAGCAGCCGGCATTTGCCGCGCCGAAACTCGGCGACGCTCACCCGATCCGACTGTGTCAGCCGTCGTCCTTCATTGGCAATCGCCGCCGCCGTCGCCGCTCGATCGAGCGAAGCGTGGGCGCGCTCGGCAAACTGCTCGACCACGCCGAGCCGCCCGGCCCGATCCTGCCAGATTCGAAGCTGCTGCTGCTCGTGATAATCGCCGGCCAGGTCGCACAAAGCGGACAGAAAGCGCAGGTAGCCCTGCTGCGTCGCCGGCGAGGCGCCGCCGCGCTGGGCCACCTCGAGCACGCCGATCGGCGACCCCTCGGGCCTCGTCAAGACCGGGCACAGCAACAGCAGCAGGTCGGTCGGGTTCGCCGGTGTCCCGTCGCCGGAATCGTTCGTCCCCGGCAGCACCAATCGCGCGTGAGGGTCCCGGGCGACCGTTTGCAGCAGCACCCCGTGCGCAGAACTTTCCTGCAATCCCTCGAACAACGAACCCCCGGTCTGATCGACTCGCACTTCGGGCCGCCAGCCGTCGGCTGGTTCCGAAATCCAGAAGGCGCCGGCCAATGCGCCCAAGGCCCGAACCGCGCAATCGAGCAGTTCCCTGTGAAACACCTGCGGCGACTGGGCCGAGCGCGTGATGCGCGTCAACTCTTCCAGAAGATCGTCGATCTCCTGCAGAGCTTCGACCGGCGGGGCAAAAGCGGGGGAAGACATTTCGCGAACCATAACGATGCCAGTATACGCGATTTACTGCACGATAAGCACAGTCGTTGACGGGGGGCAGGCGAAATCCGTCGATTCGATTACGGCGCGGCGGCACCGCCCGTCACACGCTGCCGCTCTTGCCGATCTTTACTTCCGACCTTCACCGAACCGGGCGCGAACAGTCGCCGCAGTTTTCCCAAACCCCCGATGGGCGGCGTTCCGCCGCAGTTTTGGCAAGGAATTCCGGTTGAAACGACGACATCGGTTGTATGAGTCCTGCCCAATTTGCCGAAAAAAGGGAGAGCAATCACTTTCGGCGATGGCGAACGCCCACGTTGAATTTCGCCGAACAGACGCTTCCCGCAACGCCCGACAGTTCACATGCCGCGCTGCGCCGCGGTCGATTCCATTCGCCCCTTTGGGACGACGCATGTTTCGGTTCTGCAAAACCGCAATGGTGTTGGCGACGATCGCCGCGATCGCCCTGCCGGGCTGCAGCACGTCCCGCTCGCAGATGAATGACGTGCAGGATCCCGGTGCGACCGATGACAGCAGCCTCAGACCTCCTGATCTAGGGTTGTGAGTTTCTAGCGTTGGGAGTGAGCGAAGTGGCTTGATTCGTAGGGCATTCGTGGTCTCGCGGATGGAGAAGGGGAATTCAGTCCTGCGGAAAGAAAAATGGTACCTTCAACCTCTGCT
>SIAF01000104.1 GCA_009691905.1 Planctomycetaceae bacterium | reverse complement strand
CCGTAGAAGGCTTCAACAACAAGGCAAAACTGACCCTGAGAAAAGCGTATGGCTTTCGTTCCCCGGAAATCGCAAAAATCGCCCTGTATCACACCCTATCCGACCTCCCCACTCCAAAATTCACCCACGAATTCTGGTGACGAGGCTTTCTCTTTCTTTATTGACGTCTCGCGTCCGGTTTTCGAATGACCCCACGCCGCCTCCCCGCGACGCATGATGGTAGCCGTTTTTGTCGACAATCGCTATCATCGAGCCGTAATGAGAAGCGTGGCGGCGGCCGAGATTCCGGGCGTCGCCGCTGGAATTGTTCAGGGCATAGCGAACCGCGAGGAGCAAGACAGGATCAATGGCCAAGCGAACTATCAATCGGCGGGAATTGCGGGAGCAGGCTGAAGCGGCCGAGAAGCTCGGCACGGGTGCCGACGGCAGCGAAAAAAAGAAGGTCAAAGCGGCCAAAGAGCCCAAGAAAAAGGCGGCCCCGAAGCCCAAGCGTTCGAAAACCAAACTCATCGTCCGCAAGCGGATGCTGTGGGGGGTGTTCAGCGCCAGTATGAAAGAAGAGGGACGCTTTCCCTACGCCGAACGCGAGGCTGCCGATAATCGGGCCGTTGAGCTGGCCGCCAAGCACAAGCGGACCTACTTCGTCCAGCCGATCAAAGAACCGATCGCCGACAAGCCGATCGTAGTCGCGTCGTAGGTCAACGAGCGCATGGTTCGCGATTTCACCGCCGAGAGTCTGTCACACGATCCGATCCACGGATACATTCCGTTCATATCCCGCTCGGGGCTGCCCGCGGGCGAGGTGTCAGAGCAGGAGGTGATCGACCATCCCTGGGTGCAGCGGATGCGGCAGATTCACCAGTTGCAGACGGCGTGGTGGGTTTTTCCCTCGGCCGAGCATACGCGCTTTCAGCACGTATTGGGGGTCATGCACCTGGCGTCGCTGGCCATCGATCACTGGTATGACTCGCTGTGCGACTCGTGCCGAAACGTCCCTTCGCGGGGCTATGTCGAGACGCTGGTGCGGATGGCGGGATTGTTGCACGACGTGGGGCACGGTCCCTTCGGGCATTTTTTCGACGATCACTATCTCGACCAGTTCGGCGTGACCCACGAAGATTTGGGGGCCGCGATCATCGGCGGCGAGCTGGCCGATTTGCTGCGCCGCGTTCGTCGCAACCCGCGCGGCAAACTGGCCATGCTGGAAGAACTCGACCCCGCCCAGGTCGGCTGGTTGATCCGCCGACCATCGGGCAAAGCGGCCGACGAAGAGGGGCATCCCGACTGGCTGGTCAAGCTGCGGGCGCTGTTCAGCGGCATCTACACCGTCGACAACATGGATTTCGTGCTGCGCGACGCCTATATGTCGGGTTACAACGTCAAAGCCTTCGACCTGTTCCGGCTGCTCCACTACACTTTTTTCACATCCAGCGGGCTGACGATCCATGCAAACGGCCTGCGGGCGTTGATCAACTTCATCGAAGTTCGGGCCAATTTGTTTCGGACGATCTATTTTCATCGCACGGTTCGGGCCCTCGACGTGGCGCTGGAAGAGGTCTTCGCCGAGACGATGCCGCATTTGTTCCCCGGCAACCCGCTGGAGCATCTGGACGAGTACCGCCGTTTCACCGAAGCCTCGTTTCTGGTCGACGTGCAGCGCTGGCCGACGGGCGACGACCCGCTGCGTCGGGAGATCGGCCGGCGCTGGCAGAACATCTTCACGCGGCAGGTCCTGTGGAAGATGGCCGCCGAGCGGGCCATGTACTTCCATTCGGGCCAGTCCGAGCAGACCACGATTTTTTCGGAACCCGACGTCGTCGAAAAGCGATTGCGAAAGAAGCTGCCCAAAGACGTGCGGGATGTCGAGATGCGAGTCGACATCGCCCGGCACTATCACCGCCCCAGCACCAAACTGCCGGCCGGCGGCCAGAACTATGTCTACAACCCGTCGGAAGGGAAGCCGCGCGAGCTGAGCGACTACGAATTGTTTCGCGAGCTGCCGCTCAGTTTTTCGATCTGTCGCATTTACACCCGCGATCATTTGCACGACGCGGCAATTCAAAAGGCGCTGTTGTCGGTGCTGGGGGATGCCGGCGACGCAAAAACGAACATGTGACGTTGCGCACCGCGCGACCGGCAGGGTGCCGTTTGAGCGCCGGCGCTGCGGCGTCCGGTGATGCTCGCGAAAACACCTGCGGCGATTGTAGCGGTGTTTCCGCAAGCCCCCCGGTCGCTGATTCAACTTTTTGCGGCGGCCGATACGTCTTGGCATGACCAGCCCCGAACTGGAACTGTTCGACGCAAATCCCCAGTGGCGGCTGCTTCTGGCCGCGTATCGCGAGCGGCACTCGGTAAAGAAAACCGAGTGGTGCCCGCGCATCGCGACGGTTGACGGGGTAGAAAGCGGGCAACTTTCGACGATTCACGGCAGGCTGATGGCCCTGGGAATGCTCAAATTCGAGATCGGCAGCCGAACCGAGGGGGTTCACTATCAGGTGACGCCCTTTGGCCGCCAGGCGCTGCAGGTTCCCGGCGAACGACAGCTCGTGCCCGACTGGCAACAGCCCGAAGAGAGCGAAATTCCGGCGGCCTGAGCCGGTTCGATCGGGTTGGCCGCCTCAACGATCGGCCGATTCAGGCCGGTCGCAAACGAGTGCCCGTGAATCAGTTACGAGAAATCTGCGTCCGCCGGTTGACCCGACGCGTCCCTGATTGCGTTGATCTCTTTTGATTAAGGAGACATCGCCATGACCCAGAACAACATTCAGAAGCCGCCGGTGGCTGCGACCGCACAATCGGCACCATCGACCCTGTTGGAAAGACTGCACCGCGCGCTGGGGCCGCTGGCGGGCGGGATCATCATCGACTGCGTTGACTTTGCCATGTTCGGTCCCGTCGCACTTATCCTGGGGCCGGTGGTAGGGGGGCTTGTCGGCTGGTGGGTCAGCAGCTTGTATCACTTCGGGACGCGCGGCCGCCTGATCGTGGCCACGCTGTCGGCGATCTACTGCACGATCCCCATCAAGCTGTTGCCGCTGGCGACGCTTGTAGCGGCGTGCGCCCGATTTCGTGAATCAACAGGCCGACCAAGTCTCAACAGCGACGAACGGGTTGACTCAGAGGCTGCCGCCGAGGTGTCGGCTGCCGCCGGCGACCCGGTTCGCCGACATTCCGATTCGCCGATTCGTTAAAGAGATGCATTCATGGCGCGTTCACTCGATCGGCGACTGCGAGCGGCGCCGCTGGGGATTGCGATGTCCAAAAAAACGCCGGCCGCGACGAACGCGGCCGGCGGGACTTTGATCGCTACAGCGAATGGCGAATCGCGAGCTACTCGTCTTCGCCTTCCAATTTGTCGACAGTCTCGTCGATTTTGTCGGCGGCGTCTTCGGCGGCGTCCTTGACCTCTTCGGCACCTTCTTTAACCGCCTGGGCGCCTTTGCCCATTGCCTCGTTTGACTCTTCCAGGCCTTGCTTCGCCGTGGTGGCCGGGTCAGGAATCTTGGCGTTGGTGGGAGTCGGCTTGGTCTCGCTGCAGCCGGAAATCCACAGAGACAGCCCCACACACGTGACGAGAACGCACAATCGCTTCATAATGTTGCTTTCGGTTTCGATGCCAGTAAATTGAATCAAACCTTGACCGGACGAACCGCGGTTGGCAACAAAACCGCCCCGACATTCGCCTACCCGATCAATCTACGATTACCTCCCTCAACCCGTGCAACCCGAACCACCTCGGGGGTGGGGGCATTCGAAAAGGGTGACTGACGGGGCTTGAACCCGCGACTTCCAGATCCACAATCTGGCGCTCTAACCAACTGAGCTACAGCCACCGTCTTAAAGCCCGACACGAGTCTATCAAAAACAGCCTGTTTTTCAATCGTCGCAGCGACGTCGCCGGTACGCCGCCTGTGGTCTATTCGTTCAATCGCTTCTTCGCCCGCCGCTTGGCTTGCTCGAAGATCGCGTCGGCAGTGGCCGCGGGAGCCGCGAGGGGGAGCGGTGCCGGTTGCGCCCTGGATTCGCCGGCGATCGCCGGCTTCGGCGACGCGGCCGTTGCGGCCCGGGCACCGGTGGCTGGTCGCCGCGACAACATCCAGCGGCGTCGCGACGCGGCCGTCGCCGTCGCCTCGGCGGGGCGCTGCAGGCTCTCGACGGCGTCGGCGAGTTTGGTCCACAGCGACAGTCGTCGGCCGGCGATTTCGAATAGCAGCAACCCGAGTGCGGTAACAATCAGCCAGGGGAGCAGGAGGGTGGTTCGCGCTGAACGCGGCGGATCGGTCAGGACATCGAGCACGTCGATTCGCTCGCGGCCGCCGCTGAGCCGACCCACGGCTTCGAGGACGCCGCGGCCCGAGGGGAGCCCGACGCGCGGCATGAACTCGGGAGAGTAGGGCAGCGTCACAGCCGGGCCGCGCACGATGTTGCGGCCCCCCAGCTTGACCAGCGTTCGGAAGGTTCCGTCGCGAGTCAGCTTGAACCGCGATTGCAGGGTGTGGGGACCAGTCCACTGGAACGGAATGTCGAGCGTCGCTTCGCGCTCGCTGGCGGGGGTCACGACGCTAAGCGTGGGAGAGTCGCCCCCGCGTTTGGCGGGGCGGTCGGGATCGAGTTCGAGTGTGACGACGGCGTCCTGACCGTCGCGGTCGATCTTCAGGTACACGTCGTCGGGGCTATCGCCCCCCAGCAGCCAGCGGGCGTGCGTGATGGCAAAATCGGCGTAGTCGTCCCAGCGGCCGAACGCACCGGAATACTGGCCATCGACTTCAACGGTCAGCGCCACGACGCGGCCCAGCCCGCGATACCAGAAGGCCGACCAGGGAGCGGCATACTCGTCTTCGGAGACGACCCCCAGGGTCGCGTCGGGTTTCAAATAACTCAGGTTGTAGCCGTCGGCACTGGGAAATGCTCCGGCTGCAAATTCGCCCATGAGCTGCGCGGCGGGGGTCGTCCGAGCCGGAATGCCGTCGGGTTGCGTCTGCGAGTCTTTCTTGACGAAGCTGCTGCGCGCGACGCTCATCGTATCCTGCGTGAACAGTCGGGGCAGTTCTTCGGCGTCTTCGGTGAACATGATGTTGCCCTTACCGAGCTTGGCGACGTCTTCCAGCAGCTTCGAATCGACGTCGGTCGGCTTCCCCAGACCGATGACGCTGGTGGTGATGCCGGCCTTTTCGAATTGAGCCAGCAGCTTGGCATAGTCGCCCGGTTCTTCGCTGTCGTTGGCGTCAGAGAACAGAATGATGTGCTTGGTCGACTGTTCGGCGTCCATGAGCTGCTTTCCGGCGGCGACCAGCGCCTCGTAGACGAAAATCCCGCCCCCCATGCTTTCAATTTTCAGAACGCGATCGGTGATGGATTTGGTGTCTTCGACGGCGGTCAGTTTCTGGATGACGTGCGGCGCGCTGTCGACGGCAATGACTGCCACGCTGTCGCCGGGCGAGAGCATTTTGATCGCCTCGACAGTGCCCAGATTGGCGAGGTCCATCTTCGGTCGGCCCCCCTTGACGGTGACGGCCATGCTGCCCGAGCGGTCGAGAGCGATCGCCATGGCGAGCCGCGTCTTGCGGTGTTCTTCGCGCATTTCCATCGAAACCGGCAAAACGTCGTCGAGCGGGCTTTTAAAGTAGCCGCCGTTCCCGAAACTTCGCTCGCCGCCGGTCAGCAGCAGCCCGCCCCCCAGATCTTCGACGAACTGTGCCAGACGCTCCATCTTGATGCGGCCGAAATCGGCTGCGGGAACGTTTTCGAGCACGATCGCGCGATAGCGATCGAGGCTGTCGGGGGTCAGGGGGTGCTGCTTCGCCATCGCCACGTCGACGGGAATGTTGCCCGCCTGCAGGGCCCGTATGAAGTTGTCGGGCTGCCCGTCGGCATTCAAGACCAACAGCCTCGGCCCGGCATCGACGCGCACCACTCCCGCGCCCCGGTTGTTTTCGACCAGCGGATCGCCGGCGACCTCCAGACGCACTTCATAGGCGTGCAGGCCCCCTTCTTCCAGCAAGTCGCGAAACAGCAGGCGGTTCATCCCCTGCGTGAACGGTCGGTCGGATTGATCGCGGGCGATCGGTTCGCCGTCGCGCAGCACCGTGACTTTGCCGGTCGTCTCGCGGTCGGAGTAAACCCAGACGGTGTATTGAAACGGTTCGCGCGGGGTGACCGTCTCGGGCAGCAGCAGCGAATCGACCGCCACGTCGCCGGTACGCGCCCGCGGAAACTCGCGAAAATCGACGGGCACCCCCAGGTCGCGCGCGCGGCGGGCCGCCGCGGCCGGCGAGGCGCCGTTGGCTTCGCCGTCGGAAAAGACCAGCACCCGCGCCGGCCGCCGCGAGTCGACCAGGTCGAGTGCCATGTGCAGCGCTTCGTTGAGGTCGCTGCCGTCCGGCTGAATCGGTTTCTGAAACTCCTTGAGCAGGCCGTCATTCGACAGATACGTCTCTCGCGCCGGGGTCGTCCCGAAGGTAACCACCGCCACGCGGTCGCCGGCGCGGCGATTCGATTGCAGGTTGCGGATCAGTTCGAAAATGCTCGCTTCGGCTTCGGCCGGCAGCGAGCGCGAACGATCGGCGACGACGACGACGTCGATCCCTTCGCCCCCCAGGTTGATCTGCGGGCCGGTCAGCGCCAAAAGCAGCACCGCCAGAATCGCAACGCGCAGCGCCCCCGTTACCCCCTGCGTCCATCCCCAGCGGCGAAACACGAACCACAAGGGGAACGCCAGCAAGAACAGTTCGGGGTAGAGGAAACGGATCATTTAGTCGACGTACGCGAATTCGTTCAGATTGTACAGTACCAGGCACAGGGCTTCGAGCGCCGTGTGGGCCGGGTCGCGCTGCGCGGCGCCGGCAGCCTGGTTTTCGAGTGCCACCTGCTGCGCCTGGCGGTCGAGAAATGCGATCGCAGCGGCTTGCTCGTCGCCGGTCGGAGCGCGGGACAGCGCCAATCGATAGCCCCGCTCGATCTGGGCGTTGCGATCGGCGCCTGCGTCGTGCAGCAGCCGCCGGGCGAAATGCACAGCCTGCTGGTTCAGAAACTCGCCGTTCAGCAACGTCAGGGCCTGCGTCGGAATCGTCGAGACCGGTCGCTGTTCGCACGAGGTGTTGGTGTCGGCAAAATCGAGCAGCTCCAGTTCCGGAACGAGCAGCGACCGCTTGACGAAGATGTAAATCGCCCGCCGCGCCGAAGCCTTTTCGTCGAACTTGCCCCAGCCCTCGCCGGGCCGCGACTGCCCTTCCAAAACTTCGCGGGCGATTTTCGGGTAAACCCCGGGACCTGCGTGCTCGGGGTTGAGTTGCCCACTGACAGTCAACACGGCATCGCGGACCGCTTCGGCATCCAGTCGCCGATACGGAAATCGCCACATTAGCGCATTGTCGGCATCGACACCGCTTGCCTCTTCGCGATAACGGCTCGATTGCCCGTAGGTGCTGCAAAGCACGATCAGTTTGTGAATGTGCTTGAGCGACCAGGGGGCGGTCGCCGACAGGGCCGCGCCCTGGGCCGACCGATGCTCAGGAATCGCCGCCCGCATGCGCAACTGGCCGGCCAGCCAGTCGAGCAGTTCCGGGTGAGTCGGGAGCGAACCCATCACTCCGAAATCATTTTCGGTCGAGACCAGGCCGTTGCCAAAATGCCCCTGCCAAAGGCGGTTGACGATGACGCGGGCCACGAGGGGGTTTTTCGGCCCGGACATCCACTGTGCCAGCGAGAGTCGCCGCTGCGAGCTGCGCACGCCCGGCACCGGGGCGGGGGGCGGGATGTGCGAATGCGAGAGCACCGCCGGGAAGCCGGGCGCGACCTGGCCGCCGGGGGTCGTCGGGTTGCCGCGACGAAAGACCTGCGTGACGGGTACTTCGCCGGCCGGCTCGTCCCAGATGTAAGCCCGGGGGACCGTTGTCGCGGGGGCCGCCTTGACCGCCGCCAATGCCGCCTGAAACCCCTCCCGCTGCCTGGTCTCGTCGGCTGAGCGTGCGCGGGCCACTTCGTCGTCGAGCTGCTTCTGCGTGTCTTTGACCAGCTTCTTCTGAACGTCGTTGCGCTCGCCTTCGGGCAGGCGATGGGCGGCGAGAGCCTCGGGAGGCAGCGTCGACTGATCGGTCGCCAGAAACCGAGCCTGGGCGCGATCGTCCAGAGCACGAATCTGAACTTCGAGGGCTTTAAGGACGGCTGCCTGCCGGGCTTCGGCGGCCTGGGCGTCGGCGACCTGCTGACGGGTACCCACCGGAACATCCAGTTCGATGCGGTCGTTTTGAGGCCGTTTGAGCGGCTCAAAAATCGCCAGCATCCGCGCGTAGTCGATTTGCGAGAGGGGTTCGAACTTGTGATTGTGGCAGCGGGCGCAGCGCAGCGTCATCCCCAGAAACGTGGCGCTGACCGTTCCCAGGATGTCGTCCAGTTGTTCGTAGCGATCGACCAGCGGGTCGGCCGGCTCGTCGTCCCAGGTTCCCAGCCGCAGAAACGTGGTGGCGATCATCGACTCGGCATTCGCGTCGGGCAGTTCGTCCCCCGCGAGTTGCTCGGTCAAAAACCGGTCGAACGGCTTGTCGGCATTCAGCGAATCGATCACGTAATCGCGGTAGCGCCAGACCTGCGGCTTATCGCCGTCGCGCTCGTAGCCGTTGGTGTCGGCATAGCGCACCACGTCGAGCCAATGCCGCCCCCAGCGGACTCCGTACCCAGGGTCGGCCAGCAACCGATCGACGGCCCGTTCGCGGGCCTCTTGCGAATTGTCGCTCAGGAATTCAGCCGCCTGCTCGGGAGTCGGGGGCAGACCGGTCAGGTCGAACGTCACGCGTCGCAGCCAGCCCAGGCTGTCAGCCGGCGGCGACGGATCGAGCCCCTTCGCCTGGAGCCTCTCGAGGATGAAGCCATCGATCGGATTGCGAACCCATTCACCGTGACGGCGGGGGTGTGGCGGCTGGGGGCTTTCAATCGGGCGAAACGACCAATGCTCGCGATCGCCGGGCGAAATCTCAATTCCGTACGTGGCCGGGTCGGCCGGTGCGGGCGCGGGAGTCGCCCGATCGTCGGCTGCCAACCCTGTGCCGACAGTGGCGACCAGCAACCAGCAGCCGCTCCATAAACCCGGACGGCCTTTGCGTAGGTCAGGCTTTCGAGCCTGACGCAGATGGTCGAATTCGGCTGAAATCATCGTGATTCCGTCAGCCTGGAAAGGCTGACCTGCATAAAGTGCGCTGTAGAATCAAAAGCCGGTC
This sequence comes from Planctomycetaceae bacterium, assembly GCA_009691905.1. Lineage (GTDB taxonomy): Bacteria > Planctomycetota > Planctomycetia > Planctomycetales > Planctomycetaceae > SIAF01. The sequence continues at coordinate 8,243 of SIAF01000104.1, read as the reverse complement.
GGTTTCGTTGACGAGGGACCGCTGCTGGTCGGTGCCGATAGCTTGTCGCCGACCACCTGCAGCGTCTCCAGGCACAGCGGAAGTCGTTCGGTCAGTTTCTCCGACGAGTCGACATCTTTGGGGATGACGAACAGGACGACCGCTTTGACATCGCCCTGCTCGAACAGGTACGCCGAGAACTGCATTTCGACGCCGTTGATCAGGTCGGGAGACGTCATAACGACCGCCCGGTACTCAACCGGTTTGGCAAAGGTGTCGCTGCGCGACGGGAATCGCTCTTTAGGAGCGTCGTCGGGAGTGACGGTCACGCGCAGGGCGGTCGCCAGCAGCGACACAAAGTTTTTGTGGAACTCGTCGGCGTTTGTCGCCTCAGCATACAGATGCTGGTTGGTCAGAACGTAAATGTACCCCTCAGAGGTGACCGTATCGTTTCCGGCGAGCGTTTTGAGGGGCGCGTAAAATGCACCGCGCAGCCCCGGCAATTCGACGTTGAGGAACTTGGGCTGCCGGTCGTCGGGAAGCGTCTCGGGCTCGGCCGCAGCGTCGCCGAAGCCTTCGCCTCGCGGGCCCTTGTCGTTTTTAGCGTCGGCCGGGTCCGGCTCGGCTTTGGCCGGCGGAGCGAGCATAAAGAACTGCAACGGAATCCGCAGGCTGGTCGCGGTCTCCTGGTCGACCCAGTCCCGATGCAGGTGGGCGTTGAGCAGCTCCATATGCGCAAAGAGCTTCCGGGTGTTGTCGAGGCGGCGCTCGTACTGCGCGGCGCCGCAGCCCGACAACGCCAAACCACCGACCAGCGCGGCCAGACGGACCAGCGCAGCCAGCCGGATCAGCCGTGAATGGCCGATCGAAAGCAGCACGCCTGGCTGATGCCCGGTCTGCATGGTGAGTTTCCGAGAGTTTCGATGGGCCGTGAGCAGAGGGGGCGTTCGCTGACTGAATCCAGATTCTTTCCAACCCGTAACACGCCGATGCCGCGACCGCGTCGAACGCACCGCCGCTGATCTACGATTTCGATTCGTCCTGGGTTTCAGGGTCCGGTTGGTCGGCGCCCTCATCCGCGGGATCCTGCGGCAACACGTCAGTCTCAGGTGCCTGCCCGGCGTCGGCATCGTCGAACGGCGACTTCAATTTGGTTGGATCCTTGCCGTCACCCGTCTTCCCCTTCTCCTTGACCAGTTGCTTGCGGTCGAAGTGCAACTTGTTGAAGTTTTCGGCCGAGATCACATAGTACCATTGCCCGAACCGCAGATTCAGTTCGTCGACCTTTTTCCTGCCCGAATCGACTTTCGACTCGTAGGCCCGCAGGTCGGCATCGAACTTGCCGCGCAGTGCCTCGTATTCTTTTTTGAGTTCGGCGGTTGTCCTGGGCTTTTCGGTCGGCGCCGGTTTGTCGGCCGGATCGTCGTCGGCGAGAATGGCTTCAATCGCAGCGTCGTCGGCGGGGTCTTGCGGCTCGGGCTGTGTGTCGTCGGTCGGGTCAGCGTCATCGCCGGTCGCCGCCTCGTCATCGGCGGCCGGCTCGGCCGACGCATCCGACTCAACGTCGGCGGCTGCCGGTCGGCACTCTTCTTCTTTCTTCTCGGTGTCGGCCTTCTCGGTGTCGGTTTGTTCGTCGGCGTCCTGTTTGTCGGGCGCGGCTGCCGCCGGCTTCTTTTTTGCAGAGCCGGTTTTCGCGCCGGTCGGTTTCGTTGGGGCGGGCTTGTCGTCGGGGAGACCTGCCGGACGTTCGGGCGAGACCGGTTCGGTCCCCAGATATTTCGGGTCAAAATGCGTGGCGATGAAGAGGTAGCGGCTGGATTGGTTGCCGGCGGCAGGTTCGGTCGGGTCTTTCTTCGCGGTATCGTCGTCGGCCGGGTCGTCCGGGGGAGTCTTCGAGTTGCTGCCAATTTCGATTTCTTCGTCATTGCCCGTCACGATTTCACCGAACTTCAACTCGTACACCACCCCTTCGTTGCTCGCGACGTGCAATTCTCCCTCGCGGGAATACAAACGGGGCTGGGTTTCATCTTCGCGGTCGGCGAGAATTTCAAAGCCGCGCGCTTTCATTTCGTTCACCAGAATCTGCACTTCGAACTGGTTCTGCACGAAGGCCGGGTCGAGCGTCAGATCGGCCCGCAACCCCTTGGGTTTGGGGCGGACTCCCACGAGCTTCAGGTCGGTGATCGCCCCGACGATTTCGTTGATTTTGGTGTTGTCGAGCTCTTCCACCTTCTCGTCGAGTTCGGCCAGCTTCCACGGCTCGCCGGACTTTGCCCGATCGAGTTTGACATCGGCGGCTTCGACCAGGGCTTTGCGCGTACCGTCCGTCCGAATCGAGTAATTGTCGAGCACGATCTCGGACAATTGGTCGTTTTTGACTTTGAGCAGATTCGTTTCAACCCAGTCAGAAAACTTCGTCGACAGGTTGATGTCGAGCCGAGCCACATACGTCGAATCTTCCGTCGGGACGCGCACAAAGTGGTATTTGCCCGTCGCGCCGGGCTCGGTCTCGCGCCCCTTGGCCGGCTTGCCGATGATCAGGTCGACCAGAACCGTCTCACCCTTCCCGAGGGTGATTCGCTGGCCGCGACCTTTGAGCCGCGTGTCGTCCCGCGACAGCGGATCGATCACACCCAGCTCTTCATGATCTTCCTTCGAGGCGCTGCGGAATTCGTCGCGCTTGATGCCCAAAGTCGATGCGGCGGTTTTCGCCAGCATCGCCGTGCCGTCGGCCGGGTAGTCGTGGTGCGAGGGAATCGTCCACAGGTCCTTGCCGGTTTCGGAATCTTTCTTGTACTCGACGGCGAACACGCGCGGTTCGGCGCGGGCCTCGTCGAACGACACGACTCGAATCGACGTCGGTGCATTGGCGTCGGTGAATTCAGGAAAGAACGGCTGACCAAGCCGGGCATTGGCCAGTTGGTCGGGCGTCAGGTCGATGGGGGGGGTGGCGAACCAGGCCACCGCGACCGAAACGGCGGCGACGGCGGCAAACGTGATGGTTCGAGCGGTCTCGTTCATGGCAGGCGCTTTCTCTTGTTCGTCGATCGTCAGGCGGCAGACAGTGCCGCGATCTCTTTTCATACCGTTGCCAGCCCTCCACTTTCGGAAGGCCGTACGTCGCTTACGCCGCCGGCTTGCCGACCAGGCGATCGGGAATGACGCCCTGTCGCTCGTCCCGGGCGCGCACGGCGAAAACGAAAATGCCCAACAGCAGGGCCGGCACCGGGGGCAGTGCGATCGCCAGCCACCGGTAGCGGTCTTCGATCTGGCGCACGTCGCGCTCGGTCTGATTCTTGATCGCTTTGACTTTCTTGTTCTGGTCGTTCTTAATGCCCGCCTGCTCGACCGCCAGCCGTTGACTCTGGTTGGCGTTGGCGGCTTCAATCTTGATGCGCTTGGTCCGCGCATCGAGGGTCGTGTCGTCGCGAATTCGTTCGACCTCGTCGCTGAACCGCTTCTGAGCCGCGTCCAATGCCTCTTTGGCCTCGTTCTCGGCTTTGGCGGCCGCTTCAGTTTCGCGGGCCTTGGCGTTGAGCGAGCGTGCTTCGACCTGAGTCAGCGTCTGGTGGCGGGCGCGGCGCGAGCGGAGTTCGAGAAAGGCGTCGTCGCCCGCCAGCTCGTCGACCGCATTCAGAATGAAAGTCACGTTGTCGAGCCTCAGCCCCAGCGTCTCTTTGTCGCGAATTTGAAAGAAGGGGTTGGCAATCATGTCCATGTCGGCCACGAACACGACGTTGAGTTCTCGCGGTTTCGCGGCGGGCTTGTCGTCGTCGCCCGGTTTTTCGCTCGAACGCGAGGCCTTGCCCGAAAGGCGTGCCGCGATCACCGGCGAGATCGGGTCGGGCAATTCTTTCTTCGGCGGCTCGATCAGCGCGCCGATCCCCCCCATCGGGCCGGGGCGGGTGATTTCATCCCACAGGTAGGTCACCGACCGCTGGCTGGAGCGCATCAGCGGCTCGAATTTGAGCTTGCTGCCTTCGCGCTGCTTGATCTGCCCAGGGTAGAACAGCATCACCTCCTGCAGACCCTTCGTGATGTTCTCGCCGGGGTTAAACGCGTACTTGGCCTTGTTGGCGGGGTTAATATAGACGACATCGGACAATTGATACAAATTGAGCTGCTCGCGGATGTCAGGGTGCGAGTCGTATTCGTCCCAGACCGTTTCGCTCGTGTTCCAGGCAATTCCCAGCGCGTTACAAAGCTTGGTGGCCTCGCCATTGTCGGCTTTGGGGGGCGACTGTCCGCCGCCGCCGAACATGCCGCCCATCCCGCCCGGCTTGGGCTTGGGGGTGCGCGGCGCCAAGTCGAGATGAAATCGCGGGAACGGGTCATCGACGATCAAAGTCGGCAGGCCGCGTTGAATGGCTTCCACCAGGCTTTCGGCTTCAGGATCGGTCAGCGACGAGGGCATGACGGCCAGCAGCACGTCGAACCCGCCGTCAGCCAATTGCTCGGGGCTGACTTGCTTGACTTCATACTGTTTTTTAAGTTCGGTGACGATTCGCCATTCGGGAAGCGCGCGGAAGGCCTGCATGTCGAATCCGCCGCCGATCTGGGCGTCGGTTTTCAAGATGCCCACCGTCTTGCGATCGGCCTCAGAGACCGTGCGGATCGAACGGGTCAGTTCGTATTCCACCGGCGTCCCTTTGTCGAAGAAGGGAATGACGACCTGATCGTCGACGCTGCCTGTGACCACGATCCCCAGGTAGACGTCGTCGCGAACGAATCGGCCTCCGCGGTCGCTGCCGATTTCCTGAGCATCGATTCCGTAGCGGCGGGCCTCGTCGGCCGCGTCGGTGAATTTCTCGGTGCTGACGATGCGGACCCGCAAGTTGTCGCCCCCCGCCTGATCGAACTGCCGCAACAGGCCGATCAAACTGGTGCGGGTCGATACGTATTCGCGCGGCACTTCGGGGCTGATGAAGGCCTGAATCAGAACGGGCCGATCGGCCTTCAGCGACTGCAGAACACGTTTCGTGGTGGTCGAAAGGCTGTACAGTTTTTCGGTCGTCATGTCGATCCGGCGGGTGGCATTGGCCGCGATGGCATTGGCGCTGATCAGTACCAGCTCCACGGCGACGACCCGCACGATGTAATGCGCCCACATCGGCGTCTGTTGCGGCCCACCCGACCAGTGCCGGCGGCTGATCAACACCAGATTCAGATAAAGCATCAGTGCCGTAAAGGAGGCGAAATAGATCAGGCCCCCGATCGGGATCATCCCCAGCCCGAAGTCGCGGAACTGTTCGCTGACCGATAGTCCCTGCAACAGGCGGTTGTTGGGAAACGGCTGATCGATGAACACCGGAATGGCGCAAATCACCGCCCCCAGCACGTACGCGACCGCGTTGCTGCTGGTGAGAATTGAAGCCACCATACCGGCACTGAGCAGGGCCGCCCCCGTGAACCAGTATCCGAAATAGGTCGTGAAGATCAGCCCCGGATCGGGATCGCCCAGAAACATCAGCACGATCACGTGCGACAACGAAAACAGCAGCGCGACCGTGTAAACCCCCAGCACGGCGAGATACTTGCCCAGCAGAATCTCGAGGTCCGAGGCGGGCAGAGTGAACAGCAATTCGTCGGTCCCCTGTTTGCGCTCGTCCGACCAGACGCTCATCGTGATGGCGGGGACGAAAAACAACAGCAGGATCGGGAACTTGGCATTGAGCTGATCGAGATTCGCCAGATTGTTGGCGAAAAACTGAGGGCTGAACGCAAGGGCCGCCCCGAGAGCGACGAACAGCACGATAAACAAATACCCGATGACGCCCGAGAAATAGCTTCGGAAATTGCGCCGAAAGACCGCATTGATCACATTCATCCGCAACGGCATGGGTCGGTTTCCTTACTGGTCAAAATCTGGCCCTTGAATAATCTGGCCCCTGAATCTGGTCGAATCCCGCGCTCGGGCAGCACCGCTGACAGCCTGTTGAAAATCAGTCAGGCTCCGCCGAAACACATCAGATTTCCCAGTCGTTATCTCTTCGCGTCGAAGCCCGTCACCATTTTCAACAGGCTGTTACGCTGACGCCCGGTGCGTCAACTGCCGGAAGTGGGCCTCCATATCGTGCCCCCGACCTTCCATCTCGGCGATTCCCCCGTCGAGGACGATGCGGCCTTCATCTATCAGAATCACGCGGGTCGCCACGGCGCGCACTTCCTGAAGGATGTGTGTCGACAACAGAATCGTTTTGGTCTGCCCGAGGCTTCTGATCAATTCGCGCACGTCGTGAACCTGATTCGGGTCGAGTCCTGACGTCGGTTCGTCGAGAATCAAAATCTGCGGATCGTGCAGCAGCGCCTGCGCCATCCCCACCCGCTGCCGGTAGCCGCGCGACAGCTTGCCGATCGGCTTGCCCCAGACGTTGGTCAGCGAGCACTTTTCGGCGACATAATCGAGACGTTGCTTGAGCCGCGCCGCCTCCATCCCCCGCACCGAGCCGAAAAACTGCAACAGGGTATACGGCGTCATTTCCTGATACAGGGGGCCGTTTTCGGGCAGATAGCCGATCAACTCGGACGCTTCGATGCGCTGGCTGTACAGGTCGAATGGGCCGATTTTCGCGGTCCCCATCGTCGGCGACAAGAACCCGGTGAGGATCTTCATCGTCGTCGACTTTCCCGCGCCGTTGGGTCCCAGAAACGCGGCGACCTGTCCGCGTGGAATCGAAAACGTGACGTCTTCGATGGCTTTGAACGGACCGTAGTGCTTGCTCAGCCCGTTCGCCTCGATCATCAACTCTTTGCCGCCCTTGTCGTTGCCGCTTTTGGTCATGGATGCCTCTTGCCCGGTTGTGTGCCGCTTAAAACGACGGCAACGTCGAATCTGGGTCTCAGACCCATCAATCTTTACAGCGATATCGCTGACTGTCCAGCGTCGGCGGAGAGAAGGTAATCGCGCGGCACGGGGAATTCAACCGCGGGACGACTTTCCGTAACTTCCTGAATTTCAGATATTTCCGCCGCGCGGCCGACCGGTATGCGATCGATCGCCCCGATACGCTCACTACGCGAAATCGCGGTCGGGCGCTGGCGCCGCGAGGCGTCTTGACGGCTCTCAACTTTCTCACCACTCGGGCTCGATCCCGGCGTGCCGGGATCGGCCAGACGACGGCGAAAGTGGAGCGACAGCGGAAGCGTGTCCTCCAGCGTCTCTCCCTCGAAAATGCAACCCGACAACGCGGGGACGTACGCCGTATATCCCCCTTCATCCGACGGTTCGAACACAACTCGTGAATGCACAGGAATTCCTCTTAAGAAGGGCATGCCACAGAAAATCCCCCCCTAAAGAAGGGGGTACCACAGGAATTCCCTTTGAGAAGGGGTGCGCCACAGGAATTCCCCCTTAAGAAGGGGGGCCACAGGAATGCCTCACTTAAGGAAGGGGGGCCGCAGAAATTCCTCTTGAGAAGGGGGGGCTACACGAATTCCCCCCCTTAAGAAGGGGGGGCCAGGGGGGGTCGCGCGAAAACGTAATGCTGGATGGCCTGCAGCTCGCTTCGAACCTCGATCAATGGGGCCGCGGTCACGTGACCGCGGAAAACTCGGTGACTCTTTGAGAATCACTCAGCAAGATCCGGCTTCAATGAGGCCGCGGTCACGTGACCGCGGAACGATCTGCGAATCATGGTCGCAACGAGATATTCAAAGTGTCGACATCGCGGAACAAAGATGCCGTATTGGCGCAACGCGTTCAACAGTCGTTGCACGTCGGGCCAGTCTTTGCCGTAAATGCGAGCTTTCTCCTTCAGCCACGCGGGGTCGTCGAATTCGGCAGGTGGCACGTCGAGACCCGCCTGGGCGAAGTCGAGCACAAAGGGGCGTTCGACAATCGAGAGTTCCAATGCCAGGCAGGAATCGTCATAATCGAATAGTGTGGGGATGGCAAAGCCTGCGAGACGCTGCAGCGTATGCCGCCGCAGTCGCAGATAAACGTCACGTTCCTGACGGTAACCGGAGCGGAAACGATGAACTTTCAAAGCCGAGATGCGGTTTGTCCGCCAGACGAAACCGTCCATGCCCCATCCCAGCAATCCGGCGGTCTCGATCGCGTGGGCATCGAGGTACGCTTGAAGATGCGCTGCAATTTCAGGGGAGATCTCTGCCATGTTGCCCAGCAGTGAGCCACGACATTCGGGACTTTTGTGCGCGAGTTCTCGCCACGGGCAGTGCGTCAGCCCAAATCGATCTGCTTTCCGTTTCAACCTGGAGTATTTCAGGCAATCATTGAGGCATGACCTCAACCACCCGCACCCAGC
>SIAF01000103.1 GCA_009691905.1 Planctomycetaceae bacterium | reverse complement strand
CGATTCAACATCTGATCGGCACCCTCAATGACGCTGCTTTCGCGTATCCGGGGACCAAGCTGCAGCTCCATTTCACCTCCTTAGCACCGCCCGCCAATCCAAACTCGGTGCCAAAGCAAATTCCGCCAGATCAGGAGGTCTGAGCCTGTGGAGTTCGCCTGGATTCCATGATCGCTACGTCAAACGGAATTTTGCGATGCCGGGCAATTTCTCGCGAGCAAAGCTCAATTTCGAGGCGCGCAGGGCTTGGTTGCCAGCATTTCTGCAAGTCGTTACAACGAGAAATCTGATCCCCAACTGAGCATTCTTTAAGAGGACATGCACCATGAATTCCCCGTTTCGAGTGGCCGTGACCGGCGCTGCCGGCCAGATCGGCTACAGCCTGATCTTTCGCATAGCGGCCGGCGAAGTCTTCGGTCGCAATCAACCGGTCATTTTGAATCTGGTCGAGATCCCCCCGGCGTTGGGCGCACTGGACGGGATTCACATGGAACTGGACGACTGCGCTTTCCCGACGCTGGCAGGCGTGGTCAAGGCCGACAGCGACCATCTCGACCAGGGCTTCAAGGATTGCAACTACGTCGTCTGCGTGGGGAGCATCCCGCGCAAGCAGGGGATGGAGCGGGCCGATCTGATTCGCATCAACGGGCCGATCTTCACCAGCACCGGCAAAGCCATCGAATCGGTTGCGGCTAGCGACGTGCGCGTACTCGTGGTCGGCAATCCCTGCAATACCAACTGCCTGATTGCCATGAACAACGCGCCAAAAGTGCCGCGCGATCGCTGGTTCGCGATGACCCGCCTCGACGAGAATCGCGCGGTGTCGCAATTGGCTCAAAAGGCGGGGCGACCGATCAGTTCAGTGACGAATGCCACCATCTGGGGCAATCACAGCGCGACGCAGTTTCCCGATTTCTATCACGCCAAGATCGACGGCAAGCCGGCGACACAGGTCATCGCCGACGAAAACTGGCTCAAGACTGAGTTCATCGCGACGGTGCAACAGCGCGGGGCCGCGGTGATCAAGGCCCGCGGCGCTTCCAGTGCCGCGTCGGCCGCGAATGCCGTCATCGATAGCCTGCGCAGCATCGCTCTGCCGACGCCGGCCGGCACATCCTACAGCGCGGCGGTTTGCAGCGATGGCAGTTATGGCGTCGACGAAGGGTTGATCAGCAGCTTCCCGCTGACGTCGGATGGCAAGACGTGGAAAATCGTTCAGGGTCTCGAACACAACGACTTTGCTCGCGAGAAACTGACCGCGACCGTCGGCGAATTGCGCGACGAACGCAAGACGGTCGAAGACCTGCTGAAGAAATAAACCAGGCGAGCCACCGGGTTTACCCCGGTGGTCGTGCGGTGCGGGTCGCCTTGCACTGCCAATAATACTGGCCCGCAGGGGTCAACCCTGCGGCTCGCTGGGGTTAATTTACGCTTCACCTCGGGGATGTGCATGAGCCCGTCGGCGAATTCACCCGGGTCGGCCGTTGCGGTGTTGCTGGGGGGCGGCATCGAAAGCACGTTGCTCGTTCGCGACGCACTGTCTGACGGTCATGTGGTCATTCCCGTTCACGTCGATTGCGGGCTGATCTGGGATGACTGCGAGGGGTTGTTCATCGATCGGTTTTTGTCGGCCAGTGCCGCGCCAGGATTGCAGCCGTTGCGAAAAGTCCACTTGCCCCTGGGAGACTTGCTGGCCGATCACTGGGCCGTCACGGGGATCGATGTCCCGCGCGCCGGTGCTGCTTCGGCCGAGCTGGAAATCCCGCTGCGGAATTTGACGCTGCTGAGCTTTGCGCTGCATCGTTTGGATGATCTCGAGCAGCCAGTGCTGGCCCTGGGGACGACCGCCGACAATTGCTATCGCGACGGGAGCCGCGAGTATTTCGATCGCTGCGAACAGGTGCTGAGTCTGGGTGCCGGCCGCGCGGTGCGCGTCATCACCCCGCTGATCGGCCTGTCGAAAACCGACGTGATTCGCCGGTCAGACAGTCGGACGCTGGCGATGAGTTTTTCATGCATCGATCCGCAGTACCATCGGCACTGCGGCCGCTGCATCAAATGCGGCCGTCGCCGGGAGTCGTTTCGGGATGCGGGGGTCGAAGATCCGACGATGTATGCGGGATGAAATGCCAATTCCGACCACACTGTTTTAAAGAACTGGTGGTTGCGACAATTCAGTCAACCAGGCTTTCGCAAAGTGTATTATATGTTGCCCTAACGCCTAACCTCGCATAACATCAGTCCAGTTGGAAGAGAATTATGCTCGATGTCAACAGGCAGGCAGACATGACGTACAAAGGAACAGTTCATGAAGGAGTGGTTGTCCTGGACGTGTCGGTTTCGTTACCCGAAGGTACGGCCGTGGTCGTGTCATTGGCAGAACCAGATGACCGTACGCCGGCGCTGAATGAGGTTTATCGCATTGCCGAACTTGCGGTTTCCACAGGAATACCTGACCTCGCCTTGAACGTCGATCACCACCTCTACGGACATCCGAAAGCCGCTGATGGCGGATCGTGAATCGGTAGATTCAGGAAGACCTCATGAATCTGGCAGTCGAGCGATATCATCAGGCCTCGGACAAGTTTTGGGGCTTGATTGACTGCGCCAGCTTCGAAGTCATGCTTCGTGAACGGATCAGTCAGGCCCTGACGGCCGATCGCCATTTTCAGCAAGCGGGCTTCCGATGTCTGTTACCTACGAAATAGGCGACTTGTCGACGGTTTGGTGACGCAAGCGACATTCAATGCTTCCCGCCTTTCCCCGACACTATCACTGGGCCGGACTTGATTTCATTTTCGACGCCGGCGGCTCGCCCGTGCTGATCGAGGCCAACCGTTCGTCGCACATGCTGGGTGAGTACCTGCAGTTTCACGGCGACGACCGTCCGTTCGCATTGACCGCGGGAGTGATGAATCGCGCCGGCGGAGTCCCGTGTTTCTTGTGGCGGCGCGGCGATCCGTTTCCTGATGCCGACGAGGATGCCTGTTTCATCGCCCGCCACCTGCGTCCGCACCTGGCTGTCGAACCGGTGATCTGCAATGTCGAAGACAATCAGGAGCCGCGCAGCGAACTCGTGGCTCACGACGGACGGCAAGTTCGCCCGGGAAGCATTTTCCGCTGGTGGTATGGGCTGCCGTGGTCGTTCGAACGCAGCGGCGTCACAGTGATTAACCCCAACTGTGTGTGGGTCACGGTCCGCGACAAGCTGTTGTCGTATCAAACGCTGGCCGGCGCACAATCGTTTCGGGTGCCGCTGGCCTTTCCGGTCGCGACGGTCGACGAAGTGCGGCATTTGCTTGCCGCCCATCCGGAAACGTTCGCTTCCGGCTATGTGCTCAAGCCGCGTGTCGGCTGGGGTGGTCAGGGGGTGCAGGTGGCAGAGCGGGGTGATCCACCGCGAGAGATCGGCCCTGGCGACCTGTTGTCAGAGCGAATCATTCCCCACCGGCCCGATGGGCGGTTCTGGGAAGTCCGGGTGTTTGTCATGGCCGGGGTCTATCTGGGCGGCATTCGACATGCCAGTCACACGCCGCTGACGAACTATTGGCAGGGGGGCCGGCCCGAGGCGCTCGATCCCGAACTGTCGGCTCGGCTGGAGCCGGCGGCGCTCGAAGCGGTGCGGCTTTTGGATGCGGCGGCTGACGCAATTCATCGTCAGCCCGAGGCGCCCATCAGCGATTTGACGAACGTCGTGTATTGAACGACGATGCGCTGCGTTCTGACTCGACTTACGACTGCTGCGAACGCGAGATGACTTCGACGCCACTGCGATCACTCGATGCCGCTCACGTCTGGCATCCGTTCACGCCGATGCGCGAGCACGCAGGCGAAGCGACGCCGATCATCGCCGCGGGCGAAGGGTTCCACCTGATCGATACCGACGGCCGGCGGTACCTCGACGGCTCGTCGTCGTTGTGGTGCAACATTCACGGTCATCGCGTTCCCGCGATCGACGCGGCGATTCGCCGGCAACTCGATCAGGTCGCCCACACCACGCTGCTGGGACTGTGCAACGTCCCCTCGATCGAGCTGGCGAAGGCACTCGTCGAACGCGCGCCCGCCGGATTGACGCGCGTCTTTTACTCTGACAATGGTTCGACCGCCGTCGAAGCGGCCCTCAAAATCGCCTATCAGTATCACCGGCAGCGCGCCGACCGCCCGGCGAAACGCGACCTGTTTGTGTGCCTGGACGGGGCGTACCACGGCGACACGATCGGTTCGGTCAGTGTCGGGGGGATCGACTTGTTTCACAGCGTCTATGGCAGCCTGCTATTCGCGACGATCAAAGTTCCCGCGCCTGCGGTTTATCGCCGCCCGGCAGGCATGTCGGCGGCCGACTGGACGGCACACGCTCTGGTCGAACTGCAGCGAACAATCGTCGAGCATCGCGGCCGGATTGCGGCATTCGTGATCGAACCCTTAGTGCAATGTGCGGCGGGAATTCTCGTTCATCCGCCGGGCTATCTCCGGCGGGTCCGCGAGCTGACGGCCGAGCACGACATCCCGCTGATCGTCGACGAAGTCGCGACCGGCTTCGGCCGCACCGGCACGTTGTTCGCCTGCGAACAGGAGCAGGTGGCCCCCGATCTTCTGTGCTTGTCGAAGGGAATCACCGGCGGCTATCTGCCGCTGGCGGCGACACTGGTCACCGACCGCATCTATGAAGCCTTTCTCGGCGAGCCGGCTGAAGGAAACACGTTTTTTCACGGTCACACCTACACCGGCAACCCGCTGGCGTGCGCGGCGGCACTGGCTTCGCTCGAACTGTTCGAAACCAATCGGGTGCTGGAGAATGCGCAGGCGATCGCGAATCGACTGAGCGAGCGACTTGCTGAAATTGCCGCGCATCGGAATATCGGCGAGATTCGGCAGAAGGGGACGATGGTCGGGATCGAACTGGTTGCCGAGCGGCGTTCACAGGCCCCCTTTCCCGCAGCGGAAAGGGTCGGACATCGCGTTGCCCTGGCGACCCGAGAACGCGGAGTAATCATTCGTCCGGTCGGCGATGTGATTGTGTTGATGCCCGCACCGGCCATGCCGGTCGAACTGGTCGATGAACTGTCGAGCACCGTGTTTGCCGCCATCGACGATGTGCTGGGCGGGTGAATGGCTAATCAGGTCCTGCTTTCGCAGCCTGCGTGAATGCCACTTGAGACGCCGCAGTGCGTATAATCGTCCAGGTCAGTTCAAATACGATCAGGACGCTCGGCATCGCTGTTTTCAATCGCCACGATGACAGCGCACCTTCTGTAGGACCCGCCTGCCGGGCGGGACCTCACGCGTCCGGGCGGCGTCCACTCGCAACCAGTCCCCTCCGGCAGAGGGGACCTGCTTCGTTCGCAAATCTGCGCTGTCGTGTTAAGTCCCATGCCCTCTGAACACGCTCTCGATGCATCGCCTTCTGAGGAAGCCGAATTCCTCATCGAGGGGATGCACTGCGCCAGTTGTGTGAACAGGATCGAAAAGGCGATCGGAACCGTCCCAGGCGTTGCCGCGGCCAGCGTCAATCTCGCGACGCGCCAAGCTCAGGTGAAGTTTGATCCCTCCCGGGCCGACCGTCAGCAGATTCAACGCGCGGTCGAAGGGATCGGTTACGGTGCCAAACCTGTTGAAGAGACTTCGTCGTTAATCGGCGATGTGCATTCCGCGCACCAAGTTAGCGACGGGACTGCTGCCGACGCTGCCTCTGCGTTGACTCCCAACCACCATTCTGAGGAATTTGCCGACCTGCGTCTGAAGCTGATGATTGCCGTCGTGCTGGCCGCACCGGTCGTTGTCATCAGCATGGCCGACCTGATGTTTCCCGGGCGCAACTGGCTGCTTTTGGTTTTGACAGCGCCGGTCGTATTCTGGGCTGGCGGATCGTTTTTCAATTCGGCGTGGAAGTCGGCCCGGCATTTCGCCGCCGACATGAACACGCTGATCGCGCTGGGGACAGGGGCCGCCTTTGCGGCGAGCGTCGTCGTCACGGTTTTTCCTGATTTGGTTGCGAACGCAAAGCACTCCGCCGGCGGGATGTCCGGCGGACAGGACATGCCCCCGGTTTACTACGAAGCGGCCGCAATGATTGTCGTCTTTCTCCTGTTGGGGCGGTTGCTCGAAGAGCGCGCCCGCGGCAAGACTTCGCAGGCCATCCAAAAGCTGCTGGGGCTGCAGTCGAAGACTGCCAGCGTATTCCGAAATGGGGAAGAGCAGCAAATTTCGATCGCCACGGTCGTCGTGGGAGACATTGTGATCGTGCGACCTGGCGAACGGATTCCGGTCGATGGAACGGTGATCGAGGGGCGTTCAACCGTCGACGAATCAATGCTCACTGGCGAGGCGATGCCGGCCGGCAAATCGCCCGGCGACGCGGTCATTGGCGGCACGATCAACAAGACCGGCAGTTTTAGGTTCCGGGCCGAAAAGGTGGGGCGCGATACGACCTTATCGCAAATCGTCAAGCTGGTCCGCGATGCTCAAGGCTCGAAGGCCCCGATTGCGCGGCTGGCCGACACCATCAGCGCGTATTTCGTGCCTGCCGTTTTGTCGATCGCGATCGTCACGTTCGTCGTCTGGCTCGTTGCGGCCCCGGCCGACGATACGTTTCGGCTGGCGATGACTTGTGCCGTCAGTGTGCTGATTATCGCCTGCCCGTGCGCGCTGGGTCTGGCGACCCCCACGGCAATCATGGTCGGCACCGGTCGCGGAGCCGAGTTCGGAGTGCTGATCAAATCGGGCACCGCCCTCGAAACCGCCTGCAAGTTGAATACGATCGTGCTCGACAAGACCGGGACAATTACCCAGGGCCGACCGGTGGTGACCGACGTGCTGACGGCGCCGCGCGCAACAGATGCTCAGCCCGCCGCCGACATTCTACCCCCCTTTGCAAGGGGGGGCAGGGGGGGTCGCGTCGATCAGAAGTCTCCCTTTCTCCGCGAGGTGCTCCTGCAACTGGCCGCCTCAGCCGAGCAGGGATCCGAACACCCTCTGGGCGAAGCGATCGTGCGCCAGGCGCGCGAAGAAGGGTTGGACCTGCTGCCGGTTGCCGACTTCACGGCGCGGGAAGGCCGCGGGATTCGTGCCGTCGTTGTGTCTCCCTCACTGCCGGATCCCGACACCGACGGTAGTGCGCGTGTCCACGCCGCGAACCTGTTTCCGGTCCTGTCTCAACTCAATTCCCCGAAGGCTGTGGCAACGGCCGGCAAGCCCCAGCCACCCGTCGAGATACTCCTGGGCAATGGCGCCCTGCTTCGCGAAGCGCAGATCGACACCGGGCCGCTGGAAGAGGCCGCCGCGTCGCTGGCCGCCGACGGAAAGACCCCGATGTTTGTCGCCATCGACGGTCAATTGGCCGGCCTGATCGCCGTCGCCGACCCGATCAAAGTCAGTTCGCGCAGCGCCATAGCCCGCCTGCAGACCCTGGGCCTGGAGGTCGTGATGCTCACTGGCGACAACCGCCGCACCGCCCTGGCGGTTGCGCGGCAGGTCGGCATCGACGAAGTCTGGGCCGATGTTTTGCCGGGCCAGAAAGCCGTCAAGGTGGCCGAGCGGCAGCGGGCGGGAAAAAAGGTGGGAATGGTGGGCGACGGCACCAACGACGCTCCCGCGTTGGCGCAGGCCGATGTCGGTTTCGCCATCGGCACCGGCACCGACGTGGCGATCGAAGCCTCGGACATCACGCTCTTGGGCAATGATTTGACCGGTGTCGTGACGGCTCTGGACCTCTCGCGCCGGACGATGCGTACGATCAGGCAGAATCTGTTTTTCGCGTTCGTTTACAACGTGGTGGGAATTCCACTGGCGGCGGGGCTGCTCTATCCCTTGTTCCATCGGCTGCTCGACCCGATGATCGCCAGTGCCGCCATGGCGGCCAGCAGCGTCTCGGTGGTGACCAACAGTTTGCGGTTGCGGAGTTTTCGACCGCCGAACGTCGAAGGGTGAGGGAACGGCCCCACAGCGCAAAGAATTCTACGACACCGAAAGTTATGTGGGTCGCTCGCTCCACTTGTGACCGACGATGATTTCAACCACGAATAGGTCGAATGACACGAAAAAGAGACTCAAAATAAGAAATTCGTATGATTCTTTCGATTCGTGGTTCCCTTCTTTGTTTGCGGCCGAAGGCCGCGCCAGGTCTTTAGCGTCTCCTCTCACTTCAGGAATCCCGGTGATGGCAAGAATGTGGCTCCGTTGCGTGTCGATCGTCCTGGTCATGTTGGCAGTTACGCACGGTGTTCTTCGCGGAACAGCAGCCGGCGCCGCCGACGACAAAGCGTCGTCAGAAGCGCTGAACCGCCTGACGGCCGCTGAAGCGGCCGCCGGCTGGATCCGCTTGTTCGACGGCGAAACGATGTTCGGCTGGAAGGCCAACAACGACGTCAACTGGACGATTGCCGAGGGGATCGTGCAGGCCGACCAGGGGGCGCCGGGGCTGCTCGTGACGACGACCGAGATTGCCGACTACGAGCTGCGCTGCGATTTTCGACTGTCGAAGGGGGGCAACAGCGGCATCTTTCTGCGAACGCCGTTTTCGCCAAAGGACCCCACGACCGATTGCTTCGAGCTCAACATGTGCGATTCGCATCCCGCCTTTCCCACCGGGAGCCTTGTGGGTCTGGTCAAACCCGACAAGGTCATCTCCGGCGAAGAGGCGTGGCACACGTACCACGTGATCGTTCAGGGGGCCACGGTCGAGGTGCGATTCGACGGCGAGAAAATTCTCAAATACGTCGATCCCAAGCCCGCCGCTCGCCGCCGGGGGTTTATCGGCTTGCAGAAGAACGCCGGCAAGGCCGAATACCGCAACGTGTACCTGAAACCGCTGTCTGAAAAGCCGCTGTTCAACGGCAAGGACCTCGCCGGCTGGCGCGTGGTTCCCGGCGGAAAGAGCGTGTTCACGGTCGAAGATGGCACGATCCATTTGAAGAACGGTCGCGGTTTTCTGGAATCCGAAAGCATCTGGGGCGACTTCGTGATGCAGGCCGAGATTCGCACCAACGGCAAGCACCTCAACAGCGGGATTTTCTTTCGCGCGATGCCGGGGACCCGGAATGAACCCTCCAATGGCTACGAGGCCCAGATCCACAATGCGTGGAAGGACAACGACCGCACGAAGCCGGTCGATTTCGGCACCGGCGCGATCCATCGCCGCGTCCCGGCACGCAGGGTCGTCTCCAACGACTTCGAGTGGTTCACGATGACCGTGGCCGCCACCGGGCCACACGTGGGGGTCTGGGTCAACGGCGAGCAAGTCACCGACTGGACCGACACCCGGTCGCCGCACGAGAACCCGCGCGAAGGGTTGCGCACGCAGGCCGGGCAGTTCAGCCTGCAAGGTCACGACCCGACGACCGACTTGTCGTTTCGCAATTTTCGTGCGGCAGAATTGCCCCCGCTCGACGCCGACAAATGACCGCTGCGATGGACGGCGCTGCTTGCCGGACGGCGGGGCTGTCGGGTTTGCGAAAGCCGGCTCTCGGCTTGACAGTCCATGGGACAGCGCGAATACTCAAGGCATGGCGTGCCCATGGTTTCGCTGTGCCCTGTGCATTTTGACACTGTCGGCGTCCGGCTGTGGCGGCGACGGCGCGCCGGCTCCCGCCGGTTCCCCTTCCGCAGGCATTAGGCGCTCTGGCACCGCCGATCGGTCCACCAGTCAATCGACGCCCATCGCCGACCTGGCTGCCCACTCCGACCGGAACGGCGGTTATACGGGCCCACATGTGTGTGCGCAGTGCCACGGCCAGCGCGTTGCCGAGTGTGAGAGCACCAACCATCGGCAAACGTGCCGCGCTCCGCGCGCCGCCCGGATGCCACCCGGCTTTGCCCCGGAGCGTGGAACCTTCGTCCCGCGGTTCCCCGGCGCGAGATTCGAAATGAAATCGAAGGGAGACGAATACACCCAGACGGCCATTCGCACCGCGGCGACGGGCGAGCCGACAGTGTCGACACGGATCGACCTCGTGCTCGGGGCGGGCACAGCCGATGACGTGTACCTGGCCTGGCACGACGACGGCCGCATGTACGAGCTGCCGATTGCCTGGCTGTGGCCCCTCGAGACTTGGGGTGCCAGCCACTTCTGCCATGAGTGGGGCGAGGGGGATTTCTCGCGGACGTTGACGGTGAGGTGTCTGGAGTGTCATAACACTTGGATCGAGTATCTGCCCGGCACCACCAACCAGTACCGTCGCGACGGCGCGATTCTGGGCGTCACGTGCGAACGGTGCCACGGGCCCGGCCGCGAGCACGTCGCCTATCACCAGTCGCACCCCGAGGCCGATTCGGCGTATGCGATCGTACAGCCTGCCGGACTGGACCGCGAACGGCTGATTGAGGTCTGCACGCAGTGCCACAGCAATGCGATCGCGCACCGCCGCCCTCCCTTCACCTACCAGCCGGGAGAGCCGCTCGAAGACTATTTCAGAACGCTGACGATCACGAGGTCTGAAGACGACCACGTGGCGAACCAGATCGAGGGTTTGCGCCAAAGCCGATGTTTCCAGAACAGCGAGAACATGACCTGCGTCACCTGCCACGACCCGCACAAGACCCGGGAGCAGGACCATTCGCCGACAACGTCCTGCCGGAGATGCCATGAACTGGGCGACTGCGGCGCGCATGACCGTTTGCCGGTCGCCGTTCAAGTTGACTGCATCGGCTGCCACATGCCCCAGCGCATCAAGATCAATGTGAAATTCGAGACCGAAGACGACAATTTCGTCCCCCCCATCAGGCGATTTCAGCATCGGATCGCCATCGACCCCACGGCGCGAGACGAAGTGCTGCTGGCGTGGCGCCGCCCGCAGCCCGACGCGATCAGCCAGGCCGAAGCGGCCCGTCTGACGCAAAGCCTGGTCGAACACTGGCTGGCGCAGGCGTCAAACCAGCGCGGGCAGCACCGCTATCTGGCGGCGATCGCCGCCGCGCGCGAAGCGCTGGCGATCGACGACGCCCCCGCCACGCGCGAGACATTGCGCGAGCTCGTGAAGATCCAGACCCGGCTTTACGACGACTGGGCCGGCGCGCTGCACCAGATTGCGCTTAACCGGACCAGCGCAGCGGTCGAGACGCTGAAGGCGATGTTGAGCGTCAAGCCCGACGATGCTGAAATCCACAGCAAACTGGGGACGCTCTATGCAATGGCGGGGCAGAAGCGACTGGCCATCACGCATCTCGAGGCGGTCGCCCGATTTGACCCGAACAACCCGTCGGGATTCGGCGTCCTGGGCAAGATCGCTTTTCTGAACGGCCAGTTCGAGGAGGCCCTCGACTGGTGGGGCCGCGCCGCCCCGATCGATCCCTGGAATGCACAGATCCAATTCGATCTGGGGCAGGCTCTGGCCGCGCTGAACCGTCCGGACGAAGCGATCGAGCACTTTCAACAGGCGCAGGTGATCGACCCGACCCGGGTCGATATTCGCTCTGCTCTCGCCGAAGCGGAGGTTACCGTCTTTCCCGGGCGATCGTCCCCCGATTCCACCAGATCGTCATCCAGTCGGCCGGTGACTCCTTGAATCGACCGGCGGCGAGATCCAATGCCCCGTCGCCGTTAAAGTCGCCCAGATCGAGGGCCACGTATCCCCCCTCCGGTCCACCGATCGAATGCCTATCGAACCGGCCCGGCTCCGTCTGCTCGAGCCAGATCAGCGAGTCGAAAACTCCAGCGGCAGGAGGACTGCGGGGTTCTTTCAGAATCGCCGCGCAGGCTACGATGTCGAAATCGCCGTCGTTGTCGAGGTCGCCCG
The DNA here is from genome assembly GCA_009691905.1 of Planctomycetaceae bacterium. GTDB lineage: Bacteria > Planctomycetota > Planctomycetia > Planctomycetales > Planctomycetaceae > SIAF01. The sequence goes on along the minus strand of SIAF01000103.1, from coordinate 5,835 downwards.
CCAGGGCGCGGCAGACGCCGGGCATTTTCGTCAGCAGGTGCGGCGTGAACGGGAACTCGTTTCGATTTTCGAGCCAATGCACGCCGTGGGACATCTTCAAATGATGGCTGTCGAGCGTGTCGCCGTTCGTGTACAGCACGTCGAGATCGCCGTCCCGGTCCAGATCGACGAGCTGAATGCCGCTGGAACCGAACGAGGGGTCGCCGGCATCGAAAATCCGCTCTTTACGGAATGTGCCGTCTCCCCGGTTGAGAAACGCTTCGACCACCTCGTACTCCTGGCTGATGAGCGCCACGAAATCGGGGGATCCGTCGTGATTCAGGTCGGCGACCGGAACGTGAATCGTTCCATGCCGGTGGTCCAGAACGCGCGGTTGAAATCGCGGCAATTCGCCGGGCCCGGCGGAATTCTCCAACAGCAGGATCCCCCCCGTCTTTCGCCAGCCGAACTCGGCGACAACCAAGTCGAGATCACCGTCGCCGTCAAAATCGGCGGGCTGAACGTCGGCCACGCGGCCTATTTGTTCGAGCAGAATCATGCTCTCACTGTACTCGCGATCGGCGCCTTGGCGCATCCAGATCACTTTTCCATGCTGGTGATCGCCGGGCTCGAAACTTCCCAACTCGGCCACGAGCAGATCGGTTTTCCCGTCGCGATCCAGATCGGTGCGCGTCGCGCCGGCTGGATTCGAGAGCGACGCGATTTGCCGCACCTGCGCGGCTTCGCCGTCAAATCGCAGCTCACGGACTTCACCCGAACGCATGTCGCAACCGAGCAGCGCTCCTGATTGTTCGGGTCCTGGCGGCGACCAGTTCAGAAACGAAACGGCCGGCGCAGCGGAATCGGGGCCGATCTGGGTTCGCTGAAACTGCAAGCGGCCGGGCGAGCTTTCGGGAACCGGCAGTTCCAACCGCTCGGGAGCCTGGTTCCGATAGTAGGCCACGACGTCGTTCAGAAGGGGGACGGCGAGATCGTTGCGCCCCGACTCATAATAAAAACTGAATCCCTGCCGCACCTCGGCGAACCACGCGTCGCGGGGAAAGGTTGCCGGATGAGGGACGGCATGGCAATCGCCGCAAAACGCGTCGATCTGCGTGCGGACGACTTGGGGATCCGTCAGCACCCGTCCTGAATCCGCCTTGCCCGACGAGACGGCTTCCAGGCCGCGGCGCCGCGCCGAAGACAGCCAGAGGATCGCACTCACCGACACGAACGCCAGCAACATCGCGGCTCCGGCGATTCGCCGACACCGCCACGGATCACAAGCTGATTCATCACGCATCGTGAAATTTGCGCCTCAGACGAATGGACGATCTCAGGCGCTGCCCTGCGAGCCGGAGGGCGCCGGCCCCGACGCCGCGGGTTTGCCCGGGCGGCCGATGATCAGGCCGATCAGGCCGGCGTTCAAGGTAGCCCAAAACAGCCGGTTGAGCGAACCACCCGGGATGACGCCATCGGGATCGTCCATCTGAAACAGCAGCGAGGCCAGCGTGGGATACACGACCGATGCAAACAACACGGCCAGAATCGCCAGCCCGGCAATTCGAACGCCGACCGCGCCGCGCCGCGCCGCAACGGCGGCCAGCCCCATCGCGACCGCGATCGATATCCACGAAGGGAGCTGGATCGCCATTGTGTGGAGCTGAACGAGCAGCGGATCGGGCTGGCCGGTCTGGTCGAGCGTATTCCATCCGCCGAGCTGATCTCGAACCAATACGGCCACCAGCCCTCCCAGCGCTCCCAGTCCGGCCCCGCAAACGGCGCCAGCCGCCAGTCCCGCGGTCGCATCTCGCAACGAGCACCGTGCCGGGCCCATCGAAGCCCCCACGACGCCTGGCCGGTTCCGATCGTCGGCGCGATCGCCCGCCAGGCCCTGCGCCAACCCGAGCGCGGTGCCGACCGCCAGCCCCACGAACCCCATCGCCAGAGGCACGTTCTTGCGGTCGGTGCGGGACTGCGCCGCGCTGACCAGAGCCTTCTGTTCGGCGTTGAGAATCCCCTGGGTGTCGGCCGCCCCATCGGGCGGCGCGTCAAACTCGAAAAAATCCTGCGATAACTCGATCAGAATCCCTCCCACGACTCCGCCGAGCAGACCCAGGCCCACGAACGCCAGCCAGCGCCCGACGGCCGATTTCGCCGTCACGGCAGCGGCAGCGTGCCCTGTGGGCATCGCGCCGGCGCCAGCGACCTCGGGACGATCTGTGACAGGCGGGCGATTGATTGGTTCGGGTTGCGACACGGTGTGCCTTTCGTTAGTGCAGGCCCCCTCGCTCGGCGCGAAGGGCTTGCTTCCGATGGTGTTCTGCCAGCCGACGGTCGTGTTTGACCGTCTCGTAATACCCGGCCAGCGCCGCATGCGTCTTCTGATGGTTGGCATCGTACATCAGGGCCGTCGACATCCAGGCCGCGCCTTCGAGGTGCATCCCCTGGTCCATCAGGATCCGGCCCGCCTCGAAGCGGAGGTCGACTTTCTCGGGATGAGAGATGAGCGCCGTGGTGATATCGGTCAGCCGGTCGAGCTGCTCGCCCAGCACGCGCGACCGATCGAAATGGCCGGCAGCGCGTTCGCGCTCTCCGCCGGCGGCGCAGGCCTGCCCGAGCGCGTAGTGGGCCATGCGGCTCAGCGGATCGGCGACGACGACCTGCTCCAGCAATCGAATCGCCTCTACCGTATCGCGGCGTTCCAGCAGAATCTGCCCCAGCTCCAATTGGACGCTCGCCCGCTGGTCGGGCGTCAACTCGCGTTCCAGCAACAGCGCCAACCGCCGTTCGGCGCTCTGCGGATCGGCCAATTGCCGTTCGCACGCGGCGATTCCCAGCACGGCTTCGACATCGCCGGGCGAGTGCGCGAGGCACAGCAGAAATTCTCGATGCGCCTCGTTCGCCTGGTTCATTTGCATGAGCAGGTTGCCGGCAAGCGCGAGTCGCGCCGCGCGATGCGCCGGTTTGACATGCAGGATCGCCCGATAGTCGTCGTTGGCACGCTGCCAGTTCTGCACCTGCCCCCAGATTCCGGCGCGCCACATGCGGGGATCGGTGGCCGCGGGGCGCCACTCGATCCAGAAATCCAGGCAATGCAGCGCATCGGAGAACCGGTACGAGTGCAAGTAGCCCTTGGCCATCGCCTCGTAGACTTCGTAGGCCGATTCGTCCGAGGCGTCCTGCCTCAGCAGCTTGTCCAAAGAGTGCCCGGGATCTTCGAAACGCCCCCGCTGCATCGCAGCCAGGCGCCTTTGCTCCTGCACTTGACCGGCGGGCCACCCGCTCTTCTCGGCGCGCCGCAAACCGGCCAAGGCCTCATCCAGGTCTCCGGCACGGCGCTGCGCTCGGGCCAGAAGATACAGTAGCTCGGGCCGGTCAGGACGCTCGACTCCCAAGGCTGCTTCGAGGGTCAACAGCGCCCGCTGCACGTCCTCTGTGTCGCCCAGCCGCAGAGCGACTCGCGCTGCACGAATCTGCCACAGGACGTACACTGCGCGCCATTGGGCCAGTCCGAACACGAGCGATACCGCCAAGCCGAGCGCGAGAACCCGACGCACCCCCCGGATTCGCAACCGCAGTCGAAACATGGCTTCGTCCAGGCTTAATCTTTGAGGTCAATCGTGAATTGGTTCTCGTCATTTTTCTTGACCTCGAAACTGATTCCAGACGTGTCGGCTACGGCATACCTCTTGGGGATCAGCGATTTCTCCCGCGCTGTCAGCAGCGGTTCCAGTTTTCCTTCCATTTGCATCTTCTGCATGTCATTGGGCGACATCGATTTCGAAAGCCCGCTCTCTTCGCTGGTTTCCATCATCGTGACGCTGACCAGGCACGTTCCAACGGCCGCCCCCGATTCAGTCCCCGTCTTCAGTTTGAATTTCCCTGCGGCGTCTGACGTAGCCATCGCCACGCTCCCTTTTTCCTTCGGGACGAACGTCACCTTGGCGCCCGCCAGCGGCCGGCTCTGGTAGGTGATGATCCCACCTGCCGGAACCAACGTCGGGGCGCTGCTGTCGCCGCATCCAACGAATGCCGGCAGCAGTGTCGCGGCAATCAAAGCAGTTTTTGCAAGACCCCAGGCGCGCATGGCCGTTGTCCCTGGCGAGGTGAATTTGGAGAAAAGGAATTCGATTTCACTTGGACTCCGAACCGATTCCTCAAAACAAGACAGCAGCCGGTTTCGACCGGCACCGTCGTGAGGCGCGACATAAACCGGATCGCCCGGCGTGGCGGCCGGGGCGATCCGGTCGGACGGACATCCGAGCGGCTCGAACGGGAAGAATCAGAAGTCGCCCGGAATGCTCCCCTCGGCTCGGCCTCCCAGCGACTGGTACGTGATGTGATTCATGTTCTCACTAAACATACGCACCGATCCATCTGCTAAGAGGAAGTGCGCGCCTCCCGTATGTCTCGATTTGAATCCATGCCCGATGTTCCAGTTGGTCTTGGCGGTGCAGTTCGGAAACAGGATCTGGCCGGCAGATACCCGGCTGCACGTGGTGAAGTCGTTGATTTTTGCGGCGGTCGAGGCATGCGTGTTCCCGGCACCGTTGTAGAGCCACCAGCCCGCGTTGTGATCGGAACAGTCGGGAAGAGTCTCGCCCACGGCGATCGTGTTGGACATTCCGTCGGTGATGTCCCTGAATCCGATCTGCACCCCCAGCCGGCCGAACAGGCCGGAGACCGACCGCGGATCGGTTGTGCTGGCGAAATTGGAATTGGACTTCGGCGTTTTTTCAATGAACTGTACGTAAGGTTGACAGTTGGAATCGATGGAGCTGAACAGCTGCGATCCCGGCGAGCCGGTGTAATTCGTCTGCGCCCAACCGCCTCGGCTCATGTTGGGGTCAGGGTCGAGATTGCGGTTGTTTTCGGTAATATCCGACGGGCAGCGGGCAGTGCTCAGCTGGTGATCGCGAGCCGGCCTTCCGTCCTTCAGGATTTGCGTAGGGAGAAAGCCCACGATGCCCGTCTCGTACGACGACGACGGGAGATTCGAACCCCAATCCAGCTCGTTATAAAGGGCGCCATTATCCATGAACGGCAGAACGCGGACCTGCCAGCCGACACAGGCCACGCGCTGCCATGTCGGCGGACTGTCCGCACCGTTCCAGTTCGTGCCCGCGATGGGGATCGAATTGTGGGTGTCGTGGTAATTGTGGATCGCCAAGCCGTATTGCTTCAGGTTGTTCTTGCACTGCGAGCGGCGCGCTGCTTCACGCGCCTGTTGCACGGCCGGCAGCAATAACGCAATCAAGACCGCAATGATGGCAATCACGACCAACAACTCGATCAACGTAAACGCAGTTCGGCCTCCGGCATGCTTCATCGACCAGCGTCTCATCTCAAACCCTCCCAAAAAGGAACAAAGAAAGAAACAAGCAAGCAACGCAGCCAAACTCAAACCGCACGAATTTGCAGAGAAACGAAACTATCGAGAAAAGCAGTCATCAACTCATCACTGCGGAACGAATGGCGAGTGGTCGCCGCGGATTTTTTCATATAAACAACATTTGACGTGAATGTCAACCAAAAATCTTACGGGATCACGAATTTCTGAAAATTACGGAAAACGTCGAATTTCCTTACTGAAACTGCCGGAACGGCGATGAGCGTTCCAAAAACCGACGGGTGAAGAGATAAACGTCCGAAACAGCACCCGGCGTGCCGCCATTCAAGGAAGCTTTTGGGCTCTCGTTATTAAACAATGTCCCGCTTAACTGCTGGCATTGAAGATTCGGCCCTCAAGTTCTTTTAGCAAGATGCGTCGTTTTTTTGGGAGCGACTCTTGCGCATGATGCCATGCCGCTGCTGTGATTCGAGTTGGCTTGGAGGAGCAGTGACCGTCTCGAA
>SIAF01000102.1 GCA_009691905.1 Planctomycetaceae bacterium | reverse complement strand
TACGCCGGAAATGACGAAATCGGGTGTGCTTGGTTGAAGCCTAGGTCTGACCGTGCGCGCCAAGCGTAAAGCCACTTACCAAGAATTCAAATCCCAAACAAAATGCGCAACAACTTCTTACCTCTTGAGTTAGACATTTCATCAGGCCACCCCCAGGGGGGGAGGGAGAAATAGACGCGGCTTCGCCGCGGCGAGCGGGGGACGTCAGTCCCCTGTTTCTCACGCCGGATGCGTCGAAACCAATGCCCGTGGCCACCCGCCGGCAGTCGGCGGCCGGCGTGCTGGTGCTGTCGCTGCTCGGTTGGTCGGTCGTCAGCAGCTTGTGGTATTTCCCGCACAGCTTGTCGTATTTCAATGAACTGGCCGGGGGGCCGACGAATGGTCCATTTCACCTGATCAACACCAACATCGACTGGGGACAGGATCTGCCGTTCTTGAAGAAGTGGCTCGAGCGGAATCCCCAGGCCCGTCCGCTGCATTTGGCGTACTTCGGCACGTACAATCCGAAGCATGCGGGAATCGAACATCGGCTGGCGCCGATGCGCGCTCTCGCCGGTCGACCAACCGAATTTCCCTACACCGGCCCGCAACCGGGGTGGCATGCCATTAGCGTGACCTTGCTGCGGGGGCATCCCTGGGCCGTCCCTGACCATGAGGGAAACTGGCATCCAGCCGATCAACAGGCGTATACTTATTTTCAACGGCTTGAGCCGGTCGCGATAGCCGGTTATTCGATTTACATTTATCACTTGACGCTCGATGACGCCAACCGGTTGCGCGCCGAGATGGGGTTGCCGTTGTTGAACGTAGAGCCGGCGTCCTCGCCGGTTCGGGAGTAAGCGTTCGAATCAGAATTGCCTGACGACAATTTGTGAGGAGTCGTTTCATTAGCGGTTCATTCGCTCGAACGGACTAAGAGTCCGTTCTACGCGGTCTTGCTCAACTGATACTGACGCGGTGACAAAAGTCCACATGGCGGTTTTCAAAGGACTCGCAACGTGAACCCATGACTCGATGCCGCGCAATTCGCCCAATACGTCGCTCCGCACGCTGCGGCTTTACGCTCGTCGAACTGCTCGTCGCGATCAGCATCATCGCCATTCTCATGGCGTTGATCTTGCCGGCGGTGATGAGCGCGCGGGCCGCGTCGCGGCGGACGCAGTGTCAAAACAATCTCCGCAACATCGGCCTGGCGATGACGAACGTCGCCGAGTCGGCGCGGCGGTTCCCCGCGTCGGGCAACTGGGGGCATCACACGCAAAACGACTATAACCCCTACCATAGCTGGGTCGTCGACCTGCTTCCGTGGGTCGATCGCCAGGATGTGTTCAACAAATGGAATTTCGACCAGTCGAGCCTCGGTGCCGACAACCAAGCTTTGGGAAACCTGCACGTCGCCGTGTTGACCTGCCCGAGCGATATCACGCTGCTGGGGCGCGGCGACCTGAGCTACGTCGTCAACGGCGGGTTCGGGTTCACGATCGCTTACAACGGCGTCGGCAATTGTCCGGTGAATGCCGAAAGTCAGCCGATCGACTTCAACGGCAACGGTGTGATCTGTCCCGCCGACCAAAAACAGGACGGAACCCCCCTCGACCAGCAGTTGTTCTTTCAAACCGGCATGTTCTTCGCGCAGAACTGGCGCCCCACGCCGGCGGCCAGGTTCCACACGTTCAACGACATCCAGGACGGGCTGTCGCAAACGATTCTACTGACCGAGAACGTGCGGACCGGCGCCGATCGCTTCGCCCCCGGTATCAACTGGGCCTCGCCGGTGGCGTTTCGCACGAGCTTTTTTTTGTTGTCCGCCGTCTGCCTCGACAATGCCTGCACCGCGGGCAACGTCGATTATGCGCACGCCAATCAGGGGCGGCAGGCGATCAACGCCGGTCTCGAACAGGCCGAAGGCGAGGCGCCCTGGCCTTCGTCGTATCATACGGGGGGCGTGTTCGTCGTGTTTGGCGACGGGCATGTGAAGTTCCTGTCGCAAAACGTCGCGGGGGCGGTGTACGCGGCCCTCGTGAGTCCGCAGGGAGGCCGCATCACCGGGCCGCTGGCCCAAAACCTGTTGTCGGCCGACGAGTATTGATCCGTGGCCCGGCGCTGGTGCGAGTCGCAAAGTCGCAAACGGCGAACGAGGACTGACATGGCCAGTCGCTGGTATTATCGAATTGCGTTGAAACCAGAGGACGGGCGGCTCGCGGCGACGCCCGATTCGCGAGGTTCGCCGAATTCGGCGACGAGCGAGACCCCTTTATCCGAGATGGGGCCGCTGACGTTCGACGAGTTGGCGCAGCGTATCGCCGACGGCTCGTTGACGGAGGACGACCTCGTTCGCCGCGAGGCGTCGGGGGAATGGCAGCCGGTGCATAAGGTCGTCGGTTTGCAGCATCGCGCGCGGCAGTTGGAGACGCGCGCGGCGGCACGTAACGTGGCGATGCCCGACGCTGCTGCGTCATTTACTTCTGGGCCGGTTGCGATGGTGGCGGTTACAACAATCGAAGACTTCACGTCCCCGCTGCCGTCAAGCGATTCCGACAGCGAAGCGCGCCGCCCGATTCGGCTCGCGCTGCTGTCGGTGCCGGCGACGTTGTTGGTCGTATGGCTGGCCTGGACGGGCTGGTCGGCACACGTCGAGAGCCGGCGGTTTCCGCTGCCGGTTCATTTGCGCGACCAGGCCGCGGCCGGTTGGCACTTTCTGGGGTGGGGTCCGCTCAGCGGGCTGGAATACGTGCTGCTGTGGTGCGATGCCGTAGGCGTTGCCGCATTCGTGGTTTACCTGATCGCGCGACAGCTTCGGCGAAGCGGTGTTTGACGCTCGCGACCAAATACGGTCTAAATCGCGGCCACTGATGCCGCCGGGGGCTCCGCTCGAAAAGCGGAAAAGTGCAATTTTCGGCCCAGGCGCTTGACGAGGTGCCGCGGCCACTCTAGTATCTATGCATACTGATTATATTGTCATGAGCCTACTATCAATTTTTGCGATACTAGAGCAACTATGCATCTGCGATTTGTCGAGGTCTTTTGCGACGTCGCGCAGCGCCGGAGTTTCTCGAAAGGGGCCGCGGCGCACAATTTGTCGCAGTCTTCGGCCAGTCAGGCCGTTAGTTTTCTGGAGAAGCGGTTGGGTACGAAGTTGATCGATCGCTCGAAGCGCCCGCTCGAGCTGACTCCGGCGGGACGAGTGTATTTTGACGGCTGCCGCGAGCTGTTGGAGCGATTCCGCGCTATTGAAGACCAGGTGCAGCAGTTTCACGACCGGGTCACGGGTACGGTCCGGGTGGCGGCGATCTATTCCGTCGGACTGATGCAGATGGAACAATCGGTGCAGACGTTCGCCGAGCGTTATCCCGAAGCCCGGTTGCGCGTGGAGTATTTGCATCCCGATCAGGTTTGCGAGCAGGTTCAAAACGACGAGGCCGATCTGGGGTTGGTATCGTTTCCGCGGCCTTCCGGGGAAATCGTCAGTCTCGATTGGCAAAGGCAGCCGATGGTGCTCGTGGCGCCCCCGGCGCACCGTCTGGCGTCACAGCCCTCGATAGGGCTGTCCGAATTGGACGGCGAAGATTACATCGGCTTTACCCGTGATTTGACGATTCGTCGCGAGGTCGATCGCTGGCTCAAGCGGGCGCGAGTCGCCGTCAACGTCGTTCACGAATTCGACAACATCGAGACGATCAAGCGTGCGATTGAAATCGGCTCGGGCGTGGCGCTCTTGCCGAGCCCCACCGTCTGGCAGGAAATTTCTTCGCGAACGCTGGTCGCTGTGCCGATCGCCGACAGCGAATTCTTCCGCCCGTTGGGAATCATCCATAAGCGTCACAAGCAACTCACTGCGGCAGTGCAGAAGTTCATCGAGTTGTTGCAGCACGAGGCGCCGGAACCTGTGCCGGGTGCGACGCAGGCGGGGCAAGCCGATGCAGTTGGGCAGGCGCCCGACGACCGCGTCGCCGGTCGCGCGCGCGGCCGATCGCGGTCGAAACGCGCCCCGGTGTGACGGCGGCCTGCCGACCACGACCGCAGGCTGCCGAAACAATCTCGACTGGGTTCATTTCTGGGGGCATTTCTGGGGTCTTTTCTCGAAGTACGTATCGCCGAAGCATTCAGGATTTACCGGCGGAAAAATAACCATGAAATCAAACTCGCATTACCGCAGTGAACCGCCGCAAACCCAGGGTTTGTACGATCCGCAAAACGAGCACGATGCCTGCGGCGTGGGGTTTATCGTCAATATTCGCGGCGAGAAGTCGCATCAACTGGTGCTCGACGCGCAGCAGATTCTGGTCAATTTGCAGCATCGCGGCGCCTGTGGCTGCGACGACAATACCGGCGACGGCGCGGGCATCATGCTCCAGGTGCCACACAAGTTCTTGTTGAAAAAATGCGGGGCACTTGGCATTCCACTGCCGGCCGATCCCGATGAATTCGGGACGGGACTGGTGTTTTTGCCCGGCGATGTACAACAACGCAAATTCTGCGAGCAGACGTTTGAACGCGTCATCGCCGAAGAAGGGCAGCGATTTCTGGGCTGGCGCGATGTGCCGCGCGACAATTCGCAACTGGGCTTAACCGCGCTGAAGGTCGAACCCGCGATTCGTCAATTATTGATCGGGCGTGGTCCCCAGACCGCCGACGCGGCCGCTCTCGAATGGAAGCTGTATGTCATTCGCAAGCGGATGGAGTCGCTGGTGGGGCAAAGCGGGCTGGCCCAGAAGAAATTCTTTTACGTTCCGAGCCTGTCGAATCGGACGATCGTCTACAAAGGACTGCTGCTGGCAACGCAGATTTCGCGGTATTACACCGACCTGACCGATCCCGATCTCGAATCGGCGATCGCCATGGTCCATCAGCGCTACAGCACCAATACCTTTCCCACCTGGGATCTGGCACATCCCTTTCGATTCGTCGCGCATAACGGCGAAATCAACACCGTTCGCGGTAACCAGAACTGGATGCGGGCCCGGCAGACCATGTTCAGTCATGCCCGATTCGGGGCCGATCTTGCCAAGCTGTTTCCGATCATTCCCGAAAAGCTCAGCGACTCGGCGGCGTTCGACTGCGCCCTGGAATTGCTGCACGCCACCGGCCGATCGCTGCCGCACGCGATGATGATGATGATTCCCGCCGCCTGGGACGGCCATGAATCGATGCCCGACGACGAAAAGGCGTTTTACGAGTATCACGCCTGCCTGTTGGAACCCTGGGATGGTCCGGCGTCGATCGCCTTTACCGACGGAACGGTGATCGGCGCCTTGCTCGATCGCAACGGCCTGCGCCCGTCGCGGTACACGGTGACGAAAGATGGCTATGTGATCATGGCCTCGGAAACCGGTGTGCTGCCGATTGAACCGGCCAACGTGTTGTCGAAGGGCCGCCTGCAGCCGGGAAAAATGTTCCTCGTTGATACGGCCCAGAAACGGATTATTACCGACGACGAGATCAAAAGCGGTTTCGCCGGGCGAAAGCCCTACCGGAAGTGGCTCCAGGAGCAGCAGGTGCGGCTGGCTGATCTCCCGAAACAGTTTGGCGTGGCCTCCGATCCGGGCACCCTGCTGGCGCGGCAGCAGGCCTTCGGCTACACGCTGGAGGACCTGCGAATCATTCTGACGCCGATGGCACTGAACGGCGAAGAGGCGCTGGGTTCGATGGGCAACGACACCCCCCTCGCAGTGCTCTCGAATCAGCCGCAGCTTTTGTACAGCTATTTCAAGCAATTGTTTGCGCAAGTTACCAATCCGCCGCTGGATGCCATTCGGGAAGAGATCGTCACCTCGATGGTCACAACCCTTGGGGCCGAACGCGATTTGTTCGACGAAACTCCCGAGCATTGCCACCAGTTGCGGCTGGAGCAACCGATTCTGACCAATGCCGATCTCGAAGCGGTTCGAGTGGCCGCGGTCGGCAAGCTCAAATCCCAAACAATTTCAACGCTGTATGCGGTGGCGGAAGGCGGCGCCGGACTCAAATCGGCCATGCAGCGCGTTCGCTGCGAAGCGCATGATGCCGTGCAGAGCGGCGCCGCGTTGATTATCCTGTCGGATCGCGGAGTGAACCAGTCGCTGGCGGCCATTCCTGCGCTGATGGCGGTGTCGGGAGTCCATCAGTATCTGATTCGTGAGGGAATGCGCACCCAGTGCGGGTTGATCGTCGAATCGGGCGAGCCGCGCGAGGTGCATCATTTTGCGCTGCTGTTCGGGTACGGTGCCGGGGCGGTCAATCCGTACCTAGCGTTCGAGACGCTCGCCGACCTGTGCCGGTTGGGTGTTCTCAAATCGACCAAAGGCGAGTTTGATTTCGAATCCGCCGAGAAGAACTACATTAAAAGCATCAACAAGGGGGTGCGCAAGGTGATGTCGAAAATGGGCATCTCTACGCTTCACAGTTATCGCGGCGCGCAGATTTTCGAGGCCGTGGGGCTCAATCGGGAATTCGTGAACGAGTACTTCACGCACACCGCGTCACGGATTCAAGGGATCGGGATCGACGTCGTCGCCGAAGAGGTGGCCCGCCGCCACGGTGCCGCCTATCCCTCAACCGAGATCCCTGAGAATCTCGACCTCGACGTGGGGGGCCAGTATCAATGGCGCCGTCGCGGCGAGTTCCATATGGTCAACCCCGAAATGGTGGCCCGGCTGCAGCATGCCGTGCGCAGCAACAATCGCGAGGCGTACAAAAAATACGCCGACTTCTGCAACAATCAACAAAAGAACCTGGCAACGCTGCGGGGGCTGTTCGAGTTCAAATTTCCGGCGAATCCGATTCCGCTGGAAGAGGTTGAACCGGCGGCCGGCCTTCTCAAGCGCTTTGCGACCGGGGCCATGTCGCTGGGGTCGATCTCGCGCGAGGCGCACGAGACGATGGCGATCGCCATGAATCGCATCGGCGGCAAGAGCAACACGGGCGAAGGGGGTGAAGACCCCGTTCGCTACAAAGCCGATGCCAACGGCGATTTGCGTCGCAGTGCGATCAAGCAGGTCGCCTCCGGGAGGTTCGGCGTCACGAGCGAGTATCTGGTCAATGCCGACGAACTGCAGATCAAGATGGCGCAGGGAGCCAAGCCGGGCGAAGGAGGACAACTGCCGGGATACAAGGTCGACGAATACATCGCCAAGGTGCGCCACGCGACCCCTGGCGTCGGCCTGATTTCGCCTCCGCCGCATCACGACATCTATTCGATTGAAGATCTGGCTCAGTTGATTCACGATCTGAAGAATTCCAACCCCGAGGCCAGGGTCTGCGTGAAGCTGGTTTCCGAAGTCGGCGTGGGAACCGTGGCCTCTGGTGTTGCCAAGGGCAAGGCCGACGTGGTTCTCATCTCTGGATATGAGGGCGGGACGGGTGCCAGCCCGTTGACGTCCATCAAGCATGCCGGGATCCCCTGGGAACTGGGCCTGGCCGAGACGCACCAGACGCTGGTGATTCACAACCTGCGCAGCCGAATCGTCGTTCAGACCGACGGGCAGATCAAAACCGGTCGCGACGTGGCGATCGCCGCGCTGCTGGGGGCCGAAGAATTCGGGATCGCCAGCGCGGCCCTGGTCGCCGCGGGCTGCATCATGATGCGCGTCTGTCACCTCAACACCTGCCCGGTGGGAATTGCCACACAGGATCCGGTGCTGAGAGCCAGGTTTTCGGGGAAGCCCGAGCACATCGTCAATTTCTTTACGTTTATCGCCGAAGAGTTGCGGCAGATCATGGCGCAGCTCGGGTTTCGAACGCTGAACGAAATGGTCGGCCGCGTCGATCGGCTCGAAACGCGAAGCGCGATCGACCACTGGAAGGCCCGCGGTCTCGATTTTTCGGCAATTCTTTTCAAGCCCGAAGTCTCGCCCGACGTGGGTGTCTATTGCCGCGACGCTCAAGATCACGGGCTGAAAGAGGCGCTCGATAATGAACTGATCCGGCGCTGCCAGCCGGCGCTCGAGCGCGGAGACAAGGTCGATTTTCAAATGCCGATCCGCAACGTCAATCGCACAGTGGGGACGATGCTGGGAAGCCGGTTGACGAAACTCTGGGGAGGTCAGGGGCTGCCCGATGACACAATTACGATTCGTTTTCTGGGTTCTTGTGGTCAGAGTTTCGGGGCCTTCGTGCCCCACGGAATAACCCTGCAGGTCGAAGGCGACGCCAACGACTATGTCGGAAAAGGCCTGTCCGGGGGTAAGATCAGCATTTTTCCGCCCAAGACCGCAACGTTTCCCGCCGAGAAGAATATCATCATCGGCAACGTCGCCTGTTACGGTGCGACATCGGGTGAAGTCTTCATTTGTGGAATGGCCGGCGAGCGATTCTGCGTCCGAAACTCGGGCGTAAATGCCGTTGTCGAAGGAGTTGGCGATCACGGTTGCGAATACATGACCGCGGGGACGGTTGTCGTCCTCGGCCCCACCGGCCGGAATTTCGCCGCCGGGATGAGTGGAGGCATCGCCTACGTGCTCGACGAAGACGGCAGTTTTGCCACGCGCTGCAACCCGGAAATGGTCGAGTTAAACCATCTGGAACTCGACGAAGACGTCGACCTGGTGCAGACGCTGCTGAAAAAACACATTGATGCCACCGGCAGCCTCCGAGCGCAAAAGGTGCTCGAAAACTGGGACCGAGTGCAGGCAAAGTTCGTCAAAGTCTTTCCGACAGACTTCCGGCGAGTGCTCGAAGCTCGTCAAAGCGCATCCCGGGATGCAGCGGCACTCGCCCTCGTGGTTGACGCGACGACTTGAGAACCTGGGATACGCGGTTGAGGGATTCAGAGAATCGACTTCATTTTGAGAGCTGATTCGGCGGCGTCCGGTTGCCGGACGGGTCCGGATGGCCAATTGACGCAGGCGTTTGAATAGGTGAGTCATGGGAAAGCCCACGGGATTTCTGGAATTCGGACGCGAGCTACCGACGCGGCGCCCGGTCGCAGAACGGTTGCACGACTGGCACGAGGTTTACCAGCCCTTTCCCGAGCTGAAACTCGTGGAACAGGGGGGCCGCTGCATGGATTGCGGCGTGCCGTTCTGTCACACCGGCTGCCCGCTGGGCAACATCATTCCTGACTGGAACGACCTGGTCTACCGGGGCCGATGGGAAGAAGCGATTCGGCGTCTGCACGCGACCAACAACTTCCCCGAATTCACGGGCCGGCTCTGTCCGGCCCCCTGCGAAGAGGCCTGCGTGCTGGGAATCAACGCCCCGGCGGTAACGATCAAAAACATCGAAAACTCGATCATCGAAAAGGCGTTTGCTGAAGGTTGGGTGGTTCCCGAACCGCCTGAAAGACGCACCGGAAAGAAAGTGGCGGTCATCGGGTCCGGTCCGGCCGGGCTGGCAGCCGCACAGCAACTCAATCGTGCCGGTCACCTCGTGACCGTCTTCGAGCGGGCCGACCGGGTCGGTGGTCTGCTTCGATACGGTATTCCCGAATTCAAGATGGAAAAGCGGATTCTCGACCGACGCCTGGCGATCATGGAAGCCGAGGGAATCACCTTCGAAACCAGGGCGAACATCGGCGGAAATATCGGGGTCGACGATCTTCGCAAGGAATTCGACGCGCTCTTGATCGCAACGGGTTCGACTCTTCCTCGCGATCTGCCGGTGCCGGGCCGCGAACTGGCGGGCATTCACTTCGCGATGGATTTTCTGCCATTGCAGAATCGGCGCTGTGCGGGGGACAAGACCGGTGACGCCGAGTTCATTTCGGCCGCGAAAAAACACGTCGTGATTATCGGGGGGGGCGATACCGGCGCCGATTGTCTGGGAACCGTTCACCGCCAGGGATGTCTGGGAGTCGTTCAACTTGAACTGTTGCCGAGACCTCCAGAAGACCGCGATGCCAGCATGCCCTGGCCGTACTGGCCGACGATTCTTCGCACATCGAGCGCCCATGAAGAGGGGGGCGAGCGGGATTGGAGCGTTGGTACGAAGAAATTCACCGGCCCCAACGGTCAGGTCGACACTCTGCATGCCGTCAGGCTGGAATGGATTCATGAGAACGGTCGAATGGTGATGAAGGAATGCGCCGGCAGTGACTTTACGATCCCCGCCGATCTTGTGCTTCTGGCGATGGGATTTGTCGGTCCCGAGAAAAAGGGACTGATCGAGCAACTGGGCGTGCCGATCGATCAGCGCGGCAACATCATCGCCGACGACGATTACATGACAAGTGTCCCTGGCGTGTTCGTGGCCGGCGATGCCCGTCGCGGACAATCGCTGATCGTCTGGGCCATCTGGGAAGGCCGCGAGGCGGCCGTCGGCGTCGATAAGTACCTGATGGGCCGCAGCGAACTGCCGACCTCGCCACAGTTTCTGGGGCGGGATACCCGTGCGGGAGTGTAGGACCGGCGCATCAATAACTGTCGCATTGTCGCCTTTCGCTCCGCGAAAGGATGCATTCTTTCGCAGAGCGAAAGACGACACTGATTGATGCGCCGATGCTTAGCAAATGCGGGGCCGTCGCCGGCCGTTGTATGCGGTTTGCCTTACTGAAATCAGCGAGTAGGTCAGGCTCTCTCGCCTGACAATCCGCGAGCGTCGCAAGATCATGCCGCTCCGTCGGCACGCTCAAAGTGATCCACCGAAAAACGAAGGGGGCACAGCTCAATGGCTGGCCTGGACTTTCCCCTGTCAACGCTTCACCCGTCTCCTCGCGGAAACCGGCGCATGACTCGGGGCCCGGGGCCGAATCGGTACGCTCTCCCTGAATTCGTGCGGCTCTTTCATCCGCGACTCTCCTCCGGCCTTCATCGGCGCTTTCCCTGACCGGTTTTCTTCGCCCCATCAACGTGCAATTGCCTTGGGGCTTGCCACCACTCGGCATAACGTCAACAATATCAAAAGCTACCGTTCTTGGATTGGGCGGACTGGGCGGTCAACGATCACTGGATGACCTTCAACCCCTGCGTGACAAACCGCGCGGGGGTATTTTGCAGCAAATCACGTCTCGACAACCGACGCCAAGTCGGCGGTAGAGCAGTGCCACAAACTACTTGAGGAGTTACACCGTGATTGAAGAAGGGACAACACTTCCGTTTCGCCTGTACGACTTTCTCGCGTATTTGTTTCCGGGCGCCGCTACGATGCACGCGATTTACATCATGCGGCGGGACGACGTCTCGCAACTTGCGCAAAGCATGTTAACGGGTCAGGTGCTTGTAGACATCATGCTTGGCTTTATCGCGGCCTATTTAATCGGTTTGATCTGGAGCGTCATAACGTGGCTAGGCGTGCGAATGCTGGTATGGCGTTTTTGCAACCCGCGAATCGACTATTACTCCGAATCTGAGGCCGCCAAGTCACCGTTGGGCGTTGTGCTTAACAAGCGACTTCGGGGCAAGGTCCAGGAAATCTTTGGACCTGACATTGTCGATGCCCGTCAGGCACATCGTCTTTGTCGCGTGTTCGTTACAAATCATTGCGCCGGATCCTGGGAACGCCGGGCGTCGATTGTCGGCGTGCGCGCCATGTGTGCGAATTGCATTGGTCCCGTGCTTCTGTACGGAGTTGCCTTCGCCCGAAATGACTGGTGGACCTTGAGCATCATTGCAGCGGTCGGCTGCACTGCGCTGACGTTCAAAATGATCACACTGGACCAGCGAGAGTGGAAAGAGATCTACTTCGCATTTCTCGTTGGCACGACCGTGCAACGAAGTATCGAACCGACACGAATCGCAGGGGGTGATGATGTCTGATGCGGGCAAACGCCATTTTTTGCGGCCTTCAGGGCAAGTCTTCACAAGTTGGCTCATCCGAATACCGAAGTGCGAGACGCGCGGACACTCACGCATGCCGTTATCGAAAAAGGCCTCGCCGCTGTAAGAAGCGTGTTGGGAGTATCTTTGGCACAAATCGAAACTGTCCGGGAACGTTCTGGCTTCCGCCAGGAACGCCTCCGCCACCTTCATGCGACACCCGAGAGCGTCCGACAATTCTTCGATACCAAAGATAAGGAAGTAGCCGGTGATAATAGATCGCTACGTCCCATTGAATCGAGCGCCTTCAGCGATCCATGCGCAATCCACTCGCGCACCTTTAGCTTTACTGATCCAGATTTAGGACCAACCTGCTATTTCGCGGTATTCAAAATCTCACAAAGCAAGGTCCAGCGACAGACAAAAAAGGGAGTTCCTAATCAAGACCATATATTTCCAGACAGAATTGACGGTTTTCTTGAGGAAATCCAATCTGACGGATCCCTTGACAAGAGCATTTCTCTTAAACGGCCCATGCAATGTCTCGTCTTCGGTCTAAGACCGGATAATGAGGCTGGCCTAATAGAGCAGATGGTTGCGTTGTACGTTGCTCCGCCAATCAAATTGAAAACAATTACAGATGGGTTTGAGTTTTGTGCTCACATCGTGGCTGAGATGTTCCGGACAGTCGAGGAGATTCGGATTCGAGAACGATCAGAATTCGAACGAGAGGCGCTAAACAGAATTGTCGAGTTAGCTCCTACTTTTGCGGATGACGACGTCTCACCGTCGGATGCAGTAGCGGCGCTGTTGCAAACGTTTAAGAACATCTTTTACAAACACGAATATTTCGGCGCTGGCCGAATTCAAACCGCAACGGACAAGGATGAGGAACACCAATGGGTAACATTCCTATCCGTCAACTATGTTGCGAATCTGAGCGTGACAAATAATGCGGCGACGCCAGTGCTAGCTGTATATCCCAAGTCTGCGGCGATGAATAGCTACGTGCAGTCTTATCGTGTGTCGCTCCCCGAGGAAATGTCTATTTCGAAGTATTTGTTACGTGAGTATTTACATAAGCAGTCGGTGTCAACACCTGATGACTTTCGCAACCTGTTCAAAGACGTACAAGGAGTGCCCGACAAAGCTTTCTATAATGATAAAGTGAGTGGCGTACCGTTGGGACTGATTCTCACGACAAATGATCATGATTGGCAGAAGCTTCAGCGTCACATTTTCCGTGAAGAAGAAACGAAAACCACGGCTGCGTTTCTTCTGCGTCGTTCGAAAGGCGACAAAAATCGACCGTTCGCGATACTTGTAGTCGAAAGTGATTATGCGGACGCATTTTCACTTGATGATATCACGCTAATATCACGACTCGTCGATGCAAGTGCAGCTTTACTCAGTACAATAAAGCTTGGAAGTCACTCGATCGACTATTCTGCACGCCTCAAGGTGGGCTTAAGGGGAAGAGGCGGTCAGCCAATCGGTGGCGTTCGATATTCGGATATTGCTCACGAGATGTTGAGAGTCGATTATCACGCAGCATTAGAAATACTTAGATGCGATAACCCACGCCTTTGGGACGCCAGTTCTCTAAAACAAAAATCCGTGCGCGATGCTGTTTCTGAAATCGTAGAAGTGATAGCGAGATTTGGAGACGACCAAGTTGCGCTTTATAGATGGCTTTGGAGCAATGAGACGATTGAGTTAATTAGAGCGAACTGGAAGGACGGATACATTGCCGATATTCATAGGTTTCTGGTCGCTGTTCCGTCAAACAACATTTGGTACTGCTATCTCGGCTCTGTCGACCGCGCCTTGGCGGACCGTCATTTTGAACCGTCAAAACCACCCACGTTCACGCGGTTCCGGCCGGGCCACAGTGCGCTCGCGATGTTCGTTGTCGACGGGATGCATCAGAATTCTCAAATCGCA
This sequence comes from Planctomycetaceae bacterium, assembly GCA_009691905.1. Classification (GTDB taxonomy): domain Bacteria; phylum Planctomycetota; class Planctomycetia; order Planctomycetales; family Planctomycetaceae; genus SIAF01. Next base: position 3,991 of record SIAF01000102.1, on the reverse strand, counting down.
AAATTGACCACGAAGGCCAAACTACTACATGAGCGTAAACTATATACCGATTATGTTCGGTATAAGATCCCTTTAGCAGCGAGGATCCCTGAAAACGGTACTGCGTTCGATACCGTTGGGACCGCGCCCGGGAATAGATGCCATAGTACAGATACTAACACTGATATTGGCTTCGGCGTAATTATTTCGGACCTAATAGTAGGTAACAGCGCAGAAGCTCCTGTGTCGTTTTTGTCGCTATGCGTTGACGTGATAAACGACCCGAAGAAGAATTCTGTATCAGTCAGTGAGATCGCAGTCGCGATCAAATATCACTTTATGGAGAACGTTCGGATCTGGAAAGTTGAAGGCCACAAGGAGTGGGTGCAAAAACGACCTGAGGAAACAGAAGGTGGCGAGGTCGAGGCTTTCATCGAACAACTTACCCGCACTGGCGCCAACAAGAGCGAGCTTGCCACGATTCACAATCGTATGATGATTGACGACCGTTTGCGCGAGGTGGCAACTGAAGTAGTCAAAAAGGAAGAGTTATCGGTCGCAGCATTCGAGATGCTGGAAGCCACGGTATCATATTTTTCAAACCACATTCAACGTCTAGGAACAGGTGGCGGCGTATCCGATTTCGCTGAATTAGGGGGATTAGCTGCGCTCGTAGAAGTACTAATTAGACTGCGCCAAAATCGTTCGGACGAAGAGAATCAGTTGAACAACATGGCCGTACCCAAGTATTTCAATGCATCGTTCGTTCATGGGGATTTGAACGGGCACAACCTGACTTGGGCGGCTCACTACAATCGTTTTGTGATGATCGACTTTGAGAACATTGCTTTGGGATTTGACGGCATCGATCAGCTGAAACTGTTGGCATCCATGATTTGTGAAACTGTTCCAGCCGCGCACGACCCGGCTCCTAAGGAGAAACGGAAACGAGTGAACGATATTGAAAATCGCGCAATGGTCAGCCTGGTTAGATTTATTTCGTGGCTGATTCGCGATGTAATACAGGCTGGAGACTCGGTGCGTTGTACAAACACTGTTAGTGCATTAGTGAGCAGATGTCAGGAGAATGAGAAGACAGATAGTGTTGCTTCGATGCTGAGTATTGCGCTCGCTATTATTGGGACAATCGAATTTCACGATCTTAATTTGTCGACAGTAAACGAACAGTTGTTTTGGCGGCTGACCCTACGCAATCTTTTCTACCGACAATTTGAGTACGCATACCGCGAACTTGACTCGAAACATATCAAGGCACTCAACGCCGTAACCACATCCATAAATTCAATGGAAAAGCCTGGTATGTCAGAAGATGATTCAGTGGATTCCTACGCATACATGACCGGAGCTTGCACAAACGCATTGGGGGATTCAGAAGATAACAATGTCATCATGCTCTTCTATTCGTTTCTGGCATTGTTGGCGACATTGTGATTTGCGAGACATGAAGTGGAACACGATTTCGTAAAGCTAATTCACGCTGCGATCGAGCGCAAATACGGCGATCACGCTTTGAGCGACTTGTGGAAAATAGTCGGTGAGGCGCTGCAAGCGTTCAGAAAAACCAATTCGGAACGGAACTTATTGCTGCGCCGCGAGGTTACCTCGGACTTTCAGAGCGATGTGATCAACCAGGCGCGCTGTCTGTATGCCATTGAAGTGTACTGGCGCTTCACGCCACCGGGGCGCACCTTTGTGCGGAAGATGCATGCCGTTACCTATGGAACACGACTTAGTGACGTGAAGATTAGGACGGATAGTTGCGTCCCGGACTATGGAGGCATCGTACCTTGGGAGACCCAAGACATCGACGGCGGCCTTAAAGCGATCGCAAGCAAACTGTCAAAAGTCCCTCTGTGCTCAAAGGCTTCAGTCGCCGACAAGGGCCTGTTTCTGGCGGAGCTGTTTGCCATGTTCATTCGCGTTCATCCATTTGAAGATGGCAACGGCCGTGCGGCGCGAATGCTCGTCCTATATTGCCTTCGGTATTGGTCGAACGACTTTATCGTAGTTCCCAAGGTGCGCAACAATCAGGAATGGAAACGATGCCTCGATGAGGGCGTGAATGGAAGACTCGCGCGGCTCGGCACATGGTTTGCGCATCGAATCAAGCCTCTTGAGCATTAGGCTTGATTGCACACACTGCGAACCTCCTTAGGTATGGGCTTGTCAGAATCCTGGACGAACAACCGACTGAGAATCGATTCCAACGTAAAAAAGGGCGGGCCCATTATCGCAGCAGGCACTAAAATGGCTTCCCCGACGTTTTCGTACCAAGCGCTTCTGCAAACACTTGAAAAGGATTGCAAGACGGCTGCGTCGCAGCGTGTGCGAAAGACCCTTCGTCTGGCCTGCGACGGCCATCGCGGGCAGTTTCGTGATACCCGTACACCGGACGCTCGCGTGCCATTCATTGTGCATCCCGTGGGCACGGCGCTACTGGCAGCCAAGTACTTCCCAATGGTGCAGAACAGTCTGGCGGACGATCTGGAAACCGTCGTCTGTATCGCTCTGACCCACGATTTGCTTGAAGATACGCAAATTGACCAATCGGCGCTCGATAAGACTGCCGGGCCGGAAGTGCGTTTGGCCGTTGAAGCATTGACCAAGCCCCCGGCAGGGGTGATCGGGAAATCCAAGGATACTCGTAATCGCGAATTTGCGGACCAGATCATGAAGGGCGGGCCAACGGCGGTGTTTGTGAAAATGTGCGACATCATGCACAACATCAGCCGACCCAACACGACACCTCCCCGGCTATTTCGGAGCGTGGTTGACAAAGCCCAGAAACTCTACTTGCCGTTGCTAACCCAATGTCCGCTTGGGAACGAGTTTGCCGACGTTGTTCGAACTTCGATCGCCAAGGCCGAGCAAGACGCCCTCAACGCAGAGAGATTCGCCAAGGAAAAACCAGTTCCGAAGTGTTTGGATGAGGCTATTAGCGAATGCATGGCGGCTTCCGGCGGGAAAGTCCTTGAGCTGCACGATATCACCTCGATCCTCGATCGTGTCTGCGGAACGCTGAACACAAGTATCTGGGTCGTCGGGGGAACCAATGCAGATACTCTGAAACTTGTGAATGCCTCGAATCCGAACGCCATTGAGAGCGAATCTTTCCAAGGGGTCGTCGGCGATTCACCTGCAATTCTCACCGGAAAGGGATCGAGCAAATTTCCAATCTTGACGAAGGCCGAACTGGGTGTAACGACATTTGTGATTCCAATGCAGGTCGGGCCCGCCAAGACTTTCGTCGCCACCCTCGTGTTTAGCCATGAAGGCCCGCCGAAATGGTTGACGCTGGATGCGGCCGCGCTGATCGTCCAGTTTTTGGCACATCGCCTGATACTCTCCGAGTCGGATCGACGGGCGCGCGTCGCCACGGAAGCCGCAAAGCTGGGAATCCAAATCGATGCGGAGTTGGCCGCAGAATCCGGGATTACACCGCCCGACCTGCTGCGGCTAAGCCATTGGCGGATTCGCTGCAGTCAGGCGATCGAGACCGTTCGAAGCCTGTTGAATTTCCACCTGCTTAGCGAGGTATCGCGCGACCCGCTACGTCAAATGATTCGTATTGATTCACGCGTAAAAACTGTAAACTCGATCCTTCGAAAGATGACATTGCGGATCAAGGAGTCAACGCCCCGATTCGAGGACATCGAAGACAGTGCCGGTGTCCGCGTCATTTGCCCCACACTTGCCAGCATGAAGCAATTCGAAGAGTTTCTCCAGGGCGAAAAGGCCGATACGGCCGGTTGCCGATTGCATCCGACGATCGACCGGCCGAAGAGGGATTTCATCAGCAACCCTACAGTTGACGGGTATCGGGCCTTTCACCTTGTGCTCGAAGTAGTTCTACTGTCGATTGTACTTGACGAGTTGCAACCTGTTTTATAGAGACCCCTTGCGGGAAATGGATTTCCTTTAAGGAGATGCACGATGGAACGGCGATTCGAGCTCCGAAAGCAGCGGCTGTTGGCCGATGCGGAGGTTGGTT
>SIAF01000101.1 GCA_009691905.1 Planctomycetaceae bacterium | reverse complement strand
GTCTGCGCAAGTTTTTATCGCGTCAATGGACACAATCCGACCTCCGGTGGCTCATGACGCCGCCAAGCGCATGTAAATGATCGGCCAAGCAGTACGGCCCGTCCGCATCGTCGCCTTTGTCGTCGACGACTACGTCAACAGCCCCCTCGGGACGAGGTGCCGGCGACTCGCGGCGCTGTCGCAGCGAGCGGCGGACGACGTGACGCCGGTCGGGCTGTTGTCGCGGAAATCGAACCAGTCTTCGCATTCTCGCATCGATCCCCTGAATCGGGTGTTTCCCGTCCCGTCGACAACCCGCACTTGACCGTTGAATGACCTTTCAATTGCATACATGGTTGACCGTTACCCTAATGACTGAATGGCCGAGGGAAAGTTCACTTTGCATTGTTCGCGATTGCAGCGGGCTTGCCGCGACGAATGACTCATCACGCCGTCAATCACCTTCTGAACAATCTTCTCCGAAAATCGTCCGCTGCCAATCAGGCTCCGGCGGAATCGACTGTGGTGGATTCCCCGACGCACCGATTTCTTCGGCGCACCGGTTATGGACATCGGGACACGGAAAATCCCGACTTTTGAGAGTCCCACGGGGGGTTGTCGGCAGTGCCTTTGTGCGGCGGCCGCGGTCGCTGTCTGGACGGCTGCGGACGCTCCGAAAGTACGCGCTGACTGCCCCCGGAACGTTGCGCCCGTTCTGACCCGTGGGAGGCCAGGGCGGGCGTGTTCATTTCCGCATGATCGACCGCGGCGCGGGCAGCAAGTCTCGGCCGGGTGGCGGGGTCAGACCGACGCCGCGTCTGTCCGGGGCGCAGCGAGAGGGCCTTCGCCTGATCGGCGGCGTCCCGGAGCCAGGAGTCAAGCGATGGCCCCGTCGCGCGCTAGAGATTGAGTTGTGTCACTCGTGCTTTTTCACCCCACGGGGCCATCGCTCGTCCGTCTTGCAAGTCGCGCGGTGCAACGCGCGACCCCAGAACCTGCAAGCCACGTCGCAGCCACATGCGATCGCTCTAACCCCGGCACCCGGCGCGATTCTGCGACGAAGCTGATTGCCGCGATTGACGCTATCCGGCGAGTTGCGGAATTAGGCGAATAGCCCGTCGAATTCGCTGTCGTCGCCCGTCACGTAGTCGGTGGTCCCTTCGATCTGGTAGACGCCGCGTTCATTTCTTGTGACACGCCGGGGTCCGATCGTGCTGAATTCGACACCAATGCGTTGCCGCACCTTGCCCTGGTCCGTCCACACCATGCGATGGAATACCTGCACGTTGATTTCGAACTCGGCCCCATCCGGGCCACGAGCAATGAACGAGCCGACCGGGTCAAGTCTGATTCACATCCCAGCTCTTCTCCCCTTCGCCACTCCGTGACGCGAATTCCGTTGCCGCAAGCCCGGTTGAACGATTTGTTTTTACTGAAACTGCATGGCGTCGTCAAACGGTCTTTTACCGGGGCCGTTTGCTCAATTCAGTCCAAGCCATAAGGATGTATTTACAGTGTCAGGAACCTTAAACACTCTTAAAAATCGTCTTCACCGCGCCGCGTGAAGAGTCTCGGGATGCCGCATTTTGATCACGGGTACTCGTACAATTGACGCGATTCGGTCCCTTGCAACGGAGCGTGGCACGAGATTCTCGTGGTGATGTTTTTGCGATGACCCGGTGCGGTGCCCGCGGGCGTTCGCACTCATCACGACGCAGCGATGATGACTACTTTCTTTGAGGCTGCCGCCTCAATTAGGGCGATCCTGATGCGTTAAACTGCCTGTTGAAAATGGTGACTGGCTTCGACGCGAAGAGATAAATACCGGGAAATCTGATGTGTTTCGGCGGAACCTGACTCATTTTTAACAGGCTGCTAATGCGTTAAACTGCACCCCGCTCCCACCGCCACACAACCCCATCCTCCGGATCCTCGATCTCGCCGGTGTGCTCAAACCCGCATTTCGTGAGGACGCGCGTCGAGGCGTTTGGCGTCGGCAGCGTGTGGGCCAGAACTCGCGTGATTCGACTGTCGCTGGATACGCACGCGACGACTGCCTCTACGGCTTCGGTGGCGTACCCGCGGCCCTGGAAACCGGGCACGATGCCGTAGCCGATCTCGACTACCCCCTCGTCGTTGGGCGGACCTTTGAAGCCGATGTTTCCGACGACCGAGCGGCTCTCCCGATCGACGACGGCGTAGCCATGCAGCCACGGATCGGGCGTCGACGACGCGCGGAGTTGAGCGAGCCAGGCGGGCGAGACGTCATCGGAAACGATGAACGCTCGCAGGCCCTCCGCAGCCGGCAGGCCGAAACATTCGTCGAAACGCTCGGTCCCCTCGATCAACGCGAGCAGGTGCGCGGGGGCGTAGGGTGTCAGTTGCAGGCGGACCGTGTCGATTGTCATGGCGCTTCTGTTCCCCAAGAACATCTCACTCATGGCCGCGTGCCCGTGTTTTTGGCACGCGTGATGATGACGCGAGCAACCACGCCCGAGAACTTACATCAGCCGGTTGCTTCGCATTGCCGAATTACCACACGTTTTTCGCGATAAACCGCAGGATTTCTTGAAAGGGGAGCCGACCCCTTCGTGCGGCATACGACTTGCTGCCAGGATTAAACTCGAAAACTATGAACGCTGACAACAAAGCCACGCGAATTCAGTTGCTGTCGCTGTCGACGCCGCAGATGCGCGCCTTCCACATGACGTGGTTCGCGTTCTTTCTGTGCTTCTTCGCGTGGTTCGGCGTCGCCCCGCTGATGAAAGTCATTCGCGAGGAGATGGCCCTCACGAAAGATCAGGTCGGCTGGTGCATTATCGGGTCAGTCGCCGCCACCATTATCGCCCGCATGCTCATCGGCTGCCTGTGCGACCGCATCGGGCCTCGTCTGGCGTACACGTGGCTCTTGATTCTCGGCGCGCTGCCCGTGATGGGGGTCGGGTTGGCGCACGATTTCACTACGTTTCTGCTGTTTCGCGTCGCCATCGGCGTAATCGGCGCGTCGTTCGTCATCACGCAGTACCACACGTCGGTCATGTTCGCCCCCAATTGCGTGGGAACCGCGAATGCCACCGCGGCCGGCTGGGGGAACCTCGGCGGCGGCGTGACGCAAGTGGTCATGCCGCTGTTGTTCTCGCTGTTCGTCGGCACGATGGGGCTCTCGGCGGCAGCCGGCTGGCGAGTGTGCATGATCGTGGCCGGCGCCGTTTGCGCGGCGACCGGCGTACTGTATTACTTGTTCACACAGGACGCACCGGGGGGCAATTTCTCTGAGCTTCGCGCCGCCGGTCGCATGCCCGAAAAGAAATTTGTCCGGGGAACGTTTCTCGAAGCGTGTCGTGATCGACGCGTCTGGGCGCTGTTTGCCGTCTACGGGGCGTGCTTCGGGCTCGAACTGACAATCGACAATATCGCCGCCCTGTATTTCATCGACTACTTCCCAGAACTCAAGGATCTCGACCCGATCGCCGCGATCGGCAAGGCCGGGCTCTTTGCCGGGTTGTTCGGCTGCATGAATTTGTTCGCACGGGCGCTGGGGGGCATCATCGGCGACAAGTTCGGGGCAAAGTGGGGGCTCTCGGGCCGCGTCAAGTGGCTGTTCCTCACCGTCTTCTGCGAGGGACTGACGTTGATGTTGTTCGCGCAATCGCGAACGCTGGTCGTCGCGGTGCCGCTGCTGATGTTCTTCGGCCTGTTCGTGAAAATGTCGAATGGGGCGACCTACTCGGTCGTCCCGTTCATCAATCGGCGGGCACTCGGCTCGGTCGCCGGGATCGTCGGCGCCGGAGGGAACGCGGGGGCCGTCGCAGCCGGGTTTCTGTTCAAAACCGAGGCCATCTCGTGGCCGACGGCACTGTTTGTCCTGGGAGTGCTCGTGACACTCTGCTCGTTCGCGTCGTTCGCTGTCACGTTTCCGGCAACAGAAACGGTCGGCAATCGTGCTGAAAAGGCCGAGGCCGAAGGCGAATTCGGCGCATTGGTCGGAGCTTCGGCGGCGACCTGACGACGTCGCCTGCCGCCGCGTCGGCAGGAAATTGTGAGACGGCCGTCAACGTCGACAGTCAAGCGCTTTGAAACTGGTCGCGCCATGGCAAATGCGGTTGAAATCTGGAAGGCGAACAAGCACGGGTTCGACGTCTGGCCCGACGTCTTGAAGTACGCCGCCAACCACGTCCCCATGGGCCAGATCGACGACGCCGATCTGGAGCGCATGAAATGGCACGGCTTCTATTACCGCAAGCGGGACGAGCCCGGGCGGTACATGAACCGCATTCGGATCACCGCCAACGAGATCAACTCAGAGCAGGCCCGCGAAGTCGCGCACATCGCTTACGAATACGGCCACGGAATCGTCGACGTCACGACCCGCGCCAACCTGCAGGTGCAGGGCCTCGAAATCGAAAACGTCCCGCGGACGGCCGCGCGGCTCGAAAAAGTCGGGTTGACCGCCAGGCAGACCGGGCACGACAACATTCGCAACGTGTTTTGCCATCCCTTCAGCGGGGTCGATCCCGATGAAATCATCGACACGCGCGCCCTGTGCCGCGAAATCGACGACGTGTTTCTGGGCAGCCGCGTGTACTCTGACCTGCCACGCAAATTCAACATTGCGCTCAACGGAACCGACCACCACGGCCCGCACTACTGGACGCAGGACCTGAGCTTTCTGGCGACGCGCGATGCCGACGGCGAACCGGCATTTCATCTGCTCGCAGGGGGCACACAGGGACAGAGCACGCACCTGGCGTGGCATCTTCCCGTGCTCGTGCAGCCGGCGCAGGTAAAAGACGTCACCCGCGTGCTGCTTGACCTGTTTCGCGAGAAGGGAAATCGCGAGAAGCGGAGTGCGGCACGCTTCCGCTACGTCGTCGAAGAATTCGGCGTGCCGGGCGTCCTCAAGTGGATGGAAGAGCGGCTTGCGTTCCCGCTGCTGCCCTGTGCCCAGGAGCCGGTCCCCGCCGGTTCACTCGACGAGCTGGTCGGCTGGTTCCGGCAGAAGGACCCCAGGCAATGGTCGATGGGCCTGTGCGTCCCACTGGGCCGGCTCTCGTGGCTGCAACTCGAGGGGCTCGCAATTCTGGCGAAAAAATGGGGGAACGGCCGGCTGCGCACCACGTCAGAGCAGGGGATTGCCGTCATCAATATCCCCACGGGATTCAAAGACGCCGCTGCGACCGACGCTGCGGCCCTGGGCCTGAGTATTCACGCCGACCCGATTGCGCTCAACACCGTCGCCTGCACCGGGCTGCAGTTCTGCAACATCGCGGTGACTGAAACCAAAGGGCACATGTTTCAGCTCATGGATCGCCTGCGGCAGAGGGGGGTGATGCTGCACGGGATTCGCATTCACATGAGCGGCTGTCCCTCGAGTTGTGCCGGGCACTTCACCGCCGACATCGGCCTGAAGGGGGTGCGCGTGCGGCGGCGGCTGGGCACGCGCGAAGGCTTCGACGTGCTGCTGGGCGGAGGCATCGCCGGCCAGGTGCATCTTGCGCTGCCCTACATGCTCGGCGTCGACGTCGACCAGTTGCCCAACCTCGTTGAAGAAGTCGTCCGCGAATACTACCTGCAGCATCGGGCAGGCCAGACGTTCAGCGCGTATTGGCGTGAAAAGCTGAAATCGAGCGAGGCGCAAAAGGTCAGCGAACAGGATTACACGCCCCCCGTCTGGGTCTGCGAGAACTGCGATCATCACCATCCCGGCGAAGACCCGCCGGTCTTTTGCCCGAGGTGCGCCGGCCTGCGGCGATTCTTCGCACGCATTGAAGATGAGTCGTCGAACGTCGTTGCCGATGCGTCGGACGCGTCGGCATCGGTTGCCGTCGCGCCGCCCGCAGTCGCCCAGGCATCCCCGGAAGCGACCGGCGACGGCTTTGTGCCCGTTGCAGTGGTTTCGCAGTTGCAGCCTCGCTCCGGCCTCCAGGTGAGCGTCGAGGGCAAGGAGCTGGCGCTGTTTATCGACGGCGACCAGGTGCACGCCATCGACAACGCCTGTCCGCACGAGGGAGCGTCGCTGGCCGAAGGAGACTTTGCCGACGGAGTCGTGACGTGTCCGTGGCACGCCTGGACGTTCAAGGCCTGCAACGGCTGCAGCCTCGATCCACCAGGGCACCAGATCCGCAGCTATCCCACGCGCATTGAATCGGGTCAGGTATTCGTGCGGGCGGTAGAAACGACGGAGCGGATTCACACCGAGCAGTTTCATCAGGCGCCCGCGAAGGCGGTCAGTCGTGGCTGATTTGCGGGGACGATTTCCCGAACTGTCGATCGTCAGCGCCGCGACGGGCTCGCGCGAATGTCATTCGACACCGAACTCGCTGCTGACCTGGCTACTCGACCAGCAGCAGGAGTTGACGGCGGTCGAATCGTTCGCGGTGCAGTACGACGGCGATGCGGCTCCCGCACAGGCGAAATACTACTCGCGATTGTTGCCCGCCTCGCCGCCGGGACCGGGCCAGCAATATGCGTTCGAGGTCGATCTCGATCGCTGCAGCGGATGCAAAGCCTGCGTGACGGCCTGCCATACGCTCAACGGTCTCGACGAGCGCGAAACGTGGCGCGACGTGGGGCTGCTCATCGGGGGGACGTCGGCCAATCCCCTCGTCCAGCACGTGACCACCGCGTGCCATCACTGCCTGGAGCCTGCCTGTCTCACCGCCTGCCCTGTCGATGCCTACGTGAAAGACCCGATCACGGGCATCGTCAAACACCTCGACGATCAATGTTTCGGATGCCAATACTGCACGCTGGCCTGCCCGTATGACGTGCCCAGGTATCACCCCGGCAAAGGGATCGTGCGGAAGTGCGATATGTGTTCGTCCCGATTGGCCGTCGGAGAAGCGCCGGCGTGCGTGCAGGCCTGTCCCCACGAAGCCATTTCGATTCGCGTTGTCGACACGCGGCAGGTCGTCGAAGACTGCGAAGCCGGCCAGTTTCTGCCGGGAGCGCCCGATCCGCGCCTGACTCTCCCCACGACCAACTTCAAGACCGCACGCTCCCTCCCGCGAAATGCGCTCCCCGCCGACTTCCACCAGACGTCGGCGCAGCATTCGCACCGTCCGCTGATCGTCATGCTCGTGTTGACGCAGCTCTCCGTCGGGGCCTTCGCGGCGGCCCGCGTCGTTTCAGCCTTTTTCGGCCCGGCGACGATGACATCCGTCGCCGGAGGTCACGCAACCGTCGCACTCGTGCTCGGCCTGCTCGCGCTCGCCGCCAGCCTGCTGCACCTGGGGCGACCGTTGTATGCGTTTCGAGCGATCATCGGCCTGCGGCATTCGTGGCTGAGCCGCGAGATTCTCGCGTTCAGCATTTTCGCCGGGCTGGCGACGGTGTTCGCGGCCTCGCTGTGGCTCAGCTCCCAGGCGACCGTCGAGTCGTCGGCGCCCATTCGGTGGCTCGAAAACGCGGTGGTGATTTCCGGTCTGGTCGCGGTCTTCTGCTCGGTGATGGTTTATGTCGCGACCCGTCGCGAATGCTGGAGCTTCGGAAACACGGCCGCCCGATTCTTTCTGACGGCCGGCACCCTGGGCATTTGCACGTTGTGGGTGACGACGGCGTGGTCGGGCAGTGAGGGCCGTTTGGAACCAGGCCGCACCATGTGCGGCGCGATTGTGGCTTGCATGACCGCCAAACTGCTGCTGGAAGCGGCCGCGCTCCGCTGGCTGTGGTCTGGCTCGACGTCGTCCTGGAAGCGTTCGGCACAGTTGCTGGTGGGGCCGCTCGCCGACGTCACGCTGGCCCGCTTCGCCTGCGGATTACTGGGGGGCGTTTTCCTGCCGATGATCGCCTGGCATCAGGCCGACGAGGCGACCGAAACGCTGTTGCGCGCGCTCGTCGTGGTTGCCGCCGCAGTCGCTCTGCTGGCCGGCGAAACGCTGGAGCGCTATCTCTTTTTCGCTGCTGCCGCAGCCCCTCGCATGCCGGGAACGGTGCGCCCGTGAACTCCATTGCCTCGCTGCTGCATCAGGAAACCGGCCCGCTCACTCGCGACCTGCTGTTGCGCGCCGGTGGGTTTGGCCTGGGTCAGGTTCCCGAGCGACTGGCTCCCGACGCGACGACGACGATGGTCTGCGGCTATTGCTCGACGGGTTGCGGACTGAATGTGCATCTGAAAAACGGCGAAGCCGTCAGCCTCACGCCGAGCACCGACTATCCCGTGAACCTCGGGATGGCGTGCCCGAAGGGCTGGGAGGCTCTGAGCGTTTTGAATGCCGCCGACCGGGCGACGACGCCGTTGCTGCGAAACTCGTCGGGGCGTCTGGCGCCCGTTGACTGGCCGACGGCGCTGTCGACGTTCGTCTCGCGGTTTCGCGATATTCAGCACCGGCACGGTCCCGAGAGCGTCGCCTTCCTCAGCACGGGGCAGATGGTCACCGAAGAAATGGCCCTGCTGGGTTCGTTGGCGAAGTTCGGCATGGGAATGCTGCATGGCGACGGCAACACGCGACAGTGCATGGCGACCGCCGCCGTCGCGTACAAGCAATCGTTCGGATTCGACGCCCCACCCTACACGTATGCCGACTTCGAAGAATCGGACACGATCGTGCTCGTGGGAAGCAACTTGTGCATCGCGCATCCCATCATGTGGGAGCGGGTCATGCGCAATCGCCACAAGCCGAACATCATCGTTGTCGATCCGCGCCGCACCGAAACCGCGATGAACGCCGGGCTGCACCTGCCGGCATTTCCAAAATCCGATCTGGCGCTGTTCTACGGCGTCGCGCGCGAACTGATCGCGCGGTGTTGGATCGACCGCGCCTACCTCGAGCGGCACACCGCGGGCTTCGACGCGTTCGCGACATTCGTCGACGCGTTCACCATCGATCGCGTCTGTGCCGAGACCGGCCTGTCGCCGGCCGCCATCGACGAGTTCACGCGCCTGATTTACGAAGGCCGTCGCGTTTCGTTCTGGTGGACAATGGGCGTCAATCAGAGTCATCAGGGGGTCCGCACGGCCCAGGCGCTGATAAATCTCGCGCTGATGACCGGCAACATCGGCAGGCCGGGGACCGGCGCGAACTCGATCACCGGGCAATGCAACGCGATGGGGTCGCGGCTGTTCAGCAACACGACCAACCTGCTTGGCGGTCGCGATTTCACCGACGCCGAGCAGCGCCGAGAAGTCGCCACGGTTCTGCAAATCGACGAGTCGCGCATCCCGCGGCAGCCGAGCTGGGCTTATCACGAAATTCTGGAAGGCATTCTTCGAGGATCGATCCACGGGTTGTGGGTCGTCTGTACGAACACGTCGCATTCGTGGATCAATCAGACGTTTGCGCGGGACGTGCTGGGCCGCCTCGATTTTCTGGTCGTGCAGGACATGTACGCTTCAACCGAGACGGTCGCTCAGGCGCATCTGCTGCTGCCCGCGGCCGGATGGGGCGAAAAGGACGGGACGTTCATCAACTCTGAGCGGCGTGTCGGCGTAGTGAAAAAGGTCCGCCGCGCCCCCGGCCAGGCCCTCGCCGATTTCGCCATTTTCCGGCTGATTGCCGACGCCTGGGGCTGCGGCGATCTGTTCAAGAACTGGACATCGCCGGCGGCAGCCTTCGAATTCATCAAGCAACTCTCGCGCGGCCTGCCGTGCGACATGACGGGGATTCGCGATTACCAGCATCTCGATCAATCGGGTGGCATCCAATGGCCGTATCCCGAAGGAACGTCGTCCGCCGAAACCCAGCGACGACTGTTCGAGGACGGCCGGTTCTATTTTGATGAGGGACGGGCGCGATTCCTGTTCGAGGCCCCGCGCCCGCTTCCCGAGCCGACGAATGCGCAATATCCGTTGTTGCTGTTGACCGGTCGCGGCTCGGCGTCGCAGTGGCACACTCAGACGCGAACTGCCAAGTCGGCGGTGCTGCGCAAGCTGTATCCGCACTCGCTGCATGTCGAGGTGAATCCTCAAGACGCAAATGACCTGGGCATCAAGCCGCACGAGCGCGTCGTGGTCGAGTCGCGTCGCGGGGCGCTGCATGCCTATGCGTTTTTCACGACGGCGGTTCCCGTCGGCCAGGTCTTTTTGCCCATGCACGATGCGCAGACAAACCTGCTCACCGATGCCGTCTTCGATCCGTATTCGAAACAGCCGGCCTATAAGGCGTGCGCCGTCAGAGTCCTAAAAGTCGCCCTCGGGACGTGATTTACCTGCCGTTCGGGCAAATCCACGAAAGTGCAGCACAAATACGCCGCGGCTTCACGCGGTCTGGGGATGCGACCTTCCCTCGAAAATGTCGGCACCGTGACCTAGTCGTCGCTGTGTTTGAGGGGTGACCGAAACAGACATGCTTAAGCTGTCAGGAACATTTTAAGAGTTCCAGCCAGCATAAAGTTCACTGTTGAAAATGAGTCAGGCTCCGCCGAAACGCATCAGATTTCCCAGTATTTATCTCTTCGCGTCGAAGCCAGTCCCCATTTTCAACAGGCAGCTAGCGGCGCGGTTTAGGGGCTGACGATTTACGGTTGAACTCGGTCACGTCGAACGGGTCGCGGGCGAAGGCGGCGCCGCGCGAATCGGCGTCACGAGCCGCCTCAGCCGCGACGGCGAAGGGATCGGCCATGATGCGGAGGGCGTCTTTCGGGCTGGGCGATTTGACAGCCGCTTTTCGCTTGGAGCGGGCAGAGTTCGACGAATCGCTCGCTTCCGCGGGGGCCGAATCGACGCTGGCTGAGGCGTGTGCGATTTTGCCCGACTTGCGCGGCTTGGCGCCGTCCTGCCGATGACGGGCGACATCCGATTTCGCGATTCCCAAAACCCACTTTCGCAAATCGTCATACTGATCGGCGCCGCGTGGTCCGGGGAAGCCCGGTTTGCCGTGCCGACCGTGATTGCCTCGCGGCACTGTCAGAATCGGACTGGTTCGCGGAGATTGAAAGTCGACTTGCTGCAGGATCTCGGCCAGATTGCGTTCGGAGGCGATTCGGCTCGTGTCGCCGCCGGGAACGACGCGCTGCAGGCGGAATCCCGTGTCAGATTTCGCCCCGTGGCAGCCGGAGACGGCACAATTGTTGACCAGAATCGGCTGAATGCGGCGTGTGAATTGCTGCGCCTGATCGCGGGAGACGCCCGCCAGGGATTCGATTTCGTCGGCCCTGAACCGCGGCGTCACGGGAGTCGATGGTTTCACGTCGGTCGAGTTCTGCGGTTCGGGGGGGCGTTTGGGGTCGAGCAGGTCGTCGACCCGTCGCAGCAGGTCGCGGGCTTCGTCATCGTCGGGCTCGAGCACGAGGGCATCGTTCAGTTCCAGACGCGACTCGCTCAGCAACTTGTTGGTGATGCACCAGCGGGCCAGAATCGTGTGTGCCTTGGCCGAGGCTTCGTGCTTCGCGGCGTCGTGCAGCTTGCGATAGGCGTCGCTCAGGCTGGCGCAGTGAAAGCGGACTTCGCTGCCCGGCACGAACATCCGTCCGTGGGTGTGTTCGACGGTATAGTTGTCGCCCGACTTGAGGATCCTGCCAGAGGCAACCCGGCCGGTTCGCATCACCAGAACGCCCGATTTGGCCACGCTTGCCGTCGAATTCTCGTCAAAAGAGGGTTCGTCGTCAGCGGCCGGCAGTCCGCTCGATACGATCAATCCCAGCATCAGGGATGCGACGACAGCCAGGGGGACCGCTGTTCGCGACGGAAATGGCAGCGAGTGCATGATTTGTTTCCGAGTGGCGCGGCGGACCGTGTCGGTCAGGCTTTCGAGCCTGACGCGGATGGTGCGATTGGGCTGAAAGCCACCGTGATTGGGTCAGCCTCGAAAGGCTGACCTGCGTGAGGGGCGTTTTAGGTTTCGTTGCGGTGGCGGGTCGGTTGAGAGCAGCGAGCGAACGGAGAACGAGCGCGGAAAAAGGCCGAACGGGCGACCGCACAACGAGATTTGGGGAATGATACGAATCGAGAGCGGGCGGCAAAGTATCGGCCCAAGGCAAGCAAGTCAAGACGACTTTCGGAATGATTCTCACCCGGCGAGCGGGGAGCGTGAGCCCCCTGATGCGTCACTCGTACATGATTCGACGGAAACGATGCGGTGGTGCATGCAAGGTGACTCTTCAGGGAGCTCACGCTCCCCGCTCGCCTGATCAACTCGCACTGCCATGCCGTCAGCCGGTCAACAACTCGTGCAATCGATTGTCGTGCGGGTAGGGATGCCCCTTGTGTTGCGTGAACGCTTCGCCGTAGGCGGCGCCGATCTCGCTGCCCCGTTTCGCGCTCCATTTGCGGCAGCTTTCGAGGTATTCGTCGAGCCCGTGCTGCTTCAGCAGCCAGTTGCGCTGACTGGCGTGGCAGGCCAGCATCTCGAGTTTCAGCGCGAAGGTCGCCGAAATATCGACCACGAATTCGGTCGGCAACGAGTTGCCGAAATAGTCGATGCCTTCGATGGCATCGACGTAGTACAGGTGCGGGATTTTGTCGAGAATGGGGGCCGGATCCCATTGCCGCGTCGAGTAGTTGGGAATCGAAGCGGCAAAGCAGGCATCGCGGACCAGGCGGCTGGTCATCTCGTGATCGCTCATGTAGTCGATCGGGGGGGCCGTGATGACGAGATCGGGCCGCGCCCGCCGCACGGACTCGGTCACGCGCCGCCGCGAGTCGGTATCGTGATCGATGCCAAGATCGTGAAACTCCAGGCACAGGCAGTCGGCCCCCAGCAGGGCGGCGGAGGCCTGGGATTCGGCCCGGCGGACGCGGGCGATTTCCTCTGGACCCAGTTCGGCGCTGCCGCAGTCGCCGGCCGTCATCGTCGCGAGCGTAATGTGGCAGCCGCGCTGTTTGAGCAGCGCGAGCGTCCCGGCGCACTGCAGTTCGATGTCGTCGGGGTGGGCGTGAATTGCCAGAACACGCAGGGTGCGTAGTTCGCCAGTCATGAGAAATCCTGAATCGGGCGTGGTCTGTTTCGGGGCGACGATTTACAATAGGGGCTGAAAATGGGGACTGGCTCAGGCGCGAAGAGATAATTATGCCCGAATCTCAGGTGTCGAGACGATACCTGCCCATTTCCTGTCGAATCATAAGGAACCCACCGCTGCCATGACTACTCTCCGCACCGTTCCCCGCTCTCGAACCACGCTGTCGTCGCAGTCGATGCGGCACACGAAAATTCCGACGTTGATGTTCAAGAGCGCGAGCGAGGTCGACAAGCATGTGGCGCAAATCGTCGAGCGACTGATCCGCGACAACCTGGCGAACGGGACGCCGACTGTGCTGGGCCTGCCCACCGGCTCGACGCCGATCGGCGTCTACCGCGAGCTGATCCGCCTGCATCGGGACGAAGGCCTCGATTTGTCGCACGTGCTGACGTTCAACCTCGACGAATACTATCCGATGCTGCCGACGTCGATCCACAGCTACAACCGCTGGATGCGGGCCAATTTTTTCGACCACGTCAATATTCCCGAACAGAGCATCAACATCCCGCGCGGCGACATTCCCCCCGAAGAAGTCGACGCCTTCTGCGAAAGCTACGAACAGGCGATTGAGCGCGCGGGGGGAATTCAACTGCAACTGCTGGGGATCGGGCGGACCGGGCACATCGGGTTCAACGAGCCGGGAAGCTGGCGGAACAGCCGCACGCGCATGGTGCAGCTCGACCCGCAGACCCGGGCCGACGCTGCCAGCAGCTTTTTCGGCGACGAAAATGTGCCGCTGCAGGCGATTACGATGGGGGTCGAGACGATTCTCGCCGCCAAAGAGATCGTGATTATCGCGTTGGGCGAGCACAAGGCGGCCATTGTTCGCAAGACGATCGAAGGCGAGATCACCGATGAAGTCACGGCGAGTTTTCTGCAGGATCATCCGCGAGTGACATTCGTCGTCGACGAAGCGGCGGCGGGCCACTTGACCGCCGTCGAAACGCCCTGGCTGGCCGGTCGCGTGAATTGGACCCCGCAGCTCGAACAACGCGCCGTGATCTGGCTCAGCCAGGCGGCCGGCAAGCCGCTGCCCAAGCTGTGCCGCGCCGATTTCATGGAATACCACTTGCACGAATTGCTTCGCGACAAGGGTCCGATCGAAGCGATCAGGCAGCGGGCCTTCGATCGGCTGCTGGAGGGCATCTGCCCCAGGCCGGGGGGCGACAAACCGCAGACCGTGATCGTGTTCAGCCCCCATCCCGACGACGACGTGATCTCGATGGGCGGGACGCTGATTACCCTGGCCGATCAGGGACACGACGTGCATATTGCCTATCAGACCAGCGGCAACATCGCGGTTCACGATCGCGCGGCGCTGCGGCACATCGACTTCGTCCGTCAATTGCACGCGATTTTCAAGCAGGAGTCCGATCAGACCCGCGATCTCGATCGGCGGATGCGCGAAGCCATCGCCCGCAAGCAGCCGGACGAACCCGATTCAAGCGAGGTGCAGAAGATCAAGGCGCTGATCCGCCAGACCGAAGCCACGACCGCCGCCGACACCGCCGGCGTCCCGGCCGACAAGTTGCATTTTTTGAATCTGCCGTTTTATCAAACCGGCAAAGTCGACAAGGCGCCGATCACCGCGGCTGATGTCGAGATCATTGCCGAACTGCTGCGCAAGCTGCGGCCGGCCCAGGTGTACCTCGCCGGCGACCTGTCGGACCCGCACGGCACGCATCGGATGTGCTCGCAGGCGGCAATTCAGGCGATTGACGTCGTCGCCGCCGAAGGGATCAAACCCGAAGTCTGGCTGTACCGCGGCGCCTGGCAGGAATACGAGCCGCACGAAATCGAACGGGCCGTGCCCCTCAGCCCCGAAGTCGTCGACCGCAAGAAGCAGGCGATTTTCCGCCACGAATCGCAAAAGGATGCGCCGCTGTATCCGGGCAGCGATGCCCGCGAATTCTGGGTCCGCGCCGAAGAGCGCACGAAGCGGACTGCGGCGATTTACAATCAGATGGGTCTGCCCGAATTCTACGCAGTCGAAGCGTTTGTGCGGTATCACGGGCAGCTCTAGCCGAAAGGATTTTACATGTCAGGTCGTGGTTCCACCGGCAACGTGATTGCGGCCCTTGCCAGTTTTTTCATCCCTGGCCTGGGACAATTGATCCAAGGGCGGCAGATCATGGCGCTCGTCCACTTCGTCCTGGCCGCCGTCCTATGGTGGTTTCTGCTGGGATGGATCATCCACCTCTGGTCGATCATTGACGCGGCGATGTGGAAGCCGAAAGGGTGACGCGAAAGGCTCACTTACCAATGCAATACAGCCGTTCGGCCGTGCGAATCAGGATCTTTCCGTCGACCAAAACGGGGGTCGCGACGACGAATTCTTCGCCTAGCTCATTTGCGGCGACGACGTTGAATCCCCTTCCCGAATCGATCACGAACGTCATGCCATCCTCGCGGGTGAAGTAGATCTTCCCATCAGCCAGGATCGGCGACGACGTGAACGCCGTCCGATGTTTTTCAGACTGACCTGACCAGAGCTCTTTTCCGGTGGCGATGTCGAGACACGTCAGTGCCCCTTTGTCGCTGCAGATATAGACTTTTCCATCAGCGGCGGCCGGAGTCGGAACGTCGGTGCCGAGGTTGTCCTTTCGCCAGACGACATGCGTCTGGGTGACGTCGCCGCTGCCCCCCAGCTTGATGGCGGTCAGCGACGCACCGCGGGCATAGGGGGCCACGACAATGCCGTCGGAGACGACCGGCGAGGCGATCGAGCGGAAATACTGGTGCCCGGTCGGGTTCAGTTCCCCGACGCGCCAGAGCTCCTTGCCGTTTGTCGCGTCATGCGCCGTCACATGGTCAGCACCAAGGACGATCAGAAGTTCTTTTCCGCTATCCATCGTGACGATGGGGGTCGAGTAGCTCTGAGCGGCCTCGCTGGGGGCGTCGAGATTGCGATCCTGCTTCCAGACGGGCTTACCCGTCTGTTTGTCGAACGCGGCCAGATACGACGGCCCGCTGTGCATGGCGGCAACGACGACCGTGTCGCGCGTCAGCACCGGCGAGGTTCCCAGGTCCCACCACAAGGTGTCTTCGCCGTACAGCTCCTGAAGGTTTTTCTGCCACACGATCGCGCCGTGAAAGTCGAGACAGGCCAGGTCGCCGCTCTTAAAATAGACGAACCAGTGCTTGCCATCGGTGACCGCCGAGGGGTTGGCGCCGGTCGCCTTGATGTGCTTACCCGGTTTCTCGGCGCCGACCGGAGTTTGCCAAAGCGTCTTGCCGTTGAAGTCGAGACAGACGACGGTGCTTTTCCCTTCGACGCCGCAAGTGACGACGATGCGCTTATTCCAGACCACCGGGGTCGATGCCCCTTTGCCGGGCAGCTCGACTTTCCAAAGAACGTGTTCGGTGCCGCTCCAATGGATGGGAAAACCCTTCCCCGGCGCGACGCCGTTTGACGACGGTCCACGCCAATTCGGCCAGTTGGCCGCATCGAGAATCGAAGCACTCAGGGCGATCGCGCCGAAACAGGCCAGATAAAAAGCGGTCGGACGCCGCATGTGAGTTCTCCGGGTGAAAGAATCGAGATTGAAAGCCAATGAATATCTCAACGAAACCGCAGCGACCTTGCAACCCGGCGAGCGGGGGGGGGCAGCAACCTGTTACTGGTTTTGACGCGTCGCATTCAACGTCGTAAGCGCCCTCGCCACCCCACGGGGCCATCGCTCGACTGATCGGCACCTCGCACTTTTCGGCGCGCGCGGCCGAAACTTGCCAGTGCCCTTAGCAGTGCCCGAAGTGCCCGAAGGTCAGGCTCACACTTGACGGCAAACGACGGATCGCGGTGGCCAAAACAGCCCGCCGGTCGCGTTGAAACATGACCAGCAAGTCACCGACGATCGGGTCTGTATAAGGGTATAAGGAAGGGTATAAGGCATCGGGAGTCTTTGTTTTGCTCCTGGATTTGAGAATGAACCGGTTTCGAGCGACTTCAAGCGCTCAATCGGAACCGCGACCCGAGCGGCGTGGCCTGTCGATCTGCTGCTGCCGCATCAGTTCAATTTTGGTGCGCAAATCGCCGATCGTCCAAAACCAAAAGGCCATCACGACGGCAAACGCACCGAGATGAAGAAAGATCCATCCAGGAGTGAATTGACGAGTCGGTGTCTTTCCCAAAGCTGCAATCCGGCGCCTTGCCGATGTGCTACGCAAAAACCAGCCACCAGCGATACCCGCCCCGCCGCCGCCCAGAAACGTCGCCAGAATTGCGGACACTGCGAGCGGAAGTCCGAGAATCGAGTCGTACATGCGAAGCGTGCACACCAGGCCCGTCACCGCTCCACAGCAGACGGCGACGCCCAGAGGGAATCGGAAGAGCCAAAGCGACCAAGCCAGGACTGCCGTCGTCAGAAAGGCGGGGATACCAACCACAATCACAACAATCGGGCCAAAGATGACTCCCGCAACTCCCACGTGAATCAACCCATTCATCGCCGCGGCCGCCAGGGTGCCGACGAAGATCGCGATCACAAACAAAATCCAGTCGCCGGGACTCAGGTCAACTGATTCGTGTCGTTCGTCGGGAATTGTGTGCATACGATGACCGCGCCGGATTGCGATTGATCGTGAAGCCTCGACACGCCGCGCCGTGGTCGCCGGCACTCGCAAATCGCACGTCGAATCGACAACCGCATTTTACCACGACGCGGCGGAGCGCCGGAAGATCGCGGCGCGTAAATGTCTGAGGAGACACTGGTCAGGTCACTGCCCAGGGGCGAGTCTGCCAGGGTTGGCTTGCCTACGCGGCAGTGCCTCCGACCCGATCCCGACGCAGCGAATCGCGGACAATCGTTTTAGAGAACCCGCGAAATATAAAAAGCCACAACTCATTTCTGAGAGTGGCTTTAAGAATGTGCCCCCGTAAACATTCGTCCAACCCGTTGTCCGAAGCAATGGACGGACGGTCTCCGGCCGTTTCGGTGGGGAAGATCTGGCAGGACAAAAGAGAGGATGACGCGTGTTGGGGCCTTGTTAGGAACTGTCGGTCGGTTCG
>SIAF01000100.1 GCA_009691905.1 Planctomycetaceae bacterium | reverse complement strand
GCGCAGCTCCGCCGTGAGCCATTCCTGCATGATACCCCTCCGTGAGACCTCGGTGATTAGACGCTGAGGGCCAAGAGGCTGGCGCAAATGCCGTGCCGTCGGTTGCGGAATTTCCCGTTCCGGCGAATTTTCTTGTGTATAAGGATGAGCGCGGAGCGTGGGAACGAGGTGATGTGCCTTACTGCCCGCGGGCCGCTTCCCATTGTTGTCGTAACAAACGGGCCAGGTGATCGGCATCGGCAAATCGGCCGGGCCAGCCGGTCGTTTCCAGTTTTCGGATGGTTTGCGACGCGGCGGCCCACTGCTTCTGGTGAATCTGCGCGGCGGCCAGTTTCTGAAGTCCCGTCGGCTCCAAGGCCCGCAGGCGGACGACCTGCTGCCACTGCTCGATGGCTTCGTCCCAGCGATCCTGCTGCTGCCGCGCTTCTGCCAGCAGGCTGTGACTTTCGGCTTCGGCCGGCAGGGCATCGATCATTGCCGTCCAGGCGCGCTCGGCTTCACGAGACTGCTCGAAGTCAGAATAGCGGCCGGCCAGTTGCTGATACAATTTCAAGTCGCGGCGCGTGAGGTCGATCGTCCGCAGCAACTGAGCGATGGCTGCCGCCTTGTCCTTCAACGCGTCGAAGCTTCGCAGCAGCGCCTGGTGGATCTCCAGGTCATTCGAAGAATAGGCCAGAGCGCGTTGGAGTTGCACGATCGCCAGCTCGGCCTGCCCCTGATCGAGCAACACCTGGCCCAGCGCTTTGCGAACGATGGGCATGTCGTCGCCCGTTGCGGAAGTCTCCTGATCGAGGTTCGCGATATACGCCGGCAGATCGGGCGATTGGGCGAGAACGGCCCGCAACGTCGTCAGGGCCGAATCGCGATTGCGAACATCGGACCCCCAGCTCACGATCGCACTTCCCGCCGCGTCGACCGCCGCAGCGGTCTGCTTTAACCCGGCATGTGCCATTGCCAGGTTGGCGTAGTAACCCGACAGCGTGCCGTTGCCGATGCCCCGATTGGGCTGCGACTGCTGATGCCTGGGAATTAGTTCGTCATAGTAACTGACGCACGCTTCATACAACTGCGTCTCGAGGCACATCGCGGCCAGACCCGCCAGAACCCCTTCGGTCCATTGATCTTTTTCATGGAACCAGGCGTCGGCCCGTTCGAGAGTGGCGCGCATTTCGGCGGGTCGCTTGGTGTGAAAGAAGGCTTGCATCAGCCACAAGCGGTACTGCAACCCGCCGGGGTGCTCTTCGATCAGCGGTTCGAGCAGTGCGATCGATTCGCCGAAACGCTGTTTCTGATGCAGCCAGTCGATAAGTCGGGACTGGCCTCCCTCGTCGAGCAGCTTCTGGCGATGGGCGATAAACAAGGCCTCGATCGCCTGATCCTCCCGCTGCAAGCCGTGCCAGAGGTATTCGGCAATGTACAGCACTGCCGGGCCTGACTGATTGCGTTGCTTCAGCACCTCTTCAGCCACTTCGGCGAAAACCTCGGTTTGTTCTTTCCAGAAATAGTTGTGGCCCGCGTGGTACAGGCTGCGATTGCGGGCCTGTGAGGTTTCGAGATCGCGGCGGAGCTCGGCCAGCACCACCTTGAGCAGCCGCGGCTGCAAGTCGCTCAGGTCTTTGACCTCGGTTCGCCAGCACGACAGCGTATAGGCGTGCTGGCTCCAACTGTCGTAATTCTGGTAGCGCAACCAGCGCGGTTCCTGCTCGAAGCAATCCAACAGAAACGCCAGGCCGTCCCGCGGCCCCAAGAGATCATGCACCGTGTTCGCGACTTGATTGACGACCGACTGATAGTTGTTCGTCTGCCGCTTCAAAACTTCGAGCACGACTCGGGTCGCGAACGTGCGCAGCGATTCGTCCGCCTCGTTGATTTTCTTGTCGTGGGCCGTGCGGTACACGCCGCACAACAGATTCAACACCTGGTACCGGTGATTCTGGTCGCCGGTGCCCAGATCGGCTTGCATCGTGGCTTCGAACGCCAGGAACAGTTTCAAGCCCGAGCCGACCGAGACGGTTCCGTCATTCCGCAGCGCTTCGTGATACACCTCGTACATCTTTTGCGTGAGCCATAAGCGCTGCTGTCCTGAAGTCGGATGGGCCAGCTCGCCGGCAACCACCTGTTCGGCCCGGGCATAGTGCCGCGCGCTCTCCAGAAACGACAGAAACTTCGCCATCGCCTCGTTGGCAATCGCCGGGAGTCGGCCTCCATGCGACTGCCGGAATTCACTCAGTCCGTTTTCGAGCAGGTCGATGGCGCGGTCGGGGCGTCCGTGGTACGAGATGAGTTCGGCCCGCCGCATGCAAATGTGCAATCGGTCAAACGTGCCCGGCGTCTGGCCGTCGTACAGAACCTGCATCTCGCGAAGCTGCTCGGCCGCCAGCGACTTGGGTGTGATCCCGCCCAGGTTGGCCAGGTAATCGGCCATGAGCCGCTGCTCGCCTGGTGCCCATTCGCGACGAAACGCGCGCTCGAGTGCGGCCAGTGCCCGATCGACGTGCGGCCCCGCCTGGTTCTGCACTTCGGCCGCGCGGCGTTCGACCAGAACTTCCAATAGATCGAGCGCTCGCTGATCGACCGCGCTGGTCGTTTGTTCGCGAACCTTGGCGATGTGCTGCACCAGTTCGTCGGCAGTGGCTTCGTCGCGGATTTCACCCAACACCGAACGCAGCCCTTGCAAAAACGGGTACGCGCGCAGCGCCGTCCGTCCGGTGACTGCATCGGCAACCACCGCCAACAGCCGGAAATCGCGCGTCGCCTGGTAAAACTGCTGTAGCGACCACAGATAGTTCTCGGGTGATCCTGATTTTTCGAACAGTGCGGCGAACATCAGCAATACCTGGCCATCGAGTTCGCTCGGCAGCGGCTGGTCGCTGCGCTGCCAGGGGTAAAGCTGCTGCTGCAACCACTGATTCATTCGCCATTCGTCCATCGTCATGTAAATGCGGCGCTGCGCTCGCTCGTAGTCGGCCCGCCGATTGGCCGCCAGGTACCATCCCGACAGTGCCTGGTACGCCTGCGGATCGAGCGCATCGGCGACTTCAACTCCTTCGAACAGCCCGATCGCTTCGGGCACCGCTCCGCGCTCGGCGAGAAGGTACCCCAGCGACAGACGCCAGCGGTTGAGCGGGTCGTCTCCCTGAATCCAGGCCTTGAGCGCCGTCTGCAGATCGTCGGGCCGATCGAGCGCGATCAGCAGCCGGTACTTCCAGAGTTTCCAGAGATCATCGAGGTTTTCATCAGCGACTTTGTCGTTTCCGGCCGGGTCGGCGATCTGCTGATCGATGTATTTCAGGGTCCGATCGGCCTGAGCCGGGTCGGCGTTCTTCCGCGTTGCGATGTACGCAACGATGCTCAGCCAGCGCTGCTGCAACATTCGCTCGAGCGCAACGGTACCCGGTAATTCGTTACTCGTGACAACCGCTTTGCCTTGCGCGTCCTCCGCAGGGGCTTGCCTCTTCGCCGCTGGCACATCGAGAAATTCCCGGCATTCTTCAAACGCCCGCGGCAAATTCCGCCCGGCCTGAACTTCGAGCGTCAATCGCTCGACGTCAATCCACTGCAGCAGCGCCCCGACCCGCTGCTTCAACTCGGCGGCCAGGCGGTCGGCGGCCCCTTCGCGCGCCAGTCGCAGTTGCTCGGCCTTGTTCGCCGCTTGTTCGGTGCGCGTCAGCTTTTCCATCCCCTCGATTTTTGCCAGACCGGCAGTGTTCCGCCCTGTGACCATCAGGTCGGTCAGCCGCTGCAGCGCGCTCACCTCGACCAGCAGCCGTTCGTCGGCCTGCTCGGCGTCGGAAAGTTGCTCGAGCAACGAGAACAATTCGGTTTCGAATTCGATCGACCACGGCTGCCCGAGCAGCGTGTTGAACAGTTGGCTGGCGTAGGCCGCCCGGTGCTCTGGCGGCCCTTCGCGAAGTTGCCGCCGCAGAAAATCCAGGGGTCCGGCGGTTCCCATCTTCGACGACAGAATCTGCACGATCGACTGCGCCAGCCGGTCACGCGCGTCGAGGTCTTTCTCGCCGGCCCAGCGGTCCTCCAGGGTGGCGGCAATTCGTTTCCAGGTGGCCTCGTCAACCGCGTCGCCGTCAGAAATGGTCCAGCCGATAGATCGTTGCAGCCGGATGAGGGGCATCGTTTCGACCTGTTCCGCGAGCCATACGCCGATCGTCTTGCGGGCCTTGCGAGCCTCGTCGGTCGACTGAAACCGCCAGTGGCCGAGGATCAAATCGGCGGGGTGGAAGTTCTCGCCCTCCTGAGCGTAAAACAGCGCCACGTCGGACAGCGGCACATGCCATTTTTCGTCGACGCGGTCGAGGTTCACGTTGTATCCCTGACCCAGAGCCAGTTGAATCGCCGCCGTCAGTTTGGCCCCAACCGCTGCCGGCAGGTCGCGCGCCACCCGGCCCGCGGTCAACCAGCGCGCGACCAATCCGTCGGCATCGTCGATCTGATCGTTCTGGTACAGAGCCGACAGGTACTGCTGATACACTGCCGAACCTTCGGGATCGCGCAGGGCCCAGCGGGCCATGTACGCGACCAGGTCGGCATAGCGGCCTTCCTGCTGCAAAAACTGCGTCACCGTGTTGCGCAGCCGCTGTTCTTCGTCGTCGCGCCACCGCGCGTCGCCGCCAAGAACCTGTTCGATCCAGGCGTAACCCGCGTCAAAATCGCCCGAGTTGTACAAAGCCTGCGCGTACCGAACTTGCTCGTCGGCATCGTGCGGATTGTCGACGGCAAGTTGCCGTCGCTCGTTCAAGGCTGGCTCGGCCTGCCCTGTGGCATCGAGGTAGCCGACATGGTGCTGGCCCCACCGCTGCAGCGCCCGGACGTGCGGCGGCTGGGCGGCGTAGATCGGTTTCAAAACGTCGAGAAACGCCAGCATCTCGTTGGCTTCGAGAATCGACGCCCCCTGTTGGACCAGGTGGTTCGCCAGAAATTGTCGATCGGTGCCGGCCATCGCGGGAAGTGAGCTTGCCTCTTCGCGTAAACTGGGTTTCAGCCCTTCATGTCGGCGACCCGCTTGCAACAGCGCGTCGCGCACCCAGCGAACTCCCGGCTTGCCGGCGGCGAGCTTCTCTGATCGGTCGAGATGCTCGAACACCCGCGTCCACTGCTGCGATTGGGCAAAGTGCAGCAGCAGTGTCAGTTCGACGTCGTACGTCACCTCGCCCGCACGCGACAATGCCCGTTTGGCCTGGGCGAGCGTCGGCAACGGCTGCGGAATGAGTTGTACGGCGTCCCGTTCGCGAAGCTCGTCTTTCATGCGATCCACGAATTGGTCGGCGGCCAGTGCGGCAACCGTTTGCGTTACGAGGGATGTGCGGCGTACGCGATCGTCGGTGGATTCGATCTTGCACGCCCACCAGCTTCCGCCGACTTCGACGAAATCATCGAACGCAGTCGCCGACTGCACCTTGCCGTCGTAACGAGTTTCGATCGCCAGAATCACATGCCGCTGGGTATCGATCAGCACGTGCGTTTCATGTTTGGGAGAGACCGACAACGACAGCCGGACGCGGCCCGCCTCTTGCGGCACGATCGAGGGTACGTAGTTTCGGTACGCCTCATGCAGGGGCGACAGGGAGTAGTCGCTCTGTTCGAGAATGGCAGGCGTCAGCTCGGCTGGCGCCGACTTGCGAGTGCGCCCCAGTTGAAACGCCAGGCCGAATACGCCGCGCTCGTTCGCGTCGCACCAGTTCACCAGCGTTTGCGACCAGTCGCTTGCCGTTCGCGTCAGCCAGGCGGTGGAGGAATAGAGCATCCGCGTCCGGCTTTGATGCTTCAGCTCATTCCACCGGGGATCGAACGATTCGCTGTTGCGGACGATTTCGAGGCCCCCCTCCATTTTCGCAAGTGGCCCCGTCCGCAGCAGACTTTGTGACAGCGTCAGCGCTTCTTCCGGCCAGGTCGGTTTCAATTCCGGCGTCGGCCGACCCGATGGCGGGGAAGGGAGTTGCGGAAACAGTTGCTGCATGAATTGAATGGAGTCGAGCGTGGCATATCTGGCATCGCTGCGCCTCAAGCGGCCATCCATGCGGAACGCCGCCTCGCCGTCCCCCCCGCGAGGTTCATTCATCCAGTCGAATCCCGGCGAACGCGGTTTGTAAGCCAACATCAGGCCTCGAACCGACTTGAGGTCGCCCATCAGGCCGTTAAATTCGACCGCGCCATCAAATAACGGCATTGCTCCGAACTGCGACACCGAATCTTCATCTTCGGCCAGATCTATCCCCATGCTCCCCCGCAGCCCGCCAAGCTTTTCCTTCGCCTCGAGCCCTGACCGTTCCTCTTCAAAATTTTCGCTGTCGGCTAAACCAGACATTGTGCGAAGCAATGTTATCTCATCGCGCTCGCCCTTCGTGGCGTCATCGAACCCGAGCACATCGACCTGACCCAATTCAGTTTCAGCAAGTCGCCCGAACGAGTTCCACCTGTCCCCCAGCTCCCCCCCCGACTCTGATGCCGGGCCGCCATAACCGCCGCCGAAGCCCCCCGCACTCGCCGTGCGCACCGCACCGTCACTGAGGAAATAGTAGTTCGCCTGACTGCGTCCATTGAATGTCTCCCACGGCTGAACCGCCACGGGCGATCGGCCCAACAGGGCCAACTCGCGCAGCACCGACCGACGCAGCCCCAACCGCCAGTTCGACGCGCGGCGCATCTGCTGCTGCACCAGTTCGTAGTTGACGGTGTCGCGCCCCTCCTGGAAGTACTTTTCGCCGTCCCGGATGCGAAACCGCCGCTTGACGCCGAACCGCTCGCGGTCGGCGTCGGTCTCGAGCACCAGAAACGACGTATAGGGGGTCATGATCTGGAACTCTTCCGACATTGTGATGACTTCGTCTTTGATGGCCGTCGCACTTCCCTGTGCGAGCAGGCTTTCGAGGTGCAGCCGCGCCCACAGCCGCGGGATGAACGAGTTTCCTGCTTCGGCATTCTTCAGCGACACCTTGGCGCTGAACTTCACCGGCCGTCCCCCTTGCGTCCCGGTGACGACGACCTCGCCGGCCTGATCAGAACCGGCGGCGGCCACGTCTTTGACGGCCACGTCGGGCTGATACAAACCCAGCAGAATCTGCTGCGACCCGGCCGGCAGACCGGGCAACCGCTCGGGATAGACCCGTGCCGTTCTCAGCCCGTGAAATTCGACCTTCAAATCGCGCAAGCCCGGCTGGGCAATCTCGCGCAACAGCTCGAGCGCGATCGTCGGCGGACCCTGCTCGCCCGAAACGCGGCGGACCGACCCGCCTCCCAGCGCAGCAATTCCCTGCAACACGACCGATTCGAAACTGCTGCCGACGGCAATCGCGTGGCACGCCCCCGCGACCCCGGCGTGCAGCCGCCCCAGCCGCCGCACGAAGTCGTCGGGCGAGCCATCGCCGATGGTGGTCACGCCGTCGCCGATGTAAATCACGTGCGTCCGCGGCCCGCACCGCTTGAATGCCGCAGCGAATGCCTTGTCGAGATCGGTCCACCCCAGCGAGTGCCGCTTCTCCAGAAAATCGCGTGCGGCCGCCAAGTTGCCAGGTTCAGCCGCCCGCGACGTCTCGAACACCCAGTCGCATTCGACATCGCAGCCGGCAAGGTTGATCGTATCCCGGGGGGTCAGAGCGCCCAGCAGCGCCGCGACGAGTTCGGCCTGTGATTTGCGCTGGCCGGATTCCATGGAGGTCGAGGTATCGGCCAGAATCAGCAGTTCAATCGGCTCGCTGTCGGGAACAATCTCCCGCTGCCAGACACCGGTCGACGGCGGCGTCAATTGCAGCATGAAATACCCATCGTCGCCGCGCCGATGGGGGATCAGTACGACTTCCGACTGCCGCGCGTCGGTTTCAACCACGACTTCGAAATCGCGAGTCGGGACGTATTCTTGTGCCGTGAATTCGAGATGTGCCGAGCGCGCGGTCTTATCGACACGAACGGTATGTGTCGGCGACGTGACGTTCTTGAGCGGCGTCGCCGAGGCGACTTTCACGTTGAGCGACAATTCGCGCAGGGGATGCAGCTTAAGCAAGTCGCTCTGGAGTGCGTAGCTATAGCGGTAGGCATTGCCCCGC
The DNA here is from genome assembly GCA_009691905.1 of Planctomycetaceae bacterium. Lineage (GTDB taxonomy): Bacteria > Planctomycetota > Planctomycetia > Planctomycetales > Planctomycetaceae > SIAF01. The sequence goes on along the minus strand of SIAF01000100.1, from coordinate 9,903 downwards.
GCCGGAAGCACCTGAGTGTAGCTGATTTTGATTCGCTTCTCGGCATGCGCGGGAATCGGGTAGACGCGGGCCTTGAACAGATTGCCCCCCTCCCACTCCAGCAGCCCGGGATCGCGCTTCTCGCGCAAAATGGTTTCGTAAATCTCCCGGGCACGCTGTTTCTCGACAACGTCGGCTTCAACCAGCTCGTCGCCGATCCACATCCCAAAACCCGAGATCGAGGCGTCGGCCGGCAGGGGAAAGTGGAATACCCCCTCCAGTTCAAGATCGGTGCGGTTGACGAACGACTCTTCGATCACCGTGCGCGCGATCTGGTCGCGGATATCGACTTGCACTTTGTGGTACCCGACTGTCAGCGGCACATTGCGTCCGTCGACCAGCGCCAACAGCGAACCGAGCGACTCGTTGTTCGTAGTCCCCTTGAAATAGCCCAGCCACAGCGGATCGCGATCGAAGGGGGCCAGCTTCTGCCCTCGCACGCGATAGAGCTGTCTCCCGGCGGCAGCGAACTTCTGATTGCCGGGACCAAGCAGTTCCAACGCCTCATTCTCGGGAACGGTCGCTTCCAACTCGCCCGAATGCAGGCGGACCTTCGTCGGTGAAACGACTTCGAGCAGGCTTCCCGGGCCGACCAGCAGCGTGGTTTGCTTGACCAGCCGAAGCGCGACCGCGTTGGCCCCGCGAACATCGGTGCGGACCCAATCCCCCGGCTTGAGCGGCAGGGAACCGCAGACGGGGGTCCAGCGCTGATGCATTACCGGACGGATCGCCACGATCCCCTGCACGTCGGTCACCTTACCCACCCGGCCGTCTTCGGTCAGCGTGTCGCTCACGACGAATTTCTCCGCGGCCACCGGTTGATTGACCGCCACCACGTTGAGCTCGACGACCGGTGTTAGACGGCCATCGTGCTCGGCAGCGACTACCAGCGATTGCAGAATTTGCGTCCGGGCATCGACCAGGGCCTCAACGTGCAGCCGCCGCTCGGTCGGCGAGACGGCGACACGGTAGCGATACAGCGCCTGGCCTTCGTGGTCGATCACTTCGGCCCCCGACTTGCCAATCGCCGCCAACGCCCCGGCATCGAGATCGACCCCCAGCAGGTTGTACAGCACGCCGCGCGACGAGTCGCCGGCGCGCCGCTCAGCGGACAACGGCTCGGCCGCCGCTCGATTTTCGCGTTCGTCAATGCGCCACAACGTGTCGTCCCGAGCGATCTCATAGGTGCCATCGGCATTGTCGACTCGCAGGAGACCCGGCTGGGCCAACCAGACGTCGTGCGCCTCGCCGTCGCGGTTGAGCGTCAGGTGCAGCGTTTCGGCCGCGGCGGTACGATCGAGGGCCGCAGACAGTGTCAGCGCCACCGCAGGCTGCGGAGGGGTCACGAGCCAGTAAACCACCGCCGCGACCGCCACCATCGCCGCGCTCGCCGCGACCAGACGTGTCAGGCCGCCTCGCAGCGACGCCGGCGAGCTTCGATTGGCAGGCGGCCGATCGCCAGGAGTCGGGTCCGCCGTTGATCCGGTGATCGAAGCGTCGCGGCCGGTCGCTGTCATCGAAGGCATGGCATCTCCCTTTGGCTCTTCGCGACCATCCGCTTCGCCTGAAGCGCCGCCGAGAAAGGCCTGCGTCGTCGCATCGCGCAGCCGCTTGAGAAATTCGGGGTCGGGGGGAGGCATATCGTGGTTGGCCGCCTGGAGCAGTGCCGAGAACTGCTCGTCCTCCTCACGATCGAGGTCCCAACGCGGTTCGTCAGGCTTCATGAGGTTCTCCCAGCACATCAAGTCGAGGAATCTCGGTCAGTCGCCCGAACGCCGCGCGAAACGCCGCGCGGGCACGGGCCAGTTTCGAGCGAACGGCCGTCGCCGAGGTCTGCTCGGCGTCGGCGATGCGCTCGACCGGCACCCCGTCGAGATAACGTGTCGCGAGCAGCGTGCCGTAATCGTCAGACAGCTCGGTCAGCGTGGCGCGAATGATCGTCGCCAGTTCGGCCGATTCCAGCACTTTGGCCGGCGGCGGCTCGCGACTTTCAAGCCAGGTTAACGCTTGTCCGTTATCCGCATGCAGACACTGTGCCGCCTGCCTGATCCGATCGTGTCGTTGTTGTTTGCGGTAATACAGCGCGACGTGCCGCCGCGCGATTCCGCACAGCCAATACCAGATTGTCCCCCGCTCAGGGTCAAACGACCGCGCCGAACGGGCCGCCGCGAGAAATGTTTCCTGCACCACGTCGGCCACGTCGGCCGCGCCGGGACCCATCTGCCGCGCGACGACGCGCCACACCGGCTCGGCATAGGCGTCGTACAGCCCTCGCCAGGCGTCGCCATCGCCGGCGCGCATCCGCGTCGTCAGTTCCCGTTCGTGGTCAGGTTCCATCACCTGAGACTTTCATCGCGGCCGGCCATGAATGCTCACTGCTGGTGGTCGTTGTCGTTACGCCCTTTCCCGCCGTTCCTCCCGATCACCCTATGACGCTGCCGGGTGCGAAAACATTTCCGGAAATCAGTGCAAACCAGTTGCCTTAAGTTTGCGCGCCGCCGGCCGGTTGTATCGCGAAAAAGGAATTGGCGATGCAAAGTGTATCAGTAATTCGACTTACGACGTCCGCTCGACAACAGGGCATCAACGGTTTTTCGACTTTCTTGATGTTCAACGTCGGGTGCCGGGTTCAGAGCGATTGCAGAAGACGCCGCAGGGCAGCAGGCCGGGGCCGCACGACGGCTTACTCACCCAACAGTTGTGAACTGGTCCTGGAGGATGCCGGGGGAACGATCAGCCTGTGGCGCGCCGCCACCGATGAAGAGGTGGCCAGTGCCCGGCAGCGTACAGTCCGTTCGCTACCACCATCGAGAACGGGTGGGAGACAACACGTTCCCTGAATCACCGATATTAAATTCAGCGCCCGGACGTTACGCCCCCAGTCCCGCGATGGGGTTCCCCAGATAAATGCGATACGGCCGGCCGGCGGTGTCGTAAAACTCGCGATCCGGGCCGATCCCCAACTGCCGGAAGATTGTCGCGGCGAGATCGGCCGGAGTGTAGGCATCTCCCACCGGCTGTCCGCCGTGCGCGTCGGTCGTGCCGATCACGCGGCCCGGTTCGATGCCGCCTCCGGCGAAGAAGCAGGGAAACACGTCTCCCCAGTGATGACGGCCCGGGGTGAAAATCTCGCCGGAGGCATTCTTCCCCCCGACGGCGATGGGGGAAACTCGCGGCGTGCGGCCCATTTCGCCGCACATGACCACCAGCGTTTCATCGAGTAACCCGCGATCGGCAAGGTCGTCGAGAAATCCGCTGAGGCAGTGATCGATCGAGGGGAGCAGTTTCCCTTTCAAATCACGGAAGGCATTTTGATGCGTGTCCCAGCCGCGCAAGTTGATCTGCACCATCCGCACGCCGGCTTCGACCAGCCGCCGCGCGACGAGGAACCCCTGGCCCCACTCCTCGCGGCCATACAGGTCGCGGGTCTGGACGGATTCCTGAGTCAGATCGAACGGGTTGTCTTTGCCGGGGCGGGTCGCGGTCAACAACCGCAATGCCTGCTGTCGATGAGCGTCCCAGGCCTGCGCGGAGGATTGTTCAAATCTCGTGTCAATGCCGCGGCGAACACGATCTAAATCGCGCAACAATTCAGTCCGGTTGGAAAGTTGCGGAATCGACAGTCCCTGGGCCAAACCGAGATCGGGCAGATGAAAGTCGGAGATTCGGCAACTGCTGTTGTCCCACCACGCGTTTGGGCCGGGGCCGGCGGCGCGCGACGGATCGTTCGGGTCGTCGTGGCTGAAACAATTCGGACACGAACCGGCGGCATCTTTCGAATGGCAGACCGGGGCCAGGTCCACACCCCAGCGGCTGTACCTGGGGCCGAGCAGCCCCGGTTCGCGGCCGGGGTAGTTCATCAGATTGACGCGGGGCATTTCAATCGCCGCCGGCCAGCCGACCGTGGGATCAGTCGGGACGGCATACGCGACCATCGAGGCGATGCTCGGCCAGGCAATGCGACCGGGACGCGCGGCCGTAATCGTGGCATTGGTATCGCCCACCGGCAGCCCCGTGGTGCCCGTGTTCAACAGATAATGACAACTGCTGTGTTCGTTGCGGAACTGACGCTCTGCCGGGTGGTGCATCGTACGGACGAGCGAAAACCGGTCGGCCCGCAACGCCAGTTTCGGCAGATACTCGCAGAAGTTGATTCCCGGCAGTCTGGTCTGCGTCGTGCCGTATTCACCGCGGATTTCCGACGGCGCTTCGGGTTTCGGATCGACCGTTTCGTGCTGTGACGGCCCGCCTGACTGGAAGATGAACACGACCGACTTCGCTCGGCCTGTCACCGGAACACCTTGGGGACTTGCTGCCGCGTGGGACTCCAATCGCAACAGGTCTGAAAGCCCCATGCCGATGAGACTCATCCCGCCGACTTGCAGGATGTGCCTCCGCCCGATTGAGGGATGATCTTCGTAGCGACAGCCGTAACGATGCATCGCCGGGCTCCTGATGAATTCCGACATCATACGGTCAAGCCGGGAAAGCATCAACAGGTGTTGATGGCATTGCATCTTACCGGGTGTAGCGTCACGCCAGTGCGACCTTGGTTTCGCCGGAGGCTGGTCCTAAAATACATGAGCAAGGCAATTTCACACCGTATTGAGCACGACGGCTGCGATGGTCGGGCTGGAAAAATTCTCACTCGGCGCGTGCGTTTGATGTCTGACGATCTTTACGACGATTACATTCTCGATCATTACGAGTCACCGTATCACCGCGGGCATCTCGAACAGCCGACGATCGCTCATGAAGACGACAACCCGCTGTGCGGCGATCGCGTCCACCTCGAATTGCTGGTCGACGAGCACGACCGCATCAAAGAGGCGTGGTTCGACGGCCACGGCTGCGCCATCAGTCAGGCCTCGGCTTCGATTCTGATGAAAGACATCGAAGGCAAGACGCTCGACGAGCTCCGCGACTTTCAGGCGAAACAGATGCTCGATTTGCTGAAGGTGCGACTGACCGCCGCGCGGCAAAAGTGCGGGCTGCTGTCGTTCAAAGTTCTCAAAACGATGGTGTACACGCTGGATGAACGAAAGGGAGCTATGTCCCCCACCCAAGGGGGAAGAGGTTGATTCTTATGTCAAACGCTGGTTTGGATTCTGCTTACGACGTCGCCGCCGTCCGGCAAGACTTTCCCATTCTCGACAAGCCGCTGCCCGGCGGGATGCCGCTGGTTTATCTCGACAACGGGGCCACGGTACAGAAGCCGCGTAGCGTGATCGAGAAGCTGGTCGAGTGCTACGAAAACTACAACGCCAACGTCCATCGCGGGATTCACTCGCTGGGCGATCAGGTGACGACCGAACTCGAAGCGGCACGTGAAAAGGTTCGCGCGCTGCTGGGGGCCGACGAAGTCGAAGAGATTCTGTTCACCTCGGGCACGACGATGTCGATCAACCTCGTCGCCAACGCCTGGGGGCGCAAGTTTCTGCGAGCCGGAGACGAACTGCTGCTCAACGAAATGGAGCACCACGCCAACCTCGTTCCCTGGCAGCAAATTGCGCACGAGCGCGGGGCGAAGCTGCGGTTCATCCCACTGACCGCCGACGGCCGGCTCGACTTGACGGCGCTCGACGACGTTTTGACGGACCGCACGAAGCTGGTCGCCGTTACGGCGATGTCCAACGTGCTGGGGACGATCAACCCCATCGGCGAGATTGCCGCGCGGGCGCACGCCCGGGGGGCGCTGGTACTGGTCGACGCGGCGCAAAGCGTGCCGCACGGCCTGGTCAACGTCAACGACCCGCGTGTCGACTTCTTCGCGTTCTCGGGACACAAAGTCTACGGCCCGACCGGCATCGGCGTGTTGTATGGCCGGCGAAAAATCCTTGAAGCGATGGACCCGTTCCTGTGCGGCGGCAACATGATTCGCCGCGTGCGAAAGGAATCGTCCGACTTTGCCGAGTTGCCCTCGAAGTTCGAGGCAGGCACGATTCCCATCGCGCAGGCGATCGGCCTGGGGGCGGCGATCGACTACGTCCAGGGGCTGGGGTTCGAGGCGATTGCCGCGCACGAACATCAACTGACGGCGCGCGCGTTCGATCAGTTGCAGCAGATCCCCGGATTGCAAATCGTCGGCCCCGGCCTGGCGCATCGCGGGTCGATCGTGAGCTTCACGGTCGAAGGGGTGCACCCGCACGACATGGCCGAATTGCTCGATCGCAAGGGAGTCGCCGTCCGTGCCGGCCACCACTGCACAATGCCCCTGCACGAATGGTTGGGTGTCACCGCCACGACTCGCGCCAGTTTCGCGCTGTACAACACGCATGCTGAGATCGACGCGCTGTGCGAAGCGATTCAATACGCGCGGCAGGTTTTTCGGAGGAAGTGAGAGCCGGGAGCGGTTGGCAGAAGCTGCCCGGCAATCGGGGATTGGCAGTCGGCCAGGATCTGGGATGATCGGCGAGTGTTCACGATTCACCATGACAACTGCGTTTCCGGGAGTTGATCGACGACGAGGCGCATGCGGACGACGAGCAAGCGAGATGACATTTTGGCGGGAATTCACCCTGCCAATCACCGAAGATAGACTGACGGGCGTGGAAGGCTGGCGTGTCGCGATTTCTGGATGCCGCGTCGATTTTCTCGCTGTAACTGAGGTCTACTGTGCAACGTTCGAAGAGCGTGCATGTTCTCGTGGTCGCTGTCGCGCTGCTTGTCGGCGGCGTCTTATCGATCTTCGGTGTCGAGCCGCTCGTTAACTTTGAGCATTCGTGGCATCGCCCGATCCATGAGTATTTGAACTCCATGATTTCCGTGGAATGGCGTTGGCTCGCAAAGAACGTAATTCTTGTCGTGGTGATCGCGGCGGTCGTTGGCCTCGTGACCTGGGCCGCACGCATTTTCGTTCCGAATTCGCAGACGGGCGACGCAAGAGAACACCAGCCGAGGTTGCCGTGAAGCCGACTGACCATGAGCGTGCGGCGAGGTCGTCATCCGAAAGCACGAGCGACGTCTCGTGGGACTTAACCCTACCGGGTTGCGGAGAGTATCGTGTTCCACCTCGGCGTCTTCCGACAACGCCTTCGCCAATCGCAGCCGAATCTTCGCCACGTAAAAGAACCTGCCTTGGATTCCCGGATGATGCAGAGCTCAAATGCCCAGGGAGTGCAAGTTTGGTGAACCGAAACCGTTATTCGCGCTGGGCGGTCGCGGCGGCGATCGTTGGCGTGATTGGCGTCGCCAATAACGTCACGGTTGCGCTGCGCGGCGTCAAGGTGCTCGACGACGTGCCGGAAGTCTATCAGCAATTTGGAATTCCGACGGACCTTGTCGCCTGGACGGTCTTCCTCTCCTGCCTGGCCTGCGGACCGATTTGTTTGTTCCTGGGTAATTTGGCATTGAAAGACATCAAGCAACATCCGGGATTGCGCGGCGAGTTTTTGGCGCGGCTGGCGGTCTTCACAGGGTTGGCAGGTATTCTGGGTACAATCGTTTTCGTCGGGGGACTCATGGCTGCGGCTTGGTTGGGTTGATACGAGTTGACCCTCAGCCCATTTTGCAACCTGTTGCGGGGTTCATTTCGGCCCGATAAACTGATTTGTAACCGCCGGGTGCCGGGGTCAGAGCGACGCCGAGGATGTTCGCGTCGCAGCAAGCAGGCCTTCGCCCGATGGGCGGCATCCCGGAACCAGGAGTCGAGCGATGGCCCCGTCGTGCGCGCAACAGGTCGGCACTGTCCCGTCTGTCTTTTCACGCCGCGGGGCCATCGCTCGTCCCTCTTGCAGGTCGTGCCTTGAGTCGTACGTCGCTCAAGCTTGCAAGTGAAGTCGCATCCTCACGCAATCGCTCTGACCCCGGCACCCAAAGCGTCGCGACCTTGTAACGATCTGCACTCGATTGCTTTGCAGTGAACTCGGTCTGACCCACAGGTAGTGGGTCAGTTTGATTCAGACTTGCCGTCTTGAATCGGGGCGGGAGGGTTGACGCGGCGGTTGCGTCCGAGAAAGCGTCTTACGAGTTCGCTCACAGGGACAGTCGCCAGAGCGGGGACAATGATTGCAGCGGAGATCAGGTGCGGACGCCGCTGTCCGAGCTTTGCAAACACGAGGCTCATTGCCATCGCGGCGTAGGCCACAAACAGACAGGTCCAAATCCAGATTGAGTATCCGCGCGTCCGTGCCATGGCACCGATTCTACCCCATCAGGCCGTAATCAGGAAACGCGAGTCACGGCAGCGAGTCCCGATCGCACTTTGAGGTGCAGCGCTAAATTGGCGGAAGTCAGGGAGCGTCGGGTGGGCGTTTCATGAACCGCGGGTCATCGCGGCGGTTGACTCGTTTCACGATTCTAAGAATGCAGGTCGCACTAATCATCGCGCCGAACAAAGCGAGCAAGGCGACGTCTTCAGGCGTAAATGAATTCATCCCTCGATCATACCGCCACGCGCGGAATGCGGGAAACCTGGAACGGTGTCCTGCTGCTGGCCGATGACATCGCCGTACTGGCGGCGATCGTAGGCATGGCGCATCGACCGAAGGCATCAGGAAGTAGTGACAATGTAACTACTTCTCAGTGCGAACGCGGCAACACGAAGGCCTACACCGCCCGTCGTCTGGTGAATGATCACGCGCTTGATGCGCTCAATACCATGTCTCGGGGCATGTTGCCTCGGACAAAACGTCGCACTTCCAGTTGCGCCTTTGGCTCAGACTTTGAAATCTTGTCGAGCACTGCAAGCTGGCATGGTGCGAGCAACTCAATGCCGATCAACTCCCCTTTGTGATTGTAATTTGCGAAGGCCGCACCGTCCTGAAACTCTTTGACCTGCGCAGCCTTTCCACTCCTGATTCGGAAATAGACGGAAAGAATCTTGCCGGTCCGATTGTCGTTCGTCACCATCACCTGGAATGAAAATTTCATAGTGACCTTTTCAGGGTAGCGAAATAACGATAACCGTGATGACCCGTATGCGATCTGGAAGCCGTTCAAAAACGACATCGACCGCGCGCTTCGTTCCTCGAAAGCGCCTGACACGTTCCCTGTTTCCCTGCGTTGCCAGATTTTTCACTTGCGGACCGCGAATTACTCGAATGACCTCGTCCTCTTTGACTTCGCGGATCCTCATTTGGTCGATGGCATGCTTCGTCAATTCCAGAACATTCACCCCGAGAATGGACAGGTGAATAATCCGACCGCCGGCAGCCGTCGGGACCGTCACGTCAGGGCCGTCGCCGTTACCGTGTTTCACTGCGTGGCCTAGTCAGGCTATATCGGACCGTGACGAATCAGCCAATCAATTCTGGCGGACGGAATCCCGACATTCAAGGTGGACAGGTTTCCAGCCACAATTCAATTGCAACAAGCCGGGCGGCACGGATGCCCAAAGAGGGTTTCCTGACACCTGATTCTTTTTTCGCACGGTGCGCAAATCTGGAAACTTCCCTTGCACTTGCACTTATGCGCAGCGCCGCCGCATGGGATAATAGACGGGCAATTGACAATTGAGAATTGACAATTGACAACGGGTCGTATCGTTGAATAACGATCGATACGCCGTTTGACGGTTGCGCTCTCTCAAAATCGCGGGTTTTCAGCAGCGTGGATGTGAAACAGTTGTCATCGTCTTTCCGATTTTCGAACGTTTCTTCATCAAAAATGGTCGTTTCTTCACACAAAATGAGTCATTTTCAGGTCATTTTCTGGGGCTTTGGCGATAATGGGCAATTCGACCTCTGGCTCGACGGCGCGCCTGACATTGCTGCCTGTTTGTAAACATTCGTCCAACCCGTTGTCCGAAGCAATGGACGGACGGTCTCCGGCCGTTTCGGTGGGGAAGATCTGGCAGGACAAAAGAGAGGATGACGCGTGTTGGGGCCTTGTTAGGAACTGTCGGTCGGTTCGAGAGCCAAGTCC
>SIAF01000099.1 GCA_009691905.1 Planctomycetaceae bacterium | reverse complement strand
GGGACTTGGCTCTCGAACCGACCGACAGTTCCTAACAAGGCCCCAACACGCGTCATCCTCTCTTTTGTCCTGCCAGATCTTCCCCACCGAAACGGCCGGAGACCGTCCGTCCATTGCTTCGGACAACGGGTTGGACGAATGTTTACGGCGACTGTGACGACAATCCGCTTGTAGCCGACCGTTGTGCCGATTCCCAGTGCCAGGGCCACTCCGATGACGACCCACAGCGGGACGAACTCGATCGATTTGGCGAAAGGCTTGCAGTGCGGCACAAACTTCGCGAGCGACGCGGCCGGCAGATGGGCCTCGTCCACGTGCTTGCGGAACTCGAAAATCGACTTGCGGACTTTCCAGCGGTCGGCCGGGGGAACCTCGGCCATCGAAGTCTTCCCCTCCAGCAGCTCGACGATCCTGTCCATCTCAGGATTGATCTTGTCAGCGAGCTGGGGAACATCGCGATCGACGATTTCGGTAATCTTCGTCGCCGCCAGGCTGACCTCTTTTGCCAGCCCCTGCTGATGCACGTTGAGCGCGTAGTAGCTGGGCAGAAACCCGATCAATGCCAGCAGAATCAGCCCCATCCCTTTCTGGCCGTCGTTCGAACCGTGCGCAAAGCTGACCCCCCCGCACGTCGCCAGCAGCACTCCGCGAATCCAGTGTGGCGGATTGTCTCCCTCGCCCGGCGGGTGGTAGAGATTGGGATTCTTGAAAATGCGCTTCATGAGCAGCAGCAGGCCGGCGGCTGATGCAAAGCCGACGATCGGCGAGATCAACAGCGACAACCCGACGTCGGTCGTCTTCGACCAATTGACCCCCGACAGATCCCCCCGCGTGGCGAGGCTATTCGCCAGGCCGACTCCTAAAATCGAACCGATGAGCGTGTGGGAACTCGAAACCGGAATGCCGTACCACCACGTGCCGAGATTCCAGATCACCCCCGAGAGCAACAGCGAAAGGACCATCACGATCGACCGCAACGACGAATTCTCAATCAACAGGTCGACCGGTAACAGGTTGACGATCGCGAAGGCGACCGCCGTCCCACCCAGCAGTACGCCGAGAAAATTGCAAAACCCGGAGTAGAGCACGGCCGGGGTCGGCTTCAACGTCCCGGTGTAGATGACCGTCGTGACGGCGTTGGCCGTGTCGTGGAACCCGTTGATGAACTCGAACCCGAAAGCGACCAGCAGCGCGAAGGCGAACAACAACTGGTTCTGCAGAGACAGTTCGCTCAACGCGCCCCAAAGCGATGTGCTCACAGCGGCCGTTCCTCTGATTGATGGAGACGTTGCCTGCTCGAAGGCGAAGGAATTTCTTCGCTGATACGGTGTGCTAAACGGCAGTATACCGCGTGCGGTGCATCGCGGCGGCACGTTATTCGCCAAAGCTTCACAATTGGAGAGAAGTGCGCATTTCGGAGCTTGGTGCCACCCGATCGGGCCGGCGCGTTCGGTTGATTCGACAGAAGACCCCCTCTGAAATCATGGCCGACAAGCACTTGAATTGAAGATGATCGCCGATTGTGCCGATTTTAATGACAAGTGCGGTTGCTCCATGCCGAACGGTCAGAGGGGATTTGACAATGAAACGAGATTCAATTGAGCGCAGTCGGCCAACGAGCGGCAGCGTGTTTCGGGCGGCCTGCCTGGCATTCGGCCTGGCCGGCCTGACGCTGGCGGGCTGCCAGGGCCCGGCACTGCAAGACGCGGTCGACGAGGCCGAAACCGTCGATCACCCTCGCGAACTGCAGAAGGTGAGCATTCCTCCGTACCGCGTCGAACCCCCCGACATTCTGAACATTGAACTGGTGGAAAACATCCGCCCGGCCGAAGATCCGCTGCGGGTCGGCGACGAACTGGTCATTCGCGGCGCCAAATTGCTTCCGCAGGACGATCCGTCCGACCCGGAGATGGAACCGCTCTTGAAAGAGTCGCGAATCCTGGACGACTATTTCAGCGATCCGGCCAACAGGAAAACACACATCATCCACTCTGACGGAACGGTCGATCTGGGGCTGGTGTACGGCAAGGTGGTCATCGAGGGACAGTCGGTTGAAGAAGCCAAGCAGACCATTCTCAAGCACATGCGGGACGAGATCGGCCTGGCGGACCCGATCATCACGCTCACGCTGCCCGATGTTTCCGGCAAACAAGTCGTCATGGGCGAGCATTTGATCCGGCCCGACGGGACGGTCGCCCTGGGAATTTACGGCAGCGTCTATGTAGCGGGCATGACGCTCGACGAAGTCAAGCAGGCTGTCGAAACCCATCTTTCAGGTCGCGTTTACGATCCCGAAGTCACGGTCGACGTTCTCGCCTACAACAGCAAGAACATTTACGTGATCACCGACGGCGGCGGATCGGGTGAGACGGTCGCGCGACTTCCATTCGTCGGCAACGAGACCGTGCTCGACGCCATCGCACAGATTCAGGGGCTTTCGGAAGTCTCGTCGAAACGAATGTGGATCGCCCGCCCGGCGCCCAATGACCCCGCGGGGAACTGCGTCGCCCAAACGATGCAGATCGACTGGCGGGGAGTGACGCAGGACGCGATTACGACAACCAACTATCAATTGATGCCGGGCGACCGAATCTACATTCAGGCTGACGGGTTGGTGGCGATGGACAACACTGTCGCCAAGCTGATCACTCCCTGGCAGAGAATCTTCGGGTTCGTCCTGCTGGGAAGCAGCACCGTTTCACGTCTGAAAACCGGCCAGCAGCAGGGTGGTGGCGGCGGCGGCTTAGGGGGCGGGGCGTTCTAGTGGCGACCGCCGGGCGCCGACAGCAAGACACCCCGACCGGCGCGATCGGCAAGTCGCTCGCAGGACTTGTTGATCGGCGAGCTCTGCCGGTAGAATCAAGGGCTGCTTTTCGAGGCTCGACTTGACGTGAACGGAGATAATTCATGCAACCTGTAAAATTGACGATCGGTTCGACAGTCGTTGCGTTGCTGTTCGCCGTGACGGTGGCCGATGCACAAACGCAGCGCGGCGCGGGGCCGACTTCGACTCGCAGCGCCCCGCGCGGGTCGCCGTATGTCGGCGGTCAGTCGGCGAACGCGCCGCGGCGCTTCTCGCCGTCGTATGGCGGAAGCGTGGGCTCGGCAGGCGGCGGAATTACCGGCGGCCGGCTCAGCGGAGCCCCCCGTCGCCAGGTCCGAAGAAACAGTTCCCCCGTGCTCAGCCCGTATTTGAATCTTGACCCGACGTTTCAACAGTCGGAAGCCGGGCAGTACCTGATGCGCGTCCTGCCTCAACAAGAATACTCTCGAACGACGGGGCAGACGCAGCAGGGGCTGCAAAGTCTGCAGGGAGCGATCGGTCAGACTGACCAGGAAATAAAATCCGGCCTGGGCACGACTGGACATGCGACTTCGTTCGGCAACACGAGCGGGTATTACCCCGCACGATAATCAGTCCATCACGCCAGTCATCTTTCGGGCCGCAATTTGAGTTTTTCTCGGACGTCTCGTTCCAAGCTTTGCCAGGGAGGGCATTGTGTTGAACCGATCCTTCATCCGCGCCTGTATCTTGTCGGCGACCCTCGGCGCGTTGTCGGCCGCCGCTGTCGCAGAGGCCGGCCTGTTCGACCGCCTCAAGCCGCGGCGTGCCGTGGCGACGACCACCCGTCGCGGGCAATCTCCCGAACCGTATTCGGCTCCCGCCGTGGGAGCGTGGCAATCGTCGACGGGCGAAGGGACTTCGGCCCCCTGGTACACTGAACCCGCGCCGCCGACGCTCGCGTATGGTGCTGCCGAGAGTTACTGCTGCGGGCCCGAAGACAAGTACGCCCACCTCACGCAACATTGCCGCAAGTCGTGTCATCAAACGTACTATACTCCGGTCCCGCCCTACTGCTATCCCTGCTACGGGGTCACGCCGACCTGCTGGCGGCGGATGCAGGAATGCGCGATCTGCCCGCGAGAACCGGCTCCCGCCCCGCCCACCGCGCGAAAACCCTCACGAACGAGCGGCCCGAAAGTCTTGCCGCCGACTCCGGCCGTCCTCCCTCCCGTTCCGGCCGAGCCGACGGAACCGCCGGAACCGATGGATGACGACGAGCCCGCCGCGTATCGAACGCGGACGCGCAGCCGGGTGACGGGCGTCGGTTCCGAGCGCGAGCAGGCGCGACCGGCCGCCCGCTCGCGGTGGACCGGTTACGCCGACGCTCTTCCCGACGACGAAATCCCCGAGGCGCCGCTGGACACGCTGGAAGAACAGGTCGCTGCCGAAGAGGCCCAGCTCGAATCGCCTGCCGACGATACCGATGCCGAAGCAGCCGACGAAGAGTTCGACGAAGTCGAGCCCCTTCCGGCAGAGTAACTTCGGAGCAATTTTCGCAGTCTTGCCAATTGCCGGATCGACCGATACGATTTTGCGGTCATCCGCCGCCATAGCTCAGTTGGTAGAGCGACGCTTTCGTAAGGCAAACTGCACCCGACTGCGAAAGCTGCAAAAAGTGCGTGAACTCCCGTGATTTGCGGGGCGAAACGCACTTTTTTGCTTTTGGCGAAAGCCGCTCAATAACGCTCGAAACCGCCCCTCGCGGGTGGCAGTGACACACGGGTTGTTACAACTGGGTTACGAAAGTGAAATGCCCTGAGGGAAGGTGTCAGGGAAAGCGCCGGTGAAAGCCGGAGGAGTGTAGCGGATGAAAGAGCCGCACGAATAAGGGAAAGCGAACCGATTCGGCCCAGGGCCCCGAGTCATGCGCCGGTTTCCGCGAGGAGACGGGTGAAGCGTTGACAGGGGAAAATCCAGGCCGGCCATTGAGCTCCGCCCCGTTCCAATTTTTGGCGGATCACTTTGAGCGTGCCGACCCTCTCCTGACGGGGAAGGCCACGCATCATTTCGTCAGCCGTGCGGGCCCGGCAACGTGAATACGAGTCTGTACCTGGCGAGTATCCGCGATCAAAGGGCAACGTCGCGAGAGTCATCACGACGGAGCGATGACGACGACTTTGCGTTTCCCCCCTGCCGCGAGAACCAGCCGCGTGATGTCGGTGCTTTTGAGGGATTCCGGCGGCGCGAAACGGCAGTCTCTTGAGGGAGCGATGAAATCATCGTTGCCGGTCAACGGCTTGTTGGACACGCGCCAGATAATGGCTGGTTTGAGATGTTTGGATAAAATTATTGAATCGGCGGCGTCCCGGTTCGGTCGTTCATGGGGGCGAGGAAAAAAGAGTCGAGAGTCGTTGTCGATCCTGAGAAACAGGGGACTGACATCCCCCGCTCGCCGGGGGGAAAGCCCATCCCGTTGATCCGCGAAGCGATCAACGAGCTGACCAAAGGCCTGATCGGCGTGCGCGTGCGTGGGCCGATTAAAGACCCGCAGGCCGAGGTGCGACCGTTTCTGCAGCTCGACGAGGCTCTCAAGAACAACGACCCGCTTGCGGGCTAACGATGGCGTGTCGCGCGATACAATGCTCGTTCCACCACGCACGGCCGACTCTCCCGGCGCGCCGGGATCGCTGGCCGTGGCACCGATCCTCGCCTCGAAGCGGGTCGTTGCTCAAAAAACTGTGGGGCAATCGCGACGCGCGGGGACCGGTGCGACGGTAGATGCGTCACGACTTTGGCCGCGCGTTCGCACGCGCCAGCGTCTTGTTGCGAACCGGCGCCACTGTTACGACCCCGACAAATCAGGCTCTGGCGGACGGATGCGATATGGCTGAAGACTGGGATTTCTACAGCTCGCCCGTCGACGATCATCCGGCGTCGATCTTTGTCGATCTGGGACAAATTGACGACGCCCCCGATGCGAAGCGCCCCTGGCTGCTGCGGGTGATGTTGACGCTCAAGATCGGCCGCGATGACGGGTTGAGCGATCAGGAAGAGACCGACGTCTTGTACACGATCGAAGACGACCTGTTCGCCGGCGTGGCGCGGGTGCTGCGCGCCCGGTACGTGGGCCGTCTCACGACGCAGGGTCGGCGCGAATACTTCTACTATGGTTTCTCAGCCGACGGACTCGACCAGGCGGCCGCCAAGGCGCTGGCCGAATACCCGCAGTATGAAGTGACCTGCCGCACCGAAGTAGATCCCGATTGGAAGACGTATTCCGACCTGCTGTTTCCCAGCGATCTGGACGTGCAGTCGATTCACAATCGCCGCGTCGTCCAGCAACTCAGCGAGCATGGCGACGACCTGTCGCAACCGCGCGACATCGATCACTGGCTGCTGTTTCCCTCGGAAGAGAGTCGCGACCAGTTTCTGATTCAGGTGGCCGGCAACGGGTTTCGCGCTGAATCCTCGATGTCGGACGATTTGGAAGGCCAGTTCCGGTACGTGGTTCGTTTGATCCGCTCCGACCGCGTCGATCTCGAGACCATCGATGGCCTGGTGATCGACCTGTTCCTGCGCGCCCAAAGCTGCGAAGGAGAGTACGACGGCTGGGAATCACCCGTCGTCAGCGGCGAATGACGCACGGATACAAACACGACCCTCTATTAGAATATTAAGAGAGCGTCAAACGCCTGGCGGCGGCGTCTCACGATTTCTGCGGCCTCGTTTTTTTTTCGCGCGGGGTTCGATTCTGACCGTCTTCGAGGCTTTGCCGTCATGGCTTTCGAGCAGCTTCGCAATTTTGCGTCCCGTGACCGAGAGCGGCAATTCGCCGAGCCCCTGGTCGGCAACCCAGCGAAACTCTCCGCGCGACGAATCGGGCTTACCCGTTCGCCACCGCGCGATGTGGCAACGCAGTGTGATGCGGTAGCGTGTCACGCCGTGCCGCAATTGTGTCAATAACTCGCCCACGTCGACCCCCAGGCCGGTCTCGTCGGCCACACGCTGCTCGAGCCGGCTCCGCCGGGGATTGTCGCCCTGGTCGACCGGGAACCGCACAAAATCCCAGAGCCCCGCCCAGCGCTCGCCGGGGGCGCGCTTCCGCAGCAGATAGCGGCCGTCGCGTTCGATAGCCACGGCGACTTCGGTCACTTCGGTGATCGCCGGTCGCCGCGCCGCTTGAGGAATTTGCCGCTGCAAATTGAGGGCGCAGGCACCACACCAGCGCCGCACCGGGCAGCGCGGGCAGTCGGGAGCGTCGGGGGTGCAACGCGTCGCGCCCAACTCCATCAACGCCTGATTGAATTGTCCGGGCGAACGGTGGGGGACGATTTGTTCGGCGAAACTCCAAAGCAGTCGCTGCCCGGCGGCGGTCCGAGGGTCTCCTCGAAACCCCAGCAGCCGGCAATACAGTCGCAGCGTATTGGCCTCGACGATCGGCGCCGGCCGATCGAACGCAAACGACGCGATCGCGCCTGCCGTGTAGCGCCCGACGCCCGGAAGTTCCTGCAGGGCCTCGACCGATTCAGGGAACGTTCCACCATGCCGATCGACGACCACGCGGGCCGCTCGATGAATGTTTCGGGCGCGACTGTAGTAACCCAACCCTTCCCACAGGCGCAAGACGTCTTGTTCGGGTGCCGCCGCCAGCAGGTGGACTGTCGAAAACCGCTCGATAAAGCGTTCGAAATAGGGAACGACGGCCGTCACCGTCGTCTGCTGGAGCATGATCTCGCTGATCCAGATGCGGTACGGATCGACAGAGTGCCTCCAAGGCAGCGAGCGCGCGTGGCGACGATACCAGTGGCGCAGAGCCTTGCGAAAGGGAGCGAGGCCTTCGCGGAAAACGGGGGCTATTGGGACGGCCGTCGAATGATGAATGTCGAAACCAGAATGACGAAACAATGACGAAGCCCGAATGTCGAAGGGTTCAATTTTCATTCGGATTTGACGCTTGATCGCTGAGCGAGCCGGGGGGTTGATCCCCCCGGTGACTAAAACCGGCGGGGTAAACCCACCGGCTCACTTGGGCGGCGCTCGGCGCGCGAGCGGGTCACAGCCTATTTTGGCTACTTCGACTCCAGTCGAATCACATGCCCTTCGGCTTCGCCGTCGATTTCGATCGGCACCGTCCAGGCGTGCGTGCCGAGTTTGCACAGCCCCCCCGACCCTTCGCGGCAGAAACCGTAGCTGAGCGTCACGTGCAATTCTCCCTTGCCCGATTTTGCCGAGAGAGGAATGCTGAATTTGACGACTTCGCCCCCCTCGGGAGCCTCGACCTGCTGCCGCAGACCGAGTTGTTCGGGACTGATCAAACTCTGGTCGCCGATGGCCTTCAAGCGGTAGCTGAGGGGAGCCAGGGCGTTGAGCTTGTAACCCTCGGGCAGGTTGAGCGTGACTTCGAAGGTCAACGCTTCGCCGGCCGCGACACGTTGCGGTTTGACGCGCGACGGCTTTTTGACGTCGTCATCGGCCGCAACATGCGACTTCGGGGGCAGAGGGGGCGACAAGCCTTCGATGGTCAATGTCGAGACGGCGCCCGATTTCAAATCGACCGTGCGGATGCGATGGTTGTTGGTGTCGGCAATGTACAAAGTGCCGCCGGCGACACTCAGGCCGGCCGGCTCTGAAAATCGCGGGGGATCGTCCTGATCGCCGGGCTGCCCGTCGCCGACGAACGTCTTCACCGACCGCTGCGACAAATCGACCCGTTTGATTTTGTGGTTGTAACTATCGGCGACATACAGCGCACCGTTGGCGAAGGCGACCCCCAGCGGATGCTGCAACCGCGCCTCGCTGCCGACCCCGTCCTGGTCGCCGAACTCGAACAGGCAGCGTCCATTGGGTAGATCAGAGGTGCCGATGAGGGTTGTGACTTCGCCCTTGCGATCGAGCGGCACCTGCCGCAGCGCCGAGCCTTCCGAATCGACGACATACAAAAACTTGCCGTCGGTCGCCATTCCCGACGGCTGGGCCAGGGCGGCCTCAGCGAGGGGGCCGTTGAGAATGTCTTCCCGTCCTGAACCGGCATACGGTTCGATGTGCCGTTTCTTGAGATCGGCCACCCAGATCTGATGCGGGCCGGCCATGGCGACATACAGCTTGCCATCGAGGGCGACCAGGTCCCACGGGCTGTTGAGGGCCGTTCTGAGCAATGCCCCGCCGGCGCGGCGCTCGGACGCCTGCTTGCCGGTCCCGGCCAACGTCGTGACCTGTTTCTTTTCGAGATCGACGGCGCGGATCAAATGGTTTTCGGTGTCGGCGACGTACAGTGTCTCGCCCACCAGAGCCAGCCCCTGCGGGTGATCGAACGACGCCCGATCGTACGCGCCGTTTTCCGCGCCGATGACGCCCGAGCCGATCGCATCCAGCAATCGGCCATCCAGCGACGCGATGACGATCCGGTTGTGATTGCTGTCGGAAATGAAAAGCCGCCGACCGGCTTCGTCAGCCAGAAGCTTACCGGGGAAGCGCAGCGCCGTCGGCGCCGCCTTGCCGCGTTCGAGATCGAACTTCACCGGACTTTCGTCAAGCGTTCCTTTCCGCTTGTGAAAGGCGATCAGTTTATCGAGCACCTGCTCGAGCGCTTCGCGGTGGCCTTCGCCCGAGATGTATCCGCAATACTCTCCTTCGGGGTCGATCAAAACCAGCGTCGGCCATGAGTTGACGCCGAACTTGCGCCAGATCGTCATGTCTGAATCGTTGATCACGGGATGCTCGATGTCGTACCGCATGATCGCGCGGCGGATGTTTTCAGTCTCTTTCTCGTTCTCGAACTTGGCGGAATGCACCCCGATCACGACCAGTTGCTTGCCGTATTTCTGCTCGAGATATTTCAGGTCGGGCAGAACATGCATGCAATTGATGCAGCAAAACGTCCAGAAGTCGAGCAGCACGACCTTGCCTCGCAGGTCGCGCATCGTGATCTCGCCGTCGGTATTGAGCCAGCCGTTGCCCCCATCGAGATCGGGCGCTTTGAACCGCCGCGGAAAGGGGTTGGCAGCGGCAAGCGCCTCGGGCTGGTCGTTCTCTTCCTGTTCTTCGGCCGCCGGCTGTTCGTCGCCGCCTTCGACCAGTTCGCCGGCAAAGGCTTGACCATGAAAACCCAACAGCGCCATCGTCAGACAGGCGATCGGCAACCAGCATCGGTCGACGCGACCGGTACCAACAACCCCGACAAGATCAATAGAGCGGCACATCACACGACACCTCAGGGTGATTTCACGAGAGTCTCGACCCGAATACCGATTCGATGCGTGGCGAACGCCTCGCATCAAGCATCGAACATGCATGTGAGAATATCAAACCCGGCCTGGACTCGAAAGCAGACCGAACCCCGTACTTTCTTCTCGCTCCTCTCTGATCGTTCACGCCTTCCGAATGAAATCAGCCGCATAACTGCGAATCTGCCGGCCGTTGAGGACGTGTACCAGCCGCAACTGCTGCACGGTCTCCTGGCTGAAGTGCGACAGCGGGACGTGCACCAGTTTGCGACCGAAGCGGCGCGCCAGCCGTCGCCAGCCGGCGCCCGGCGGGGCGTGGCTTAAGAGCGCGATGTGCCGTTCGCGGCTGTGCCGGCAGGCGGCGGCGACCAATCGCTCTTCGAGCGTGTCGGCGAAATCGAATCGCCGGTCAGACCAGATATCGGCAATCGGCCGCGGAGGAAAAAGAAACACCGCGCCGCCGTAGGTCGCCAGACCGATTCCCGGGCCGACCATCTCGCGGCGGAAATCGGTGGCGAACAGGGCCAGCGTCGATTCGTCGTGATGCTCGGCCATCCACGTCGTGCGCCACGGATAGTCGCGCGGGTCGGCGGGCGAATCGAACAGCATGATCACGCAATCGAGAGAGCCGCGCGTCGGCGGCTGCACCTTGACGTACAAATTGCCCGTGTGCCAGTTCCGCAGAGTCTCGCGAATGTCGAGGCCGTCCATCAGGCTGGTGCTGAACTTCTCGATGCGGGCCAGGTCCATCCCCATGATCGCCAGCGCCTTGTCTTTGACGTGCGTCCGAAACTTCTCAATCGAAACATCCTCGGGGGGCCAACTGCAATGGTTGAACGGGTTCCAGCGCATCTGCCATTCGAGTTGCTGTTTTGGTTCGGGGCGCGCGTGCAGACGGCAGGTACGCCAACTGACCGGCGGACCGGGCAGGCGGCTCTTGAGGGGCACAACCTGGCCGTCGGGCAGCCGGCCCTGGGCAATGCCGGCCGACAGCGGCGGATAAGGCAGCCGGCCTGTGTCCCGATAGCCGCGGGCCGTTTCGGCCAGCGCGATCGCAAACTGGTCCCCCGCGAACTGCTGGGCCGCCGTGATCAGCGTGTACAGGTCGGGGGTCATCCGCCGCTCGATCAGCGACAGGTTGCGAACGTATTTGAGATAGGTCGCGAACAGGTGCGGCGTCAGTTTTCTGGCCCGGCTTTTCAAATCGATCTGATACTGTTCGCGAGCCGCCAGCAACAGCTCTTTGACGCCGTCGATCGACAGGTTCTCGTCGTCTTCCAACTCAGCCCGCGCCCTTTCATACAGTCGGGTGATAAACGGCAATTCGCCGAGGATGAACAGCAACGTCTGCGGCGTGACGGCGTGAATTGCGGTCTGTTCGACGACGTCATCCGTGGCCGTTTGCGGCGTCTTCGAGAAGTAGGCGTCTTTGATCCACGGCCAGTCGAGAAACGAGCAGACCAGAAGAATCGACCCGTACCGCTGTTCGAGCTCGCGCAACCGGTTGGCCATCGCCGTCACGCGGTCGCTCGGCTGCCCCGCAGGAAGTCGCGGCAGTGCAGGGAGCACTGCGGCGGCGAATTTTTCGAGCGGCACCTGCTTGAGCGCATACGGATCGGGCAGACCGGTCGACAGCGGCTGGAAGACGGCCGTCTCGAGGTCGATGAAGGCGCGCGCGATCCGCTCTTCGATCGCGACGCGCAGGGCGGCAATGACCGGCTGACAGGGGTCGATGGGGACGTAACTGTGCGCGGGACTTTCGTCGGCATCGGTCTCGTCGTCTTCCGCCGATTGGTCGGGTGACCAGTCGCCCGTGTCAAACCGGACTGGGCCGAACCGGTGCGGCTCGGCCTGCGCCACCAGCGTGATCGCCGGCAAGTGCCCGATCGCCTGTTCGACGTCGGGCTGAAACGACGGGGGGAGCGGCACGGCCAGGCAGTCGAAACGATCGGCCAGCATCGCCCGCCTGACCTCGAGCGCACAATCACCGCTGCCGTGAATGACCGGCACAACGCTGATTTTCGGGCTCAGAGAGAGAAACGGGATCGGCATGGGAAGATCTCGGCGATCACGTCTGTTCGTCATCGTCGTCGTCGTCCCCCTGGTAGTCGGGATGGAGCGGGTCATCGGGCGAAAAGAAAAAATCACCCAATCCCATCGGAACCGACGAACCGCCCAGCGTCTGGTTCCTGCGGTCGGAGAGCGCCTTGAGATCGAGAGCGTCTTCGCCCAGGCAACTTGCCAGCGATTCACGCCACACGGCATCTTTCCCCAGCGGATGCTGAGGATCCTGGGCCAAGCGCTTCAGCGAGTACCGCAACACATTGATGCCGTCGCGCGTCGAGAAATCGAGCTTCATCTCGTGCGCCGCCTGCAAAAATTCGACGGTCAGGTTGAGCATCTCTTCCTGGGCGAACGGCAGGTGATATTTGAGAATCGCCAGTTCGTCCCGCCGGTTGGGAAAGCTGACCGTGAGCGTGGGCTGCAGGCGGCTCAAAATGTAATCGGGAACTTCGAACGTCGATTCGTCTTCGTTCATCGTCACCGCACAGCGGAAGTCGGGGTGCGCCTTGATTGAAATCCCGGCCACCATCGACTCGACCGAGCGACGGTGATCGAGCAGCGGCGCCAGCGAGGCCCACGACTTCTCGTTCATGCGATTTCCCTCATCGAGCACGCACACGCCCCCCTGAATCATGGCGCTCACGAGCGGCGAGGCGTGGTAGACGATTTTCGAATCGCCGGCCAGTACCGGCGTGACCAGCAGGTCTTCGGGCCGGGTGTAAGCCGTGCATTGATAGATGTACAAATCCTGCTTGCGCGCCCGTGCCGCGGCCATGCCCAGCGTTGTTTTGCCGATGCCCGGCATGCCCAACAGCCGCGGACACAGCGGCAAGTCAGCCTCGTCGACCACGAGCCAGCAGGCCAAAAGCTGCTTGAGAATTTCGCGCTGCCCGATCCATTTACCGGGCGACGTGTCGGGGCGGCCCAGATACAGCCGCACACCGTCGATTTCGACGAACTCTGACATGCCGAATCCTGAAAAAGTGGCGGAGTCGAAGAGTCGAAAAGTCTCTGGGTCTTCGTGACTTTGCGACTCTTCGACTCCGTGACTGCATAAACGGCCCACCCGTTGCCTCTCTTCGCTGCGAAGACCGAGAGGTTTCGTGTATTGTAGCGGTGGAAATCATATCAGTCGCGCACAGCCCCTGACAGCGAGTCTTTATGTCGCAGGTTGCTTCTTTGCCGCCGATCCTGGAACAGCCGCTCGAGCCGTACAAACGGGTTTGGCTGGAAGACGATCGACGTCTGCTGGAAGGGCCCCGGTCGCGCACAACCGAGTTCCTGCGCGTCCTGCGCATCCTGCGTGAGTTCATCCGCGGGTTTCGGGCATTGCACTTCGTCGGGCCGTGCGTCAGCGTGTTCGGCTCGGCCCGGTTCGCCCCCGACCATCGCTACTACCAGTTGGGCCGCGAGGTGGGAGGGGTCGTCTCGCGGCTGGGGTTCACCGTGCTGACCGGCGGCGGCCCGGGCATCATGGAGGCCGCCAACCGCGGCGCGAAAGAGGCCGGCGGAGTCTCGGTGGGGTGCAACATCATCCTGCCTAAAGAGCAACAGCCCAATCCCTACCTCGACCACATGGTCACGTTTCGGTACTTCTTCGTGCGCAAAGTGATGCTCGTCAAATACTCGCAGGCCTTTGTGATCTTGCCGGGCGGGTTCGGGACGATGGACGAAGCGTTCGAAGCCGCCACGCTGATTCAGACCCAAAAAATCTTCGACTTCCCGCTGATTTTCATGGGGGTCGAGTACTGGCAACCGGTGTTTGATTTCTTGCGCGACAAAATGCGAGTGGAACGGACCATCGCCCCGCTCGATCTCGAACGCCTTATTTTGACCGATTCGCTCGACGTTTTACAGACGACCCTGATGCAGTGCCCCTTCAAAGTCTTTGAGAAACCACCGCAACCCAAACGCCGCTGGTGGCTGTTTGAGTAAGCGCACCGATCGAACAACGCCGGCAACAAGCACCTGGATTTCGTGCATCCTGCGATGAACAAAGCCTTCGTCAGAGAGATCGATACGACCGATGGGCGGTGCCCAACTTGTGGATCACCGGGGCTGTCGGTGTACCGCGAGACGCTGGCATCGCACCTCGAGCCGCAGACGCTCGAAAACCTGACCGACTCGGCGTTCTTCTGCTCCAACGCCCGGTGTGACGTGGTGTACTTCGACCTGTTCGACCGCGTCGTCACGCAGTCGGCGGTCAATACACCGGTCTACCCGAAAAACCCGACGGCGCCGCTGTGCGCCTGCTTCGGCCTGACCTGCGACCAGATCGATCAGGATCTGTCCGAGGGCAGCGTCTCCCGCACGCGCGCCGGTCTCGAGCGCGCCAAGTCTCCCGACGCCCGCTGCGCGATTCTCTCTCCCAGCGGACAAAACTGCGTCGCCGAAATCCAGCGGTATTACATGACGCGCCGGGAGGCGATTGGTCATCCGTGAGCGGCGGCGCGAAACGCCGGCGACAGCCGGGGCGGCGACCGCGAAGCGGTCGTCTTCTCCCCCCTTTTGCAAGGGGGGGCAGGGGGGGTCGCGCTGCGCTGTGATCACGCCTGCGTCGCAAGTGTCGTCGACATCCGCGCTCAGCCGCTTGAATGCCGGCTCTATGGCTTGTCGCCTCTTCGCATGCGCGCTGCTCGGTCTCCGTCAGGCACTACGATTGCTTCTCAGCGTGAATCTAAAAACGATTCCCGCTGGTTGCGGCCGACTCCGCGAAGTAATCTGAATTCAAGGGAGTTGCCGCCGATGATTCTGCACGTCGACATGGACGCGTTTTACGCGTCGGTTGAAGAACGCGAACAACCCGAGCTGATCGGCCGGCCGGTGATCGTCGCCGGGTCGCCGCAAGGTCGAGGCGTCGTTGCAGCCGCCAGTTATGCCGCCCGTAAGTTCGGCGTGCACAGCGCCATCCCGACGTCGACGGCACTGCGGCTGTGCCCGCAGGCGATCGTGATCGCACCTCGGCACGGTTTCTACGCGCAGGTCTCCGACCAGATCCGCGAAATCCTGTTGCGCTACACACCGCTGGTCGAACCGCTCTCGCTGGATGAAGCGTTTCTGGATGTGACCGGGTGCGAAGCACTGTTCGGGTCGGCGGTCGAGATCGGTCGCCGCATCAAGCGCGAGATCCGCGACGAACTGCGGTTGACCGCATCGGTCGGCGTCGCCCCCAACAAGTTCCTGGCGAAAATCGCCAGCGACCTGAAAAAACCGGACGGGTTCGTCGTCGTCGATCGGCAGGCGGTGCAGGCCTTTCTCGATCCGCTTCCCGTCGGGCGATTGTGGGGGGTCGGGCGCGTCACCGGCGCGGCGTTCGAGAAGCTCGGCCTGCGGACGATCGCCGACGTGCGACAGCTTCCCGTCGACGAGCTGCGCCGGAGGTTCGGCGAATGGGGCGAGCACCTGGCACAACTCGCGCGCGGCATCGATGACCGGCCGGTCGTTCCCGATCGTGAGGCGAAGTCGATCTCGCACGAGACGACGTTCGCCGTTGACCTGGATGATTGCGAAATTCTGCGCTCGTGGCTGCGAGAACTGACCGAGCACGTCGGCTGCCGGTTGCGACGGCATGGCTTGAAGGGGCGCACCGTCAATCTCAAGGTCCGCTTTGCCGATTTCCAGACGATCACCCGCGCGAAGACGTTGCCGCAACCGACCGACATCACCGATGAAATCTGGACCGCCGCCGCCGAACT
The DNA here is from genome assembly GCA_009691905.1 of Planctomycetaceae bacterium. Classification (GTDB taxonomy): domain Bacteria; phylum Planctomycetota; class Planctomycetia; order Planctomycetales; family Planctomycetaceae; genus SIAF01. Next base: position 2,194 of record SIAF01000099.1, on the reverse strand, counting down.
GCTGGCGACAAAACTCCCCGCCCAGGGCGGCCGCATCCGCCTGATCGGCGTCGGCGTCAGCGGCTTCGAAGCGTCGGCCCAGGTGCAACAAAGCCTGTTTCCCGATGCCGAGCGCGAGCGCCGGACGCAACTCGATGCCGCCGCCGATCAGATCCGCGAACGCTTCGGCGCGGCGTCACTCAATCGCGGGAGCGGGTTATTGCACGAGACGAGGCATAAGCCGCTGCCGAGGCCGGAGGCGTTGCCGTAGGCACTGCAACAGTCGCGATTACAAATACTGATTCACAATATTCTCAAGCAGTTCCTGCCGCCCGCTTTCGTTCGGGGCCGAGTTTCCTTTTTCGAGCATGTACTTCTCAAGGTCGGCGAACGAGACCGTTCCCTCTTCGATCTTCTTCCCGATCCCCTCGTCATAGCTGCGGTAGCGCTTCTTGACGAAGTCGGACAGCGCTCCATCTTTGCGGATCGCGGCCGCGATCTTCGTGCCCCTGGCAAACGCGTCCATCCCGCCGATGTGCGCGTGGAAAAGGTCGATCGGCTCGAAGCTCTCGCGGCGGACCTTGGCGTCGAAGTTGACCCCGCCGGGCGCAATTCCCTTCTGTTCGAGAATCACCAGCATGCACTGCGTCGTCAGGTAGATGTCGGTGGGGAACTGGTCGGTATCCCAACCCAACAGCAGATCGCCGGTGTTGGCGTCGATGCTGCCCAGTGCCCCCTGAATGCGAGCGTATTCGAGCTCGTGCATCATCGTGTGCCCGGCCAGCGTCGCGTGATTGGTCTCGATGTTGAGCTTGACCTTGTCGGTCAGGTCGTAGGCTCGCAGAAAATTCAGACACGCCGCGGCATCGAAATCGTACTGGTGCTTCGTCGGCTCTTTGGGTTTGGGTTCGAACAGAAACTGCCCCTTGAAACCGATCGCCGTCGCATGATCGGCGGCCATGTGCATGAACCGCGCCAGGCGATCGAGCTCGCGCTGCATGTTGGTGTTGTACAGATTCATGTACCCTTCGCGGCCCCCCCAGAAGACGTAGTTCTCGCCGCCCAGTTCGTGGGTGACCTCGATCGCCTTCTTGACCTGGGCCGCGGCATAGGCGAACACGTCGGCATTGCAGCTCGTCGCCGCGCCGTGCAGGTAACGGGGGTGCGAGAACAGGTTGGCGGTTCCCCACAGCAGTTTGACGCCGGTTTTGGTCTGATGCTCTTTGAGGGCTTTGGCGACGGCATCGAGCAGCCGATGCGATTCTTTGAGTGTGCTTCCTTCGGGAGAGACGTCGCGATCGTGAAAGCAGTAAAACGGCGCGCCGAGTTTTGTGAAAAACTCGAACGCGACCCCGACGCGCTTCACCGCGTTTTCGAGCGAGTTCGAACCGTCGTCCCACGGACGCTGCAGCGTGGCCGCCCCGAATGGGTCGCTGCCAGTGCCTCGAAACGTGTGCCAGTAACAAATGCTGAACCGCAGCAGATCCCTGAGTTTCTGCCCTTCGACGACCTCGTCGGGGTTGTAATGTCGGAAGGCCAGTTGGTTTTTGGTCTGAGCGCCTTCGTAACGAATGACGGGTACGTCGGGAAAGAACTCGACCATGAGAGCGCTGCCTTGGTGAACTGGTCCGGTGCAATGAACGACAGAAATCCTGCGCGACTCGTCCCAGGGAAAACAACGGATCGGGCGGTAACGGCCAGTTACGCCGGCCGACAATGCCGGTCGGCGTCCGTTGATTCATTCTGCCTGGGATCGCGGCTAGACTGTACCGCGCCGCCGCAAGAAATGGAAAGTTTCCGCGATTCGGAGAGCGATTTTGATTGTGATTCGCCGACGCCGACCGCTAGAATGGCGTCCGATTTGGCCAAGATTCGCGAAGGATGCACGAATACGCATCAAGCGGCTTGGAGAGAACGGCTCGCAAATGCCGTTCAGTCGATCCTGGTTTCCATCCTGAAGGGGCAATGCATGTCTCACGAAATTGGTGAAAAGCCCGCCAGCGGCAATCGTCTGGCGTGCGGAATCTGCGGCATCCTGCTGGGGTGGTTGGGGATCCATAAATTCATCCGTAAACATTCGTCCAACCCGTTGTGTGCTGGATTTTGATCTTGGCGAGTGACACCGGGGTGAAGTACAAGCCGCGTCATCATGGATGATGCGGTGCTGGAATTGAATGCGGATTGCGAGGTGGGAGACCAAACAGGTCTCGTGGAG
>SIAF01000098.1 GCA_009691905.1 Planctomycetaceae bacterium | reverse complement strand
CTGCAACACGATCTGCTGCTTCTCGCTGACCCGAATCTTCGCCGCCGTCCCTGGCATTGGTTAAGCTCCCGCCTCACAATCGAGGGTTGACGAGAGATATATCATTTTCCGTTTTCATGAAACCCCGTTTCCGAGATGCGGCACTAGCACCCTTCACAATCCTGAAAGGACATGTCCGATGAACAACCCCGCAGAGATCTCCCGTCGTGACTGGCTGGCCAGCGCGACGGCCGCCGCCCTGTGGGGTGGCTTCGCTCAACCGTCCGCTGCGGACGCTGCCCAGCCAACGAAACCGAAGTCGGTCGCGGCCGTAATCACGGCCTATGAGAAGGGGCTGCATGCCGACGTGCTGATCGGCAAAATCCTGGAAGGCTGGAAGCAGGATGGCGGCGCCGGGCCGGCGTTGAAGCTCGCGTCGATGTACGTCGAGCAGTTTTCTGACAAGGATCTTGCCCGCCCGATGGCGAAAAAGTACAACGTGCCTCTCTTCGATACGATCGAGCAGGCAGTGACCGTCGGCAGCGATCGCATTCCGGTCGATGGGGTGATCAGCATCGGCGAGCACGGCGATTATCCGTGGAACGATCAAGGGCAGCATCTCTATCCTCGCCGGCGCTTCTTTAAGGAGATCACCGACACGTTTGCGAAGTATGAACGCGTGGTCCCCGTCTTTAACGACAAGCATCTGGGTCCGGTCTGGTCCGACGCGAGGTGGATGTATGACCGGGCGCGGGAAATGAAGGTTCCGTTCATGGCCGGCTCGTCGCTGGCTGTCACGTTTCGCGACCCGGAGATCACGGTGCCGATGGACTGCGAGATCGAGGCTGCCGTCGGCATTGGTTACTCGGGCCTGGACATTTACGGCGCCCACGCGCTCGACAGCTTTCAATGCCTGGTCGAACGACGGCGCGGGGCCGAAACCGGCGTGAAATGGGTGCAGTGCCTCGAGGGGGATGCGATCTGGAAATCCATTGACGGCGGTCTCGTGTCGAAAGACGTATTCGACGCCGCCCTCGCCCTGGTCGCCAGTCAACCCGAGGGGGTTCGCCGCATCGACGACGCGGCGCTGTTCCTGTTTCAATACAACGACGGCCTGCAGGGCGCCGTCTTCATGCTGCCGGGATTTGCCGGCGGAACGTCGGTGGCGTTGAAGCTCAAAGGCCAAGATCAACTGCTGGCAACCCGCTTCGAAGAACGCACACAGCCACGGCATCCGCACTTTGCGTATCTCTTGAAGGGAATCGAACGCATGTTCCACACGGGGCGGCCGAGCTACCCTGTCGAGCGGACACTGCTCTCCAGCGGCATTCTCGACCGAGCGCTCACGTCGCGATTTCAAAAGCACGAGAAGCTGATGACTCCTGAACTGGCGATTCGGTACAAGCCGGTCGACTATCCCCATGCGCCCAAGCCCGATCTGGAGTCGGACCCGTTAAAATCGTGAGAAGCAAAACACCGACCACCGTGATTCTGCTCACGTTTCGCCGCCGAGTTCACTCGGCGCGCGTCGTATGTGGCTGAAACGCGAGTCGCAAGCGACGCGGCGAAACAGAATGTTTCGTTCGAAGTCAGTAGGTCATGCTGAGCATGACGTGAGCATCTCGTGGCGGGCGATGTCACATTCCCGCATGCCGGCATGCACAGCATGACCTACGTCAATTTTCGTCTCGTCGTTTCGGCTCGAGCCGGCACCATGCGGTTCGTGCGGTCGCCCTCAAATCGCGACTGAAACGCGGACCGATAAGCCCAATGACTCGTCATAGCCATGAGCGGGAGCATGAAGCCACCAAGGACAGGTATCCACTGGAAGGCAAGAAGTCCGAAATTAATGAGCCGCAAAGTCCAGCGAGTTACAATTCTGCGACCGCGCGGAATGTGACGCTGGTAGGGAGCCACCAGCGCGAGGCGGTAATAGACGATCGCAGGGACAGCGCCAAGGACGGGCAACAGGCTCAAAGCGAAACACACAGGGAGCACCGTGCGGCGCCGGCGATCAATGAACTGGATGTAAGCATCGATCAGGTTGCGGTCATCACACAATCGAAGTCCGCACGCAGGACAATCCTGATCTGATTGAAGTCGCGAAGCACAAGCAGGACATCGACTGCGCTCGATCAACTGAAAGCAGTGCACTGCCATATTGGCGGGCACCGTCGGTTTCATCTGACTGAAAAAGCCGACCGCGCACGGGCGTTGGACTGTGCGTTTGCAGTCGTGGCAGATCACCGCGCTCGGATAGATACGCGAGGCGCAGCCGGGGCAGGCGACCTTTGCAGCGTCGTCCATACGCTCCAGGTGTTTACGAACCAAATACAGCGAAAGGAAGATCAGTCCACTCAAAAACAACACGATGAGCGGAAACAAGATCAGCAGGAAAAACGCACCAACCACCCAAAAGTCCTCAATCCAGGAGAGGATGCGTCGGAGTCCGAGGCTGTCGTCGGGGTCCATCTGGCCCAACACGTCATAAAACTCGGATCGAATGTTCGAGAGAGCGAAGACGCCGCCAGCGCAGCCCGTCGCAATTGCAGCGGCTCCCCCGTGAACGCCGGCTGTTGCGTGGATCAGATCGCCATCTGTTGCGCTCAATACGCCATACGACACAAGGAAGGATACGACGGTCTTGATTTTCCCGTCGAATTGATCCAGCAAGTCCTTGATGTTTGGATCTTTTGTGGCCCAAATTTCAAGGATGGAAAGTCCGCCGAGCAGCCAGAGTGTGATTTGATGTGTAAACCACTCGGGCACTCCTTCACCGGCCTGCAGAATACCGCTGCTGCTAATCAATGGGATCGAGTGACCAAAACGAAATAGGAGAGCCGTAAGGAAAGCCGTCAGGAAGCCTCGCGTTGGAAACGATCCCGTCGCGCCAACCACATAGATCACGGCTTCGGATTGCATCCGAATCTCCTTCGCAGATCACTCGTTACTCCGCCGAGTCAGTAGGTCATGCTGAGCATGACATGAACGTCTCGTGGCGGGCGATGTCGCATTCCAGCGCTTTCTTTCCATGAGTCGCAATCGGCGTGTTCGCTTGGCACCGACGCGTGTTGTCGCGATGTTTGCAATTGAAGAGTTGCCCGTCGTGTTTGAGACCTATCGCTTCTTGCTGGAAAACGCGCCACACGCCGCGGCTCCGATCCCCCCGATCAGGCACACTGCCGCCGCCCCGGCCGTAAGCAAAATCCCCCAGCCCCATGACGTCGCGGGTTCCAGTTCAGGCTCTGGTTCCGGTTCGGCCTGCGCTGGTCCAAGGCGCGGTTCAGGCGGTCCCACATGGTCGAATTCCGGCCAGCGGGGCCGGCCCAATTCCATACCCTGACCATCCGGCAGCCATGCGTCCGGATCACCCGGAACGATTGGTGGCAAGTCATCGTTTGGCGTCATATTTTCCCCCGTCGTGTTTGAGTCAGTAGGTCATGCTGAGCATGACGCGAACGTTTCGTAGCGGGCGATGTCACATTCCCGCATGCCGTCATGCACTTCATGAGTCTCGAAATTCACGAATCGAGGGCACGGCGATATCCACCGGGCCATGCTCACGCAGGACTCGTTCGCGCGTTTTGGCCGAGCGCTCGTGAATGCGTCTGACGATGACTGGGTCTGGCTTCTGCCCGGATGCGAGAGCTGCGATAACGGCCTGGGCGTCCGAAAGTGTTTCTGGATCGGTCTTGATGGTGTCAGTGCTCACATGGCAATTGTCGGAAGTTCGAGGGAAGGAGTCAACGGGAGGGATTGGACGGTCATGCTACATTTCGAGCGCCGATCGCACTTTCGGGTGGGGCGCGGAATTGACGTAAGTCGGGACGGCCGCAACGCCAGGATCGCCTTCGGAGTTCAGATGGAATCCCTCGTTCGAATCTGGGACAATACAGTGCGACGACGCCGTCATTAGGTCATGCTGAGCATGACGTGAACGTCTCCTCGCGGGTGATGTCGCATTCCCGCACGCCGTCATGCATAGCAGGACCTACGTCACTGAATTGTGAACCCATCGGCGAATTCACCACACACGCTGTGTCCTCCCCCATCCGTTATGTCCACGCCACCCCTTTCCCGACCGCAGGCGCTCTGGCGCTGGTTGCGAAAGCATCAATGGCGCACGCTCGCGACCCTGCTGCTTCTGGCCTTCGGCACGCTTAACCTCTGGACATATCAGCATGCCTGGTCGATGACGCACTTCTCGTCCGGCGGAAATTCGACGCTCCGACCCGAGCAGTTGTCGGGATTGGCCAAGGCCGGTGTCCTGCTAACGGGCGTTAATCTCCCCCGTCCGACGAACGACAGGACGCCCGGCGACCTGGGGCTTGCGTACTCGGTTCACATGATCCCGGTCACCGAGGGCATCGAGCTCGAGGCCTGGTACGTACCGCATGCCCAGCCGCACACCATGGTCTGCCTGTTCCACGGCTACGGGTCGGGCAAAGACCGGCTCTTGAATGAAGCCCAGGAATTTCACAACCTGGGGTGCAGCACGCTGCTTGTCGACTTTCGCGGCAGCGGGGGTTCGAGCGGCAACACGACGACGTTGGGTGTGTACGAAGGGGCCGACGTGGCGAGCGCCTGCCGATTCGCCCGAGGGGAAGCTCCCGGTGTGCCGTTGGTGTTGTTCGGCCGATCAATGGGCAGCGTCGCCATCCTGCGGGCGATCGCGCACGATGATGTGCAGCCGGCGGGAATCATCATCGAGTGCCCCTTCGATCGGCTGCTGGGAACCGTACGACACCGCTTTGCGGCGATGCGGTTACCGTCGTTTCCGTGTGCCGAACTGCTGGTTTTCTGGGGAGGCGTCCAACACGGGATGAACGGCTTCGCACATAACCCGGTCGACTACGCGACCCGGGTGACCTGCCCCTCCCTCATAATGCACGGCGACGACGACCAGCGCGTCGACGTTTCGGAAGTGCAGGCGGTCGTCAATGCGCTGTCGGGCGAAAAGCAGTTCGAAATCTTCCCCGAAGTCGGCCACGAATCGTGCTACCGTACGCGCCCCGACCTGTGGACAAGTCACGTGGCCGAGTTCCTTGAGCGGCATGCTGAATAGGCGCGCAGTCCTGTTTCGCTCACGTTTCGCCGCCGATTCAGTAGGTCATGCTGAGCATGACCTGACGGCTGCCGAATCACGCACGATGATTTAGCGGGTGAGTTGTTCGATGATGGCCTTGTGCTGCGGATAGAGTGTGACCAGTGTTTGTCGGGTCGGCATCTCGAAGTCGGCGAAATCAAAGCCGGGGGCAACGGTGCAGCCCACCAGAGCATACGAGCGCGGGTCGTTCACCCGCGCGCCGAAAAGGCAACCGGCCCGGACGACCGCTTGCGGCACTTCCCTCGCCCGCGCGTCTCGTCCCAGGCGAATGGAGCTGAGGTCGCCGCCGGGATCGATGACCCGGATCGTCAATGAGCAGCCCTCGTAGAAGTGCCATATTTCATCTTGTTTGATCCGGTGCAAAGCCGAGAAGTCGTCGCCTTGCAGGAGGAAGTAGATGGCTGTCGCGAACGCCCGGTCGCCGGAGAAACGCGGCGGCAGGTGCTGCCGGGCGATTGTCTCGGGCGAACGATACGTTTCCCGGAAATAGCCCCCTTCGGGATGCGGCTGAAGTTGCAAGCCCTCAATCCAATCTTGGGCTTTTGTCATGGATGTCCTCGCTTGTGAGTGCCCGGCACAGTATTGCTTTTTCCTCGCCAGGCAGCCAGTAGGTCATGTGGCGGGCGATGCCGCATTCGAGCCACCGTCATGCACAGCATGACCTGCGGGTCTGACGAATACCTGCGAATACCTGGTTTGTGAGATGTTTCGCCGCGTCGCTTGCGACTCGCGTTACGGTGCCATGCGACACGCGCCGAGTGAACTCGGCGGCGAAACGCGAGCGAGCGATGCACGACGGCCGGGGCGACGAAAAGATCATTTCACCGACCTGATGGCATTCAGCTCATCAATCCCGCGATCGGATCGCCGTGGTAGATCTGGTGCGGGCGGTCCAGGGCGTCTTTCCAGGTGATTGTCGGAGGCAGGCCCAGCGACTGATAAATCGTGGCCGCCATGTTTTCGGGTGTTTGCGGGTCAGATCGGGGATAGGCGCCAAGCGAGTCGGATGAGCCGACGACGGTGCCGCCGCGAACTCCACCACCGGCGAAGAAGACCGTCTGCACCGCGCCCCAGTGATCGCGTCCCGGCAATTTTGTTTCCGCACCCGGGAATGTGAAGACCTTTGGAGTTCGACCGAACTCACCCGCCATCACAATCAACACGTCGTCGAGCAGGCCGCGTTCGGATAAATCGTCGATGAGCGCTGAGACCGCCTTGTCGGTGGGCGGAAACAGAAAGTTTTTGAGATTGCCGAACGCCGCCTCGTGCGTGTCCCATGACTCGTCGTTGCCGAGGTTGACCTGCACCAGGCTGACGCCCGCTTCCACGAGTTGCCGCGCCATGAGCAGCGACCAGCCAAACGAATTTCGCCCGTACCGCTCTTGTGAAGCCGCATCGGCCGCATGCACATCCATGGCGCGATGCACGCGGCCTTCCATCAGCATCGAGACCGCCGTCTGTCGGTGCCGATCGAACTCGCGGACTTGCGCGGCCTGATCGAGTTCGAGACGTTGCTGCTGAATCGACTCGAGCAATTGGACGCGAGACTGAAACTGGTTCCGCAAAAGCCCCTGGGCGAGCTCGATTCGCGGGGCCTCGAAGCGATAGTTCGCCGGCGTGGCTGATCCCTTTTGGCGCTGAAACCCATACTCGGGAAAAGCTCCGTGAACGTAGCTGGCGTCGCGATACTGACTGGCTTCGATAAACCACGGATCGAACTTCGACCCCATCTCGCCGGCGAACTGCCCGGGAATCGTCCGGCCGGTGACATGGAACAGCTTCTCCGGCAGCACGGCGGCCGGAGGCAGGTTGTTCCGCCGAGGAACGACTCCCGTGACGATCGACGCGATCGACGGGTTATCGGTCGGCTTCGGACGATTCCCATCAAAGCCCAGGGGAACCGGGGTGCGTCCCGTGAGCATCACATGGTGGCCAATCGAATGCTCGTTGTAGGGATGCGTCAGCGAGCGAACCAGAGCCCAGCTCTCACTGCGGACTGCCAGTTGCGGCAGATGCTCACAAATGAAAACACCGGGCGTCCGAGTGGAAATGGGCGAGAATTCACCACGGATGTTGTCAGGAGCCTGGGGCTTCAGGTCGAAGCTGTCGTGCTGACCTAAGCCACCCGACAGAAAGATGTAAATCACGGCTTTGGCACGCGGTTGAGGGGCGACGACCCCGTTTTCGGCGGCAAGCCCCCGGAGACCTGCGACGTGATTCATGCCCAGCCCCAGCAGCCCCACCGAGCCGGCCTGCAGCATGGTCCGCCGACTGATCATCGGGTGCGAAGGAGGCGATGGCGGCATGCGGGGGGGCTCCCTGAAGTCTGGCGGAATGCGCGCGACAGTGAGAGTGTAACATTTCTCACAGCTTATACACCAGCACCTGGCTACTGCCATCGTTGCGCAGTTTGAACCCCAGCGACTTGTACAGCCGCACCAGGTCGCTGCGGAACGCGCGGTGGGCCTGGTCGGTTCGCAACGCGCTGCCGTTGGGCTGCTGAGAGGGCAGCTCGACCTCGACCTGCACGACCTGGTGTTGCTTGTGCAGCTCGCGAATAATCTCCGGTAGGAAGGCGGCGGCGATATTCGTCCCGCGCAGCGACGGCGTGACGAACAGTTCGTCAGTAAACCATTCTGCGATCGGACCGGCCAACGGCGGGCCCGTTTGCTTGATCCCGAATTCCAGAAATCCGACGGGCAATGTTTGCCCATGAGGGTGGTGAAACTCCAGCAGGTAATTGTAAGTACTGGCCGTGCTTCTGACCGGCGTGCGCTTGCGCTCGCGGTACCACTGGTACAGACCCAGGTGTTCCAGTGCCTGCTGCGTTGTCGGGGCGACGCTGCGCGCGGCCGGTCCCGCCAGGCCCGGAGTAAACGGCGCGAGCCGACAATGGTCGTTGAGAAAGCTCCGAAAATCGCGGCTGTACAGCGATTCAAGGCTGGGCCACCAGTCGCGGAACATTGACGAGCGTGTCCAGCGGTAGAACAAATTCATCCAACCGGAATACAACGGAGACGTCCAGTTGCGGTCCAGCAACAAGGCGATAAAAGCATCTTCCATAACTTGCGCGATCTCCATAACCATCAGGCCCTCTTTCCCGGGCTGCGCGACAGGCGTGCCTGGCGGTTGGACTCGGTCAGCCTCGGGCAGTAGTTCGTGAATCAATCGGTTTGCGCCGCTTTCGCGCAGTTCGGCCAGAATTCGCGAAAAACGCTCGGTCTGGTCGAGCATTTTTCGCTCCTGGTCGGGCACAGTCGGGTACCAGCGCCAGTACGCCTCAGAGAACAATCGGTACCGGGACAGCGCCGTGATCGCATCGCCTTCGAGAAACCGCAGGGCCGACCGGGCCGTGTGCTCTCCCAGCCGGCGGTACGCCTCCCACTGCTTCTCGTCGTCGAACTGGTCGACCGTTGTCTCCTGCGGAAAGGCCGTGTTGCGCGTCTTATACTGCAAGACGTCATCCGGCTCGTCGCCTGTCACGGTCGGCTTGAAATACAGGATAATGCCCTGGTCGTAGTCGCACTGCGTGTCGTAATGAATCGTTCCGACCACCATATGTTGCGCGGCGCAATTGTCCTGGCCTGGTTTCAACGGCGTAATGTCCAGTTCGATTTCGACGCCGAAGTCCTCGCGAATACGTCTTAGGGCGTTGCCCAGATCGTCGAAAACCGACTCCGGATCGGCCCCGCAATCTGACACGATGATATAACGGCAATGTCGGCGAACCAGCTCATACAGACCGAGGTTCTCGAAGTGTCCGCCGTCGGAAAGATGGACGTGCGATGCGGCAGGCGTTGGCGGGGTGGGTGACCCCGGCGGCGGCACCCGCGGCGGCAGTGTCATGCCGCTGCGCGAATCCGACCAGAATTCGGTCAGCATCCGCCAGCCGGGAAACAAGTCGCGAGGTTGTCCTGGAGGGGTCGCCGGGTGCTGAACCCACAATCCCAGCCGCAGGTTTAGTGCCGCCAGAAGAAAGGTGACCGCCGGCCCCAACTGTCGCGAAATCGACCCCATCAACGGGTTGAACGCCGCGGCCGAAGCGGTCAGCGCTGCCCCCAATGTCGCCGAAGGTTCGCGGCGCCAGTAATCGCCCAGCGTCATTCCCAACGGAGACAGTACGGCGCTTTGCGACCCCCGGCCCAGATTGCTCAGTTGGTCGCCCGTCAAATCGTTGGCTGCGCAACAGACGAGGTGAATCGGCCGGTACGGGGCCTCATCAGGTTGCATTTTCGACAGCGGCAAATCGTCCTGCGGGTGCTCGATGGCACAGCGATTGTAGCAGGCCTCGGTTGGGCCGACGGTCTGGGCGGCAGCCAGCGGGTTCGACGCCCCCAGATATGTCCGCACGATCCGGCGACGATAGATGGCCCGCAGTCCGAGCTGCTCGGGATCGACCAGCCACAATACGAGTCCCACCAGGGCCAGATCGACCACAGGAATCAACCAGAATTGCGAGGGCAGGCGATCGATCAGAGACACCATGCCGATCGTCACCAGCACGAGACCGCAGAAGATCACCAGGTACGCCAGCACCTGCGGGACGAGCGGCTTCAGCGTCGAGTACAGACTGCCCGTGCGCGCTTCCGACGGACTGATGCTGACCCAATTCCGCACGCGGCGAAAAGCTTCCGCTGCCGCCAGCAGCACCCCCATGACCCACGCCCAGCCCGCAGTGTCGAACTGATGGTAGACATACCGCGCGATCTCCCACGTCGCCGCGAACATCGCCCAGAACAGGGTCAGGCGCAGCAACCGCCCGAGTAAGCGCGCAAAAGCCGCGGCGACGGCCCCGTCTCCCGACCAGACGAATCGGTCAAGGATTGGCCGAATCACCAGCAGCAGCACTGGAACCAGTCCCCAGGCAATGGCCGGACCGGCGGCCCACAGGTACGCATGCACTGGCGTGCCGGCCTTCAATCGAATGTCGTGCCACGAGACCAGCTTGCCATAGTCAAGCCAGTTGTTGAGGTACACCAGCGACATTGCCGCGACGATCGACGCTGCCAGGCTCAACGACATCATGGTGGCGCTGGCCCCCCGCGCGTCGCCACTACCCAGAAGGCCCGAAGCACGTTGCCAGCGTCCCTCGGAGACGACCAGTATTGCCAGCGTGACGAAGCCCATTGCAACGCCCGCCAACAATCCCAGGAAGCCTCCGGTCCCTACCAGCAGAAAGACGCCCGACAACCAGACGCAAACTGTCAGGAACAACAACGACGCCCCCAGAAACAACGACACCGTCATGCCGCTTAAGAGCGCGGCGACCCCGTCCCAGACGTCAGCGTCGAAGAACCCCGCCCTGGGAACGAGAAAATTACTGAATTCGCGCAGGTGCCGCACCTCGTTCGCCTCATGCCGCGCAAACCCCGGTGGGTTTGGCGCCCGAGTCGGATACTGCGGCGGCACGGGCAATTGCTGCAGCCGCGTGGCCGAGTTGCGGAACTTCCACGTCGACCACCAGCCGCCGATGTAACCACCGCCGGAAACCGTGGAAAGGTAATCGACCAGATTCAGCACTTTGTGATGGTCCAATCCCTGCAGCAAGCCGAGATTAAACGTCGCGCTGCGAATCCCTCCGCCTGAAAGAGCCAGGCCGACACGGTCGCTCTCGACGAACGTGACGAACGGCTCGCCGGTCGCCTGATCGACCTGTACAGTGAAGCCCGGGTCATTCGGCTGCTCGTCCATTCGCCGGTACGCTTCGAGGTCTTCGACCACATCGCGGGCACGAGCCACGGCTTTCTCATCTTCGCGAAGCGACTGATTTGGCGGAGAACCCGGCGCGGCACTTTCGGTTCGGATCTCAGCGCCGCGCGGGACGCCTCGGCGCCCCCCCTTCCTGAATGATTCCAGAGAATCTGCGATTTTCCGCGCTTCGCTCGTGACGCGCGATGCGTCCAACGGATCAGACTCGTGCAAGGCTTGCGGGGCGCCCGGCGGCGCTGCCTGTGCCTGTCTTGTATCACGTGGCAAATCGGTCGCAACGAGCTTTTCCCAGCGTTTGATCAGCCGAGTCAGCTCAGCTTCGACGCGCTGATCGTCTCGGCCGCGGTTGCCTTCAACCGGTTCGATCTCGCCCTCGTTGGGGGCCGAAGCTTCAGAGCGAGAGAGTAGCTCGCGCTCGAGGCCCAGCAGATCGGCCGCGGTGATTGTCCTGAGCTCGCGCGCGTACAACGCACGAAAGCTATCAACCCGTATCGACGAAGACTCTGGCAAATCGCCCGCACGCGCCGCAACTGCGTTCGACATCCGGCCCTCCACCTGAACTACACCAAGATATTACAAACCGCCGTCAACGCTCGATCGGAAACGACCGCAGCCTTACCCCGTGCCTACGCGGTTCGACCGCCCCGCGCCAGGGCGATCGGCGGCACGATCAGACGTGGCATGCCGACCAGACTTTATTTCGTGCCGTCGTACCGCGAGAACTCCGCCCGTTCAAGCATCCGCCGGTTCCCTACTCCCAATTCAATCGACGCGAGCGACCTACGGGGCCTTGACGTAAAGCCGGGCTGCCCAATCAAGCGATCACTCGAAGACGTCACAAAGCTCGGCGGCTACGGTTTCAGGCGTCAATCGGCTGACGGCGGGCCGCACATCTCGATCGACGAAGCGCAAGACAACGGGAAAGCAGCTCTGGAGCTGTGCGTGGAACGGCGTCGTGCCATCCCCCAGCGCCCAGGTTCCGGTGGCCGTTTCCATGCGCTGCAGGCCTTGCACCGCGGCCGTCAGTCGAGCGAGGGAAAGATCGTAGGTCTGCATGTCATTGTTGAAATGGATGCCCGGCACCCTCCACAGGTGTTCGGTGTCGGCCCAGAGATAGCCCGGAAACCACAGGTCGTGGTGCCAACCGCCCGGCGCTTCGGCAGAGACGAGACAAACTCGCTGGGAATCCCACCGGGCCCGCACCTGCGGCCAAAGCAGCGCTGCCGAAGAGATGGCTTCGTTAAAACCGGGGACGTAGACGACCCGGTCGAGGGCCAGGCCGACGACTTCCGCCGGCAGCAGATACTGCGTTAAGCGATGGCCGCGTTCGATGCGTTGGATGGCGCCTCGTTCGACCAGAGCGACCCCCTGCCGCAATGGCTCAAGTGATTCGTCGACAGCGACACGGTCGGGATCGCTGGCGTCGATGAACCCCGCAGCGCGCTCGAAGACCTCGTCGTAGATCGACTGCGTGGGTAGGTTTTCCTCAGACCGCTGATGCATGAGCCGCGTCAGTCCCTGAAACAGGCGCTGCGCCGGCGGTTCACCCCATCCCCAGAAGTCTCCCATTTCGGCGGCCTGAATAATCGTCTTGCGGTGTTCCAGCGCGTGGCGAGGGTGAATCAGGGCATAGACCGAGAGCAGGCCGTCGACGTCGAGATGGTTGTTGACCGCCAGCGTCCACGGGCCGGTAACCGGCGTGTCGAGGAATCGAAAACAGATTTCGGTCGACGTGCCCGCCCGGAATTGAGCGGGTGTGTGATTGGGTCGCCAGTGACTGAGCTCGATGTCAGTCTCGGCCCGGTAATGCCGCCCCCCGCTGCCGTCGCAAAAGAGGATGCGATGTGCGTCGGGCCGCAAGTCTCCGGAGGCCACGATCAGAAAGCGGTCGATCATTGTGCCTGCATGATATCAAACCGGCGCCATTGGCAAACTCGATCGTCGGTCCTCCTCAATGAGTACGTCATGCTGAACATGACGTGAAGGTCTCGTGGCGGGCGATGTCGCATTCCCGAATTGGCGACCTGCGTGCTTGCGGCGATCCAGCGATTTCAAGTTCGTCATCCCAGACAAGTGGACCAGCCCGGCGTCGGTGACGTGGCCGCGCGGGGGGCCGATTCCCCGCCGCCGATCGAAAAAATGCGGCTGTTTCGACGATCGTCTTCCACGATCAAGAACGGCTGAGTGCATTCTCTGCGATTCCGGGGTATTCGCAGAGGTGCGAGTGGCCTACAATTTGGGGTGTTGGTTGCCGAGGCGGCTGGCTTTCCCCATTTCCCCAGAACAACGGAGCTTCCGATCGCCACAAAACGAAACACCTACGCCAAGCGACATCGTGATCAGGAGAAGAAGAACCGGCTCGACGTAAAACGCGCAAAGCGCGAGCAGAAAAAATTGGCGCCAAAATCCTTGACCGGGCCTGACGAACAGGCGACAGAACAGGCGACGCCTGACGAACAGGCGACTTAAGCCACCTGCCCGGAGCAGGGGCGTTCTGGCACTGAGATTGCAGACGCGGCAAGTCGGTCGTCAGTAGGTCATGCCGTGCATGACGTGAACGTCTCGCTGCGGGCGATGTCGCATTGCCGCACACTGTCATGCACAGCATGACCTACTCGTTGCGGCACGCCGCCCTCATTGTGGCGTGGCCGGATGGGGCAATGCGCTGGAAACCGCGTTCCTCTATCCGAACAGTTCCAGGATCGGCTGGCCCGAGCTGATGGGACGGGTGAAGCCGTCTTTGCCCAGACGCAGGTCGAGCGGGACGTCCAGGGCGTGGTAAATCGTGGCGCCGAGGTCCTGGGGGCGCACCGGTTTGTCTTTCACGTAGGCCCCGATCTTGTCGGACTCGCCATAGACCATGCCGCCGCGAGTGCCGCCGCCGGCAATGATTGCCGAATAGCACGAGGGCCAGTGCTGGCGACCGGGGTTGGAGCCGGGTGCATTGATATTCGGCGTGCGGCCGAATTCTCCGGCGACCACCACTAAAGTGCTCTCGAGCAAGCCGCGGTCTTCAAGATCGACGAGCAATGCCGTCAGAGCTTCATCGAGACACGGCAAGCACCAGCCCATGCCGTACGAACCGGCGCCAAAGGCGCTCCCCATTCCCATTTCGCCGCCGTGCATGTCCCAGCTCGAACTGGGCGGCCCCCCCCCGACGGCGCCCGGAGCCGGGCCGGTCCAGCCGTTGACGGTGACGAACCCGACTCCCGCCTCGACCAGCCGGCGCGCCAACAGCAGGTTTTGTCCCAGCGGATGCATGCCGTAGCGGTCGCGCACGTTCACTGGCTCGCGTTCGAGCTCGAATGCCTGGCGTCCGCCCGATCCGCTTGCCAGCTCGAAGGCGCGGCCGTGTAAATCCTGCCATTCTTTCATGGGTCGATTTCCCACGCTGGCGCTTTCGGCGGGATTCAGGCCTTCGAGCAACCGGCTGCGCTCGTGCATTCGATCGGGCGCCACGGCGGGCAGTAACTCGTCGGGAGCTTTGAAACCGGGCATGGCGGGGTGATTGGTTGCCGAGCCGACGAACAGCGGGCTGTGGGTCATGCCCAGGTGGCCCCCCGTGCCGATATTCGGGGCGCAGAAGACGGGATCGCCGACACACTTGATCAGCCAGACGTACGGCGCG
Organism: Planctomycetaceae bacterium; assembly: GCA_009691905.1. Lineage (GTDB taxonomy): Bacteria > Planctomycetota > Planctomycetia > Planctomycetales > Planctomycetaceae > SIAF01. Next base: position 3,637 of record SIAF01000098.1, on the reverse strand, counting down.
ACGGTGCGCTGCGTGGGTCGAACCTTCGCCAGGATGCAACCGATGTAGGGAGAGTCGAGCGGTGCATCGGCCTGGCCGCTCAGGCAGTGGTGCATGGCGTCGAAATGATTGCTGATGTTGCCCACATGCGTCATCGACCGGATCAGGCTGAAATGCCCGGTCATGGTGGCCAGACGCGGATGCAATTCAGAGAGCTGCATGCCAGGGACGGTCGTGGCAATCGGCCGGTAGGGGCCACGAATTTCGGCCGGCGCCGCGGGCTTCAGGTCCCACGTATCGAGGTGGCTGGGCCCGCCACACAGCAAAATGAAAATGCACGACTTCTCGGCAGCACCGCCGCCAAGTCGTCGATCGCCATCGACGCCTGCAGCCACCATGCCAGGCAGGCCCAGAGACAAAGCGCCGATCCCGCCGGCCTGGAGCAGTCGGCGGCGTGAGATCGGGGTCGACAATCGTCGCTTGTCGCTGGCCGAAAGATTCATCGCAGCTTTCCTCGAACGCGAATGGTGGTTGCAGCAAGGCACAATTTCGACGGTATGCTGCCGGGCCTGACGAGTCGCCTCAAGCGGCCTGACAGCCTGTTGAAAATGGGGACTGGCTCTGACGAGAAGAGATAAATACCGGGAAATCCGACGTGTTTCGGCGGTGCCTGTCCCCTTTTTCAACAGGCCTCTTACAGGAATTCAATCTCCGAAGTGCGGTTAAGCACTACTGTACTTTCGCGGTCGAGGACGCATTTGTCAATCTTGATATGTCATACGGCCAAGCAAGCCAGCGAGTTGCAATGGATCGCCGGTGGAGGGGCGATGCTAAGCCGGCTTGGGGTCTGATCGGCTGGAAGTACCAGGACAATGACGCGGCAGCAAATCGTGACGCGTTACTTCTTGTTCTTGATGGCTTCGATTGCCGTTTGCGCCGCGCGGGCGGTGGTTGTAGGGGCATGGAACTGTGTCGCTTCGGTATCGGTCAGCGCTTCGGTTAGAGCGTCCAGTGCGGCCGGGTCGCCGATTTGACCCAAGGCGGTTGCCGCGCTCACCCGGACATTGACGTGGCTGTCGTGGAGAGCCTTGATGACGGTCGGCACCGCTTTCGAGTCGCCGATTTTGCCGAGGGCCTCCACTGCGTGCCGACGCTCGGTCCAGCGGGAGTCGGAAAGTGCCGCCTCGAACAGCAAATCGAAGCCCTGCTGTTCACCCAGTGCCGCCAGGCCGTATCCGGCCCAGAGTTTGTTATCGGGAAAGTCGGCGGCCATTTTGCGCAAAGCCGGAATGGCGCTCTTATCGCCGATCTCTCCCAGCGAAATCGCCGCGGCGTAGTGGATTGTTTTGTCGGTCGTGGCTTCGATCAGCGCGGGGACCGCCTCCCTATTTTTTAGTTGCCCGAGGAGAGTTGCCGCGTAATAGCGATCTTCCAGGATCTGGCCCTCGTCATCGGGGGTTCCATTCGATCGCAAGCGGCCGCCGGAAACAGCGGGGCGCGGGTTCTTGTCTTTCAACTCGCCGATGAGGGCGGGCAGGCCCCGGGGATCGCCCAGGCCGGCAAGCACCAGCGCAGCATTGCACCGTCGATGACGGTCGGTGGTTTCGAGGAACTTCGTCATTTTGGGAATGATTTTCTTATCGCCGTGGGCAATGATCTGTCGCGCGACCTCGTGCTGTTGCCAGGAGTATTCGGCCTTCGAAAATTCATTAACGAATTCGCCAATCGTCTTTTGTCGAGCGTCCCAGGTGATTTTGCAGCCCGGCAGTTCTGTCTGCAAGTTTTTTGCGCCTTCTTCGGTGACCCTGGCGTAGGCGATATCCAGCGTTCGCAGATGCTTTAGTCGTTTCAAGGGCGCTAATCCGGCGTCGGTGATCTCGGTTTGTCGAAGGCCCAGCGATTGCAGACTCGTCATCTGCCCCAGGTGCAGCAACCCGGCATCGGTAATTTTGGTGTCGGTGAGTAACAGAGTTTGCAGGTCGGGCAGTTCGATCAGTTGAGCCAGGCCCGCGTCGGTCACCGGGGCGCTGTTGAGTACCAGCGTCTGCAGATGGGATAGTCCTGTGAGGCGTCGCAACCCGGCGTCGCCGATGCGCGTGTCGTTCAGCCGCAGATCGCGCAGACTGGTCAGCCCTTGCAAGTGCGCCAATCCTTCGTCGGTGATCTTTGTGCCGTCGAGCATCAGCGTAGCCAGTCGGTTGAGTCCTTTCAGGTGAACCAGTCCCTCGTCGGTGATCGGAGTCTTGCTCAGGAGCAACATGACGAGTTGCGTCATTCCCTCGAGATTCACGAGTCCCTCGTCGGTGACCCTGGTTTCGATCAGTCCCAGTTGCTCAAGGCGCGTCAGCCCTTTCAGATGCGCCAGTCCCTTGTCGGTGATACCGGTGCTGTTGATGTCGAGCGCACGCAGCGTTGTCATTTCGGCCAGATGCGCTAGCCCGGCGTCGGTAACCTTGGTGCCGTCGAGGGTCAGCACTTTCAGATCGGTCAGGGCGTTCAGTTCCCGCAGGTCGTGATCGGTGACCTTCGTTTTGAACAGGCTGACTGAAATTACCGGTCGGCCGGGACGCGTTTCGTCGTAAACGACGTCGCCCCCGAGGCCCTCGATCCTGGCGATGACGGCCTCAACCGATTTCAGAGGTGGCTCAGAACGCTCCAAATCGGCGGCGGCGGGTGCAGGTTCCGCGGCTGCGGGAAACCGGGCTTGTGCTTCGCGGTTGGTCAGCTTCCACGGTGCGACCCCGCAGACAGCGACGGCAACCACCAAAGCGGCGGCGATTCGGCAACGTGCCGACAGCGTTCGAAAGGTCTGCATGGCGATCATCCTGCGACTGAGTTGGGCATACGTTTCACTGACGCTGACGACCAGGTGCGCATGCAACCTCGTCGTGCGACATTTGGCCACCAGTTCGAGCAACGATTCGGCGTACTGGGCCACGTCGACGCGCGCAGCACCGACCGCCAGTTGATCGGCGGCGATTTCCTGAGCCAGACGCCATTCGCGCTTCGCCAGCCACACCAGCGGGTGGAAAAAGTACAGCACCTCGGCCAGCGCCGGCAGCCAGTTCCACAGCAGGTCGCGCCGCTTGACGTGTGCCAACTCGTGGATCACCGCCGCGTCCACGACTTCGGCCGAGCACGACTCGAGAACCACCGCCGGCAAAACGATGACGGGACGCACGATGCCGATCTGGCAGGGACTGCCGGAGTCGTTCGAGACCCGCAATTCGGGCTGGCGACGCAGACGCATTTGCCGGCAGTTGGCGACGACACTCTGCAACGCGTGCCGATCAGTAACGTCCGCCAGTCTCGAAAGCATCGTCCGCACCATCCACCATTGCCCCAGAAGTCGGGCGAGAAAGTACAGCACCCCGCCGATCCACGCGACCAGCAACCAGCTCGACAGGCTGAGTTGAAAGATTGCCGGCTGACGCGCGATCGCCGGGCTGTCGGGAAGGGAGGGAAGCGTGGTTGCCGAGTCCAATCGAGCCGGATGAAGGGCGGCGATCGGCAGGGCCAGCGCGCACTTTGGGGGGTCTTGGCAATTTAGGAAGACTTGCGCCAGGAGGGTTGATGTTGTAAGAAGTTCTCCGTGTGGTTGTTCATTCAACGGCTCACGGAGGACGCGCGATGGTGGACGGAATTCGGATCGGGCTGG
>SIAF01000097.1 GCA_009691905.1 Planctomycetaceae bacterium | reverse complement strand
GGCGGTGGTAAAACGGAAGCCTACTTGGGCCTGTCCGCTTACACGATGGCTCTGCGGCGATTGCAGGGAGTTGTGGCGGGACGAGTGGGTGATGAAGGCGTGGCCGTGCTGATGCGGTACACGTTGCGACTGCTCACGATTCAACAGTTTCAGCGGGCCACGGCACTTATTTGTGCCTGTGAGTCGATTCGTCGCAAGGCACTCGAACACGGCGACAAACGCTGGGGCAACACGCCCTTTCGCATCGGACTGTGGGTAGGTCGTCGCACCACACCCAACCGCACCGATGATGCCGTTGAAGCGATCAAGCAGGCTCGTGGAAATCAATTCGTCGGGGGTGGAATTGGCACACCGTATCAACTGACCGCTTGCCCGTGGTGCGGCAGCGCGATCGAAGCGGGGCGAAATCTTGATGCGAAGCCATACCCTCACGGTGCAGCACGTACCATCACCTACTGTGGCGATTTATCGGGGAAGTGCTTGTTCAGCGGTCGGATGGCCCCCAACGAAGGGCTGCCCATTGTTGTCGTGGATGAAGAGATTTATCGTCGCCTGCCGACGTTGCTGATTGCCACGGTGGACAAATTTGCCCAAATGCCCTGGAAGGGCGAAGTCCAGATGCTGTTCGGGCAGGTCAACGGCTTCTGCGAGCGGCACGGTTTCAAATCGCCGGAGATCGAAGACTCGACGTTCCACCCGAAATCAAAACTGGGCTTACCCTCAGTGAAACTGCTGGAGCATGGACCACTTCGTCCGCCCGATTTGATTATCCAGGATGAATTGCACCTGATCAGCGGCCCGCTGGGAACGCTGGTCGGACTGTACGAGACGGCCGTCGACAAGCTCTGCACCTGGGAGGTGAACGGGAAGCAGGTCCGCCCGAAGTTGATCGCATCGACGGCAACGATCAAGAACGCCGATGTGCAGGTTCGGAGTCTCTTTCTAAGAACGGTCAACATCTTCCCGCCACCGGGACTCGATGTGCGGGACAACTTCTTCTCGGTTCAGCGTGAGCCGACCGAGCAAGAGTTTGGCCGACGCTATCTCGGCATCTGTGCGCCCGGTCGTCGGTTGAAGGCGGCGCTCCTCCGTGTGTACGTCGCCTACCTCTGCTCGGCTCAATCGTTGTACGAGAAGTATGGCAAGCAGATTGATCCGTGGATGACCCTCGTGGGTTACTTCAACTCGATGCGAGAACTTGGCGGGATGCGGCGTCTGGTTGACGACGACGTTTTCTCCCGGTGCCGCAAACAAGATCGGCGGGGATTGGCTAAGCGATTCTTCAATGGCGAGTACCTTGCCGAGTTGACGAGCCGTATGCGGTCGGAGGAAATCCCGCAGATTCTCGACCGACTCGAATCGGGTTTCGATCCAGAGATGGAAGAGAAACGCAAAGAGGCGTTCAAGACGAAGGACTTCAAGAACATTGCTAAGAAGCCGTTGGACGTGCTGCTCGCCACGAACATGATCTCGGTGGGCGTGGACGTGAAGCGGTTGGGGTTGATGGTGGTGGCCGGGCAACCGAAGGCCACGGCGGAATACATCCAAGCCACCAGCCGTGTCGGTCGTTCTTTTCCCGGCTTGGTTTGCACGGTCTTCAATTGGGCTAGACCCCGTGACCTGTCTCACTACGAAACCTTCGAGCATTACCACACGACGTTCTACAAGCACGTCGAACCGCTGTCTGTCACGCCGTTCTCACCGGGAGCCTTGCAACGGGGATTGGCGGGCCTGCTGGTGTCACTCGTGCGGTTGCGGGGTGTGGAGTTCAACCCGAACGAAACCGCTTCCCGCATCACGACCGGCAATCCCTACGTTCAGGATGCCATCGAAACGATTGCGAAGCGGGCCGAGTTGATTGGCGACGGGACCAAGACCGGAGACTTTTGCCGGGCGGAATTGTTGAGTAAGGCCGACTTGTGGCAGGCCGAGGCCCAGAACAACACAGGTGGCCGAACGCTGACCTACACCGAACCCTATGGCTCGGATGGTCCCAAGAAGGGCACCACGGTCAAGTTGCTCCACAGCCCCGGTATGGAGCGATGGGAAGAGTTCACTTGCCTCAATTCGTTGCGTGAAGTCGAGCCGCCCGTGAAGTTCATCGTCAGCGACGGGGGACTCGATGAAATCACCGGCGATCCCACACCGGAAGCCGCTCCCGAAGTTCAACCGACTGAAGGAGGGCAGGCATGAGTTCTTCTAGTCGCATGAGAAAATCCGAGGTTGGGGAAGTTCGCCCCAGCCAAACCCTCACCACCTACGGCATCGGATCGTTGGTTGACCTGCCGAATATGTCGGTGATCGTGATGGGCTTGGACGATTGGCCAAGTGCCCACGCCACCGAGATTGCGGAAGAGCGATTGCTGCGTTCGGCTCAATCCATACTTGGCCCACAAGTTACTCGCTTCCTGACGCCACCAAGGGGACCGGAAACGCAAGGCTCGCAAACCAACTGGTTCGATGAGACTCGGCAGATCGGCGTCCCCGTGGCCCCGTTTCCCCGCTGGATGGTTTGCTCGAAGTGCCGGTTGTTGGCCCCGATCAGTTCCGGTTTGTTTGAGCCAAAGCAACCCCCGTATCGACCCGACCGAGCTTGCTATGTCCACAACTGCACGACGCAGGGCAAATCCCCGCTCGTGCTTCCGGCCCGCTTCATGGTGACGTGCGAGCATGGACATCTCGATGATTTCCCGTGGGTGGATTTCGTCCATCAAGGGCCGACGAATTGCAAAGGCTTGCTCTACCTGTACGAAACGGGTGCCAGCGGTGAAGCACTGGACGTGGAAGTGAAGTGCGATGGGTGTGGAATTCGCCGCCGCATGGGTCAGGCGTTCGGTCCCAACAACCGCACGTCGATGCCTGCCTGCCGGGGACGCAGACCGCACATGCGGGACATTGATCCCAACGGTTGCGATCAAGACCATGTGAAGCCGATGCTGCAAGGTGCATCGAATCTCTGGTTCCCCGTGTTGATCTCGGCGTTGTCCGTACCGCAGGCTTCCGATGACTTGGGCCGCTTGGTGGAAGACAATTGGGCGGTTCTCGACAAAGTTACCAGCGTCGATGTTTTGAAGGCGTTCCGGCTCATCGGCCAACTGAAAGACTTCAGCAAGTACACCGACGACCAATTGTGGGCGGCGATTCAAAAGAAGATTCAGGGCACCGGGGAAGAGGTTGAAGACCCGGACGATTTGAAGTCGCCGGAATGGAAGGTGTTCTCCAACCCGGCAAAGGCCAAAGAGAGCCGCACCTTCAAGCTGCGCACCGTCGATCCGCCGACTGACTTCACGAAATACTTCGAGAAGATCGTGCTGGTGGAAAAGTTGCGGGAGGTCCGGGCACTGGTGGGCTTCACCCGCATCATGTCGCCACGGGACTTCGACAATGCTGCCGATGTGCCACCCGAACAACGTGCCAAAATCTCACGCAAAGCCCCGACATGGGTTCCCGCTTCTGAAACACGGGGCGAAGGCATCTTCTTTCAATTCTCCGAATCGCTGATTCAGGATTGGATGAAACGCAATCATGCCTACGACCGGGAATTCGAGGTTGGCCATCAAGCATGGCGGGCGACGAAGAACCTTGACCCGAACAAGGGCTATCCCGGCATCCGGTATGTCTTGCTGCACACGTTCTCCCACGCCTTGATTCGCCAGTTGGCCATCGAGTGCGGCTATACCAGTGCCTCAATTACTGAGCGGATTTATTCCCAGAATCCCGCTGACGGCGATCCGATGGCGGGTGTGCTGATTTACACGTCGGCGGCAGATAGCGAAGGAACGCTGGGTGGCCTGTGTGCCCTCGGTGAACCCGACAAGCTCGGTCGGCACATTCGCCGGGCGTTGGAGAAGATGAGCCTGTGTGCGTCCGACCCGCTTTGCTCCGAGCATCTGGTTGGGAGTGGCGAGAAGCTGCATGGGGCTTCGTGTCATGCCTGTTCCTTCTTGCCGGAGACATCGTGTGAGCGGGGGAACAAATATCTGGATCGGTCGGCAGTGGTGCCGACCGTGGAGCGGACTAACTTGGCCTTCTTCGAGTAATGCCAATGACGCCGGAACGAGTCATTGTCGAATCCGCCTATGCCTTGGCGTGTAGCCTGCCCAGCAGTACCGTCGAAGCTGTTGCAGAGTCGATTCTGGCTTGCCCCGAGGGATCATTGAGGGCCGAAATCTCAAGACGGGTTGCCCACCATCAACACCGTGATTTGGCACTCGCATTTGTGGATCGCTGGCAAAACGAAGTCAGAGATATTGATGCTCGCACGGTTGCCGTGGCCCTGCAATCGACCGCAATAGCAGAGCAGGCCCACCGCGACTCGCAATCGGTCGAATTGGTGTGGACCGGCCCCGATACGGAACAGATTCCATTTCGCCGCACCGAACAAGCCATCATCCCGGTGTTGGATGCGGCCCAAAACCGGATCACACTTGTCAGCTTTGCCGTTTATCGAATTCCGAACATTGGCAACGCACTGGTGCGGGCTGCAAAACGTGGCGTGCGACTCAAGGTGATAGTGGAGACACCCGACAAGATCGAAGGCGAAGGCGAGTACAACACCATTCGGGCTTTGGGGCAGGAAGTGGCGGCGTGTTCGACCGTTTACTTCTGGCCGAGGGAAAACCGGCCTGTTGGAGACAACAACAGGCCCGGCATCCTGCACGTCAAATGTGCCGTGGCCGATAGCGAATGGCTGTTCTTATCGTCAGCCAACCTGACCCAGCAGGCATTCACGATCAACATGGAATTGGGGATGTTAGTCCGGGGCGGTACGATGCCAAGCCGAGTTGCGCAACAGTTCGAGTTGCTCATCACCAGCGGGCAGTTGAGACAAGTGTGATGGAACAGGAAGCCAAGTGTCAAAGCGCGTGAACGCGCTCGTTTTATGGAGGTGTCACGACACCCGTGAGTAGCGGTTTCTACCGGTTTTCGCGTATTATTGCGGACGCACCCAGAACGCGAGAAAACCCAGCAAAACACGCGGTTTCTCGCGATTTCCGGGCAATCCGAAACACCAACCCGCACCCACCCACGCTCCGCTTGGGGACGCAATGACCGAAGCTCCGCTTCGTGAATCGGCGAGATGGCGGATCGACTCGCTGTCGCTCGCGTGAAGCGGAGCTTCAGGAGAAACGTCCCCAAGCGGCGCTTGGGAACGAGGACACACAAACTACCGGTGGCTAGCGCCATGCCGCTCACGGATCACCGTCCTTCAATGAGCGGCACGGCGCTAGCCGCCGGTGAACTTTGACGAAAGGCACAATCGATGCGCACCTCGCGCGAGGTCGAGCGGCTGGCGGTGCATGCCAGCCCGGGTATGTTCGCCCTTTGGGCCGGCGCCGGGGCGTGGAAGATGGCGCCTCACCTGCAATTGCTCGATGAGGCGCTGGTCGAGGCCATCGACGATGCCCAGGCCGGCACGCTCGACGGACTGGCGGTGTCGATGCCGCCGCAGCACGGCAAGAGCGAGCTGTGCAGCAAGTTCCTTCCGGCCTGGTACCTGGCGACTCACCCCGATCGGCGGGTGATTCTCGTCGGTTACGAAGCCGACTTCGCCGCCGCCTGGGGACGCAAGGCGCGCGACTTGATCCAGCAGGTCGGGCCGGTGCTGGGGATCGCCGTCTCGAAGTGCTCGAAGGCCGCCCATCGCTGGGACCTGGCGGGTCGAACCGGAGGGATGTCGACGGCCGGCGTGGGAGGGCCGATCACCGGCAAGGGAGCGCACCTCTTGATTATCGACGACCCCGTCAAGAACGACGCCCAGGCGCGCAGCGCTACCTGCCGCCGACATCAGTGGGAGTGGTGGCAATCGGTGGCGAGCACGCGGCTGCGTCCGGGGGGACTGACGGTGATCATCCAGACCCGCTGGCACCGCGAGGACCTGACCGGAAAACTTCTGGCTCAGGCGGCGGCCGGCAGTCGCTGGCGGCAGATCACGCTGCCGGCATTGGCCCGGGAGCACGACCCGCTGGAGCGTCCCATCGGCGAAGCGCTCTGGCCGGCGATGTACCCGCGCGAGAAACTCGAGACGATCCGCGAGGGTCGCACGAACTATTACTGGCAGGCGCTGTACCAGCAATCGCCGATCTCCGACGACGGCGCCGAGTGGCCCGACAAGTATTTCGGTCACGAGATCTGGTTCGACGAGTGGCCTGCCGCGTGGCAGTGCCGCGTCGTGGCGCTCGATCCCAGCAAGGGGACCGACGCAAAATTCGGCGACGACTCGGCGTTCGTCATGCTCGTCGTCGATCTGGACGGAAGGGCCTGGGTCGATGCCGATCTGGCCCTCCGGACGACGCCGGCGATCGTCGACCAGGCCCTGGAAATCCACCGCACCTTTCGGGCCGACGCCTTTGCGATCGAGGTCAACCAGTACCAGCAGCTCCTGGCCGATCAGATCGTCGAGGCCGGACGGCGGCGGGGTTTGTGGCTGCCTGTGGTCGCGATCAACAACCACGTCAACAAGCACGTGAGAATCAGGCGGCTGTCGGCGTATCTCGCGCAGGGGCTGCTGCGTTTCAAAGGCAACAGCCCCGGCGCCGCGCGGCTGGTCGACGAGCTTCGCGATTTTCCATTCGGCGATCACGACGACGGGCCCGACGCCCTCGAAATGGCCGTCCGCCTCGCCGAAGGGCTGCTCGCCGTTCCGGCGAATGACCCGGGATTTACCGTCGAACGGGTCTCGACCGGCTGAGCGGCGACGCTCTGCGGCAGGAGAATTCAAAAATTCACACGAACGTGAACTTATGAACTTTTGAACCATGAACAACACCAAAAAATACTCGAACGAACAGATCATCGACGCGCTGCGATCGACGTATGGCAAGGTCTATCTCGCGGCCGATCGGTTGGGCTGCAGCGCGCAAGCGATCTACAAGCGCGCGAAGACCACCAAACAGGTCGCCGATGCGATCGATCACTATGCGGGGGACATTCTCGATTCGGCCGAGGTGCACCTCGCCCGAGCGATTCAGTCGGGAGAATCGTGGGCGATCCGATTCGTTCTGAAGACGCTCGGCCAGAAGCGCGGCTACAGCGACCGGGCGGCGCCTGCTCCCCGCGCCGATCCGTTCGACCTGCTGCGTCCGTTGACGTCCCGCGAGGAGCAGCGCGCGATTCGCAAGTACCTCGCGGCGCGACGCACCGATCCGGCGGCGCGATTGATCGACGATCGCAAGCCCAGGCCCAGGTCGTGAAACGGCCGGCCGCTGGGCTTAACCCGGATGATTCACGCTGATGTAGGGTGGGACCAGCAAGCCGCGAACGACCATGGACTTTCGTTTTCTGACGAGACTCTCGAACCAGACGGGGTGTTGTATCGCGATTGAGCGGCTTGCGCAGGCCCACCATTCGCGTTCTGAAGCATTGCGACGCGCATGGTGGGCCTGCGCACGCTGCGCGAGCTGGTCCCACCCTACGCGCGCCGCCGCGTCATCAGCGACACCACAATCAGCGTCAGGAACCCCAGAGGAATCGTCACGATCCCCGGCTGGCTGAAGGGGACGGGCGAATTCTCGGGCGGCAGGCCGTAGACATCTTTGAACGTGTCGCCTGAGAGCAGGATCCACGTCAGGGACGAAATCATGCCGACGGTGATTGCCGCCGTGATCCCCTGGCGGGTCGTTCCCTTCCAGAACAGCAGCATGACCAGCGAGGGAAGGTTGGCCGAAGCGGCAATGCTGAACGCCCAGCCGACGAGGTAGCTGACGTTCATTTTCTCGAACGCAATGCCCAGAGCGATCGCGATCAACCCCACGACGACCGAGGCGATCTTCGCGACGCGAATCTTGACGTGGTCGGTCATCTCGAATTTGAACACGCTGCCGGCCAGATCGTGGGCGACGGCCCCGCTGGCGGCGATGATCAGGCCGCTCACCGTCCCCAACACGGTCGTAAAGGCGATTGCCGAAATCACCGCGAACAGCCACTCGCTGAAACTGCGGGCGAGCAACGGGGCGGCCATGTTGCTGTTGGTCACATCGAGCGCCCCCGACGTCATCGCCCCCAGGCCGATATACAGCGTGAGCACGTAGAAGAACCCGATGCTGGCGATCCCCACGATCGTGCTTTTGCGGGCGCTGGCCTGATCTTTGACGGTGTAATAGCGAATCAAAATGTGCGGCAGCGAGGCGGTCCCGCCGAACAGGGCCAGCATCAGCGACAGAAAGTTCAGCTTGTCGACCGGCTTGTCGCTGCGGATCCCCTTGAAGGCGGGAAGGTTGCCGGGGCGGAGGACGTCACTCCCTTTGGTCGGTTTGGGGTAATAGACGGTGGTGGTCGAACCGTCGGCTTCTTTGATCGAGTCGGAACCCCAGAGAATGACCTCGCTCTGTTGCAACGTCGTGAGATACTCGATCGGCCCCAGCGGGCCGGTGCTTTTTGCGTTGGCGGAAAGTTTAGTGAGGTGCCCAACGGGAAGCAGCTTCGCAGCCATCCCCTTCGGCCAATCGCTCACCGAAATGGCCGTTTTTCCATCCGCCGTTTTTGTCACCGTCTGGGTGCCGTCGAGAATCGGCAGGCCCGGAGCAGCCCCTGACGGGTCGACTTGCCGATAAATCTCGATCTTACCCGTCTCCTGATGCCGCAGTCTGAGATAGGGTCGATCGATCCATCCGCCGTCGGGATTCAAGACTTCAAGGCCCCGTGATCGCTTATAATCCAGCCATTGATCGTAGTTCATGTACGCTTGCGTCATCGCGAAATCGAGGCGCATGCCGGGCCAATTCTCAGCGAGGCTGCGGGACCTGCTCGACTCAAGTCCCCGATTCAAAATCAACACCGTCAGCACCGTGCTGAAGATCACCAGCAGCGACCCTTTGATGAACTGCACGTAGGTCGTGCTCACCATTCCCGCGGTCACGACGATCAGCGTGACCACCACCCCGACCAGAATCACTCCCACGAAATGCGGGAAGCCCAGCAGCGGCTTGACCAGCGCCCCCGCCCCGACCATTTGCGGAATCAAATAGAAAATACTCACCACCAGCGTGCTGATCGCCGCCGAGAGCTTGATGCCCCGCGAATTGAATTTGCTGTCGAGAGCGTCGGCAAACGTGTAGCGGCCCATGCGCTTGAGCGGCTCGGCAATCACGAACAGCGCCACGACCCAGCCGGCCAGGTAGCCGATCGAGTACAAAAACCCGTCGTACCCGTAAAAGGCGATCATCCCGCAGATGCCAAGAAACGACGCTGCCGACAGGTAGTCTCCGGCGAAGGCGATGCCGTTGACGAACCAGTGAATCTCGCCCCCGGCCGCGAAATATCCGGCCGCCGATTTGGCCCGCGCCCCGAGGTAGAAACTCAGGGCCAATGTGACGATCACGAACAGCGCGAAAATTGCGACTGCCAGAGACGAGGGTTCGTAGATCATCGTGCGCTTTGAAAGTCGGTGAATTGATCCACAATCGGGCAGTTTCAACCGCGCAAATTAGTCCTGCGGCTCGCTCTGCGACGCAGGATCCGCGTCCGGCGGCATGGTATGCCACCCGGCCGCCGGTTCACGGCACAGCCAGGCATAGACCAGCGCCAGGATGAGAGCGGCCGCGATCAGAACGAAGCCATACAGAATCGCCAGGTTCAGCCCTGCGACAGGGGTCGTTTCCATCAGCTTCGGGTCGAGCACGTTGAGCAGTATGAACCCGACGTACAGGACGAAATAGATCAGAAACAAAATCATACCGTGTCGCGCCCGCCGCGCGGCCAGGACCGGCGTGTCGCCGGCATCATGTGCCTTCGGGGCATTGTCAAAGTGGGCCATGGATTTGACCTTTGTAGGTCAGCCTTTCCAGGCTGTCGGAGTCACGTTGATTTCAGAGTCGAATTGCCATCGCCCGCAACCTCAAAGAAAGCGGCAGGAGCAGAATTTCTCGAAGGAACCCCTTCGACGTGCCACTCGTTGCCTTCGTCCGCCCCGACAGGGGCCACAACAAATCAGCCCGGGGCACAGCGCAGCGCCGCCCCGGGTCACGGCCCACGATTCTAACCAGCCCTGAGGGGGCGTAACAATTTTGTTGCGCCCTTTGCAGGGCTACGACATATCAATTGAGATACCCGGGGCGACGCTACGCGGCTATCGCCGCTGCGCTTTGCCCCGGGCTGATTTGTTTCAGCCCTTCGGGCTATTTCGCGGCACACAAACTCAATCGGTTTCCTCATCATCATCAAACATCTGACCATGACTCGGGCTTTACCCGTAACCCAAACATGCACGCACGGAGCGCGCATTTTGCAATCAAAGACTCTACTTAACGCCACCCACCCAATCCGCGATCTGTTCACTGATCGCCTCGACCAGTCGTTCGAGGCTGCCTCGCGCCAAGAGGGCGATCGTCTCCTGGTAAATGCCTGTATCGTAAACGTCGGCAGTCGGAAGATACGAAGGACGCGATCCGTTCGCCAGCGTGATGACATAAAGCGGCACCTTCGGAAAGCGCTCGCGCAGTGTCCGCTGAAAATACTGGTAGTGCTCGGCTTCGACGGCCAGCCACAATGCGTCCCCCATTTGCCACAGCGTGACGGGAAAGGGAAACTCGTCTCCCGCAGGCAAACACGACAGCCGCAGCAGTTGCCGGTCGACTCGTTCAATCAGCGCGTGAAGGTCACGCGAAGCCGCGGTGTCCCCTGCCTTATCAGCAACGGCTTTCTCGGCAAACCGCTGACTGCGCTCGGCACGCAGCGCCTCGGGGGACTGCAAGCGGGGCCGATACTCAAGCGGCACCGTCCAGCGTTTGAATCGCCAGAATTCGTGACGCGACCGCTGCGCCGCATCCACCGGCACGTGCTTCCAGATGCCCAATGTCGCACCGGAAACAACCGGTCCGGCATACTCAAACGTCGTCCCGCCGGGGGGCAACGCTTCGAGTATCGCCAGTGCCGAGTGGCCCAGTTGCCGGCCGTTGCGGTCGGCAAGCGTAACGCCACCGACGTATCCCTCGCGCGGCCCGAGGTCTCCCGAGGCGCCTTGCAAAAAGACGCACGGCGCTCCCGTGGCGTTCTCGACGACTTCCCGCATCGCGCCCGGAAAGTCGGGGCTGATCAGCGTGTTCTCGAACGAAAGGGTCGTCGGATGACAGGCGTAATTCACGAACGTGGCCAGCGTGGTTGCGTTATCGCTGGTGACACGGGCCAAAAGCAACGTCTCGTCGGCCGATTCGCCGGGATTGAATCCGCACACCCACTGGCCGCTCGCTTCATCGGCGAAATCGCGCTGCGCCGCCAAATCGCAGCGTCCCTGCCCGTAGACGATGGTCGCCGGCTGCATGGACGATCGGGCTTCGCACACGGCGCCGACGATCTTCTCGGCCATTTTGGTGAGGTACGGCTCGATCAGTTCTCCGCCGGGAAGCTGCCGGCGTTCGAGGTCCATCAGCCCGGCCGCATGCGTGTGCGAAAAGGCGAACAGCAGCGATTCGCGAGCCGCACCGCTACCGGCGCAGACGGAAACGAGCATTTGCTCCATTTCGCGGGCAAACAGCAGGCAGTGATCGACGGCGATGACGATTTGCTCTGAGCCGCCGCTTGAATCTCCGCCTGCCGGCCGAAACACGACAGCCGTTGCGGTCAGCGGACGATGGATGCCGGTCGATCGATCATGCGTCGCCGCGCCCCACATGCGATGGTAGATGCCGACAGGGGGCGTGACGTCGCAACGGGCGATTCCGAACAGGCAACGGCTTTGGGGCGTGTCGACGTGCGGCATGGATCGGGCTTTGATGTCAGTCTTTGAAAATTGTTCCTTCGGCATTGAACGCCATCCAGCAGGCTGCGGCCGCGATGTAGATCCCCGAGAACAGAAACAGCACCGGGTTCCAGTTTGCGTTGGGACCTTCACCGACCAGCCAGGGGACTGCATGCGGAAACGCAAACGCGCCGATGTTGCCCCACATGTTCATCAAGCCGAACACCGTAGGCACGTGCCTGCCCCCCAGATCGATCGTCAACGTGTAGGAAATCGGCCCAGCGATTGCCGCGCAGAACGCACCGGCGCTGATGATCGACACAGCCAGCAGCGGATCCTGCACCGGGTACGCGGCCAACACGATCAGCGCACAGGCGAGCTGGCTGGCGGCCGAAAGCCATTGCCGGGCCAACCGCCGGCTGCCGGTTCGCGTGAGCACAGTGTCTGAAAGCCACCCGCCCAGCAGGCTGCCGATCGCTGTGGCCAGAATCGGCAGGGTTGTCAGCATTCCTGCCTGGGCCAGGCCTTCGACGTGACGCCCCTCGCGCAGGAACGTCGTGAACCAGCTCGAGTAAAACGTGTATCCTGCACCCCGAAAGAATTGCTGGGCGCAAATCAAGGCCAACGTCGGGTTGCTCAGAATGATCCACCAGGGAATCGGATCGGGAGCTTGAACCGCCGGTGTTGTGGGCAGACGAGCCCCGCCTTCCGATAATAACTGCAGCTCGGCAGAATTGACCGCATGATGATCGCTCGGATCGTCGCGAAACCAGAGGTAGAACCACACCGACCAGGCCAGGCCCGGCAATGCGAACAGCACAAACGTGAAACGCCAGCCAAAATCAGGAGCCAATAGACCGGTCACGACCGACGCAATGATCGCTCCGACCTGCATCACCGACGTGATCGAACCGTTCGCCAAAGCACGGCGCGACACCGGAATCCATCGTTGCACGATCGTGGTCGTACAGGGAAAGACACCCGCCTGACCGGCGCCCATCCCCAGGCGGGCGGCAAGGACGCCGGCAAACCCCCCGGCAAATCCGAGCAACCCGGTCGCCGTCGAGCAGATCAGACAGTACAGCGGGAGTGCTCGCCGCGTTCCCCAAAGTTGCCCCAGACGCCCTCCCGGCACCTGCAGCAGGGCATACGTCACAAACAATCCGCTGGAGAGCCAGGCCGATTGCTCCTTGGTCAACTGGAACTCGGCACGGATCTCCATCTCGACGACGCCGTAGTTCTGCCGCTGGATATAGGTGATGAACGCCACGGCGCAGATCCCCGCCAGCGCGGCGTACCGCGCGCGGCTGGGGCGGTCGTCGAGCGGCTGTGGGGTCGCGGCCAATGGGTCTCTCCGCAGCAGGCAAAGTCGGGTAATACCCATCGGCCGGTCAATCGTGACCGGCCCTCCAGCGGGCCCGCCTGAAGGCGGGACTACGAACTTACGGCATCGTGAGCCACTGATCAAACCAGTCGACGTTGCGCTGGGCGGCGTCGAGTTGCAGCTTCGGCTCCTGAATCGAATGCGCCTGTCGCGGATACACGACCATCTTCACCGGAACCCCCTGTCGTTTGAGGGCATTATACAGTTCGTATCCCTGTGTGATGGGAACGCGCAGGTCCTTGTCGCCATGTTGAATCAGGGTCGGCGTGACAGCGCCTTTGATCTGGAACATCGCCGAATGCGATCGCCAGCGTTCGAAATGATCCCAGTAGTCGCCCCCCATGTAATCGGGAATGAAGTCGGCGATATCGGCAGTTCCGGTGAACGACATCAGGTTCGTCACTCCGGCGCCCACCGAGGCCGCCTTGAACCGTTTGGTTTGCGTGATGATCCACGACGTCATGAAGCCGCCATAGCTCCAACCCATGACCCCCAACCGCTCGGGGTCGGCGACACCCAGTTCGATCAGGTGATCGACGCCGGCGATCAGGTCGCGGTAGTCGCCGCCCCCCCAGTCGTGATAATTGGCGAAGCGAAACTCTTTTCCATAACCGCTGCTTCCCCGCACATTGCAGCGCAACACGGCGTAGCCGCGCGATGCGAATACGGCCACCGGATACGGCCCGCGGGCGAGGATGCACGACTGTACGAACACGCCCGTCGGCCCGCCGTGAACGATGACCAGCAGCGGCACTCGCACTCCGGCCTGGTAATTGACCGGATAGGTGAGCAGCCCTTCGACCTCGCGGCCGTCGCTCGATTTCCACGCGACCACTTCGGTGTTGCCGATCGGCAGTTGCGGCAGCTCCTGGACGCGGCTGACCTGCTTCGGCTGAAAACCGGTCAGTTTCGCGACGAACGCTTCCGGCGCCCGATCGGGGGCTTCGGAGACAAACGCGACGTGCGTGCGCGTGGTATTGATCGAAGGCTGCCCGACCATTTGGTCGGCTGCCGAGAGATCGTAGGCCGGCGCTGCATCGACGGGCAGAGCGGTCAACCGCTGAATGGTCTTTTGCGTTTCGCTGACGATCACGTGCTGCGCGTCCTGAGACCACCCCACAATCGATGGCTTAAGGTCGAACGTCTCAGCCAGCATCCGAACCGTTTCGCCGGCAGGAGTCAGCAGTTGCACGCGCGACGCGAACGCCCATTGCGGCGGGATTTCGCTGACGGTGCAGGCGATCAGTTTGCCATCGGGCGAAAAGACCGGCTGGGTCTCGGCGGCAGCCGATGCCGCGACAGGAGAAATTTTTGTCGTGGCCACTTCGACCAGCGACAAATCGGTCCGCTGCCAATCGTCGACGAGGGGCGTCGGCTGATGCGTGAACACGATTCGCGTTGAATCGGGGGACCAGTCGAAATTTCGCCCCCCCAGCAGGCCCCCCACGTGCATGTCGCCGGCCGTCAGCTTGCGCACCGGGTGCTTCCCCTCGGCGTTGGGGACCACAGGGACGACGTACAGCCGCGAACGCTTATGATTCTCATTGACGACGAAGGCGTCCCGCTTTTCGCGATCGGCGCGCTCTTCGGCATCGGTTTTGTGGTCGGGCATTAAGAAGGCGATCTGCGTCCCGTCGGGCGAGTAGTCGAACGCGGTGATGCCCCCCTTTTCGTCGCTCAGTTGTTCGGCTTCGCCCCCCTGGACGTGAATCCGCCACAGGTTGGCCTTGGGCCCCGTGCGGGGAGACAGAAACGCAATCCACTTCCCGTCGGGACTCCAGGCGGGCGCGGTCGCGCCTTTGTCGCCTCGCGTCAGTTGCAACGGATTTGACCCGTCGGAACCCGCGACGTGCACTTGCGAGAGCCATTCGCTTTTTTCGCCTTCCGTCACAGCGGTCGATACGACAAACGCAATGCGGCTCCCGTCGGGCGAGACGGTCGGCTCGGTGACCGTCTTGACCTTCAGCACGAGTTCCGGAGTCCAGCCGGCCAGCTTGGCTTCGGCCCCGGCGATTGTCGCTGAAGATGCGACCAAGCAGACAACAGCCGTGGCGGCCGTCCAGCCGAAGATTCGTCGATTCATAATCGAAGTTCGCAAGGGACGTGAACGTCAGAAAGACAAAAGCCAGCTTACTCAATCAGCGATTGTTTGCAATGAATCGGACGTGGCGGGACCGCTTGACAGTCGCCGGAACAACCCGATATCTTCCCCCTACACCGGCCCCATCGTCTAACCCGGTTAGGACACAGGGTTTTCATCCCTGCAATGCGGGTTCAAATCCCGCTGGGGTCATTCTCCAGAGCGGTGGAGTCAGGTATGGTCCGGCAATCGTTTCGGGTACGAGTGGTTGTGGTGTTGCTCGGCTGCCTGACGCCGTTGCCAGCCGACGTTTCGGCAGACGGGGGCGATCGTCCCGACGCACCGATCGGCATCGAGCAGCGCATTGTGTGGACAACTTCGCGCGTCGTCGGTTCGCCGGACCCTCCCTTGCCGTATCGAGGGATGCGCGCCTGGCCGTCGCTGACGTTTAAGGGACCGCTTTACATTATCGCCGAACCGGTGCGCGTTGCCGCCAAAGCGGCTTCGCGACGAATGTTTGTCGTCGAGCAGGCCGGCACGATTCGTGCGTTCGACGGCGATCCCGCGCCCGAGACGACCGACGTCTTTCTCAAACTCGACGATCGCGACACGTACGGGATGACGTTTCATCCGCGATACGCCGAGAATCGATTCGTGTACGTGTTCAGCAATGGGCCGAATTCCAATGCCGAGCACAAGCAGAATCGAATTTCGCGATTCACAGTCCGCGATGAGCCTCCGTTTGACATCGATCTGTCGAGTGAGCGGATCATCATCGAATACGAGTCGAACGGGCACAACGGCGGCGATCTGGCGTTTGGAAAGGACGGGATGCTTTACATCTCGTCCGGCGACGGAACAACCGACTCCGACACCAACCTGACCGGGCAGAAGATCAGCGACCTTGTTTCGGGCATGCTGCGGCTCGATGTCGACCATCCCGAACCGGGGCAGGGCTACAAGGTTCCTGAAGACAATCCGTTTCTCAAAACACCCGGTGCGCGCCCGGAACTTTGGGCGTATGGGTTTCGCAACCCGTGGCGCATTCATGTCGACCCGCAAGGACATTTGTGGTGCGGCGACATCGGGCAGGACCAGTGGGAGATGATCGAAATCGTCCGCCGCGGCGACAATTTCGGGTGGAGCATTCTGGAAGGGGGACATCCCTTCTATCTTGAGCGCACGCAGGGGCCGCACTCGTTTGCCAAACCGGCGATCGTCCACCCGCACTCGGAAGCCCGCTCGATCACCGGGGGAGTGACGTACCAAGGCTCGAAGTTTCCCGAACTGCAAGGCGCGTACGTTTACGGCGATTACGGCACCGGCAAGATCTGGCAGGCGCGGTACGACGGCGAGCAGATCAGCGATCATCGCGAAATCGCCGATACCCCCTACCAGATCCTGGGCTTCGGCCTCGATCCCGCCGGCGAAATCGTGTTCGTCGACTATGCCGGCCCGGTTTACACACTCGAGCGAGTTCCTCCCGAAGCGCCCAGTCCCCCGTTTCCGCGGCGCCTCAGCGAAACCGGGCTCTTCCGCTCGGTCAAGGGACACGTCGTCGAACCGGCGCTCATTCCGTACTCGGTCAACTCGCCGCTGTGGTCTGACCATGCACACAAAGAGCGATTCATCGCCCTGCCGGAACTGTCACAGATTGAATTTACACACGAGGGAGCCTGGAAGTTTCCCGAAGGCGCGGTGCTGGTCAAGACATTTTCACTCGATCAAAATGCCGCCGAACCGGCAACGCGCCGGCGGATCGAAACGCGGATCATGGTCATCCAGCAGAATGAATGGGTCGGCTACACCTATCGCTGGAACGACGAGCAAAGCGACGCCGCTCTCGTGGAGTCCGAGGGTGCCGATCAGGAGTTTTCTGTTCCCGACGTATCGGCCCCTGGCGGCCGACGTCGACAGGTGTGGCATTACCCCAGCCGTGCCGAGTGTATGGTCTGTCACAGCCGTGCCGCGGGGTTTGTGCTGGGGCTGAGCACGCTGCAAATGAACAAAGTCCACGACTACGACGGCGTACAGGCCAACCAATTGCGGACGCTGGAGCATCTGGGCGTGCTCAAGATTGTGCTTCCCGGCGACGACGGCAAACCCACCGGACAGTTCACCGACCGATTGCTGCAACCTCCCGAGGAATATGCAGCGCTCCCCGATCCGTTCGACAAGTCGGCAGGACTGACTGCACGAGTTCGCTCGTACCTGCACTCCAACTGTGCCCAATGCCATGTCGCCGCCGGCGGTGGGAACGCCGCAATGGAACTGGGGTTTTTCACGTCGAATGCGAAAACCAACATCGTCGGAGTCAAGCCGCTGCACGAGCGGTTCGGGATCGTCGACCCCTTGCTGATCGCCCCCGGCTCGCCCGAGCGTTCGGTGCTGTTGCACCGCCTGGCGACCCGCGGCCGCGGGCAGATGCCTCCTCTGGCGTCGTCGGTTGTTGACTCCAGCGCGGCCGACCTGCTGCGGGAATGGATCGAGTCGCTCGGTGATCAGTCGACGCCGGCCGGCGGCAATTGAGTTATCGTGGAGCGACACGGGCCGCAGGAATGGCGGGTGCGGAGGACTCGGCGCGAACGGAAGCGCGTTTCTGAATTGGACGCGACCCCCCCTGCTTCCCCTTGCTAAGGAGGGGGAGAGTGAGAGAGCGACCGCGGCGCGGTCGGTTTGTTGGCGACGACCGAAGTGCTTCCGGAAGAGCCGGCGACACGAGCGCGCGCGAAACGCCGGCGACACCCGCCGTGCCGACCGCGAAGCGGTCGTCTGCGTCTCCCCCCCTTAGCAAGGGTGCGATCCATTCAATCCCACATTTTTATGCGGCATTTGCAATTGGACGACTACGAATCGGCCCGTGAGTTCGGGGTAGCGTTGGAATCTGAGAGGCGAACATTGCATCCCGAACTGCGGTCCATGTGCGGCTCAAGACCGCGA
>SIAF01000096.1 GCA_009691905.1 Planctomycetaceae bacterium | reverse complement strand
GATGTCATCCGCGAGCTGCTGGGATAGCGAGCCGGTGGGTTTACCCCACCGGTACGACGGCCCGCCGGGGTAAACCCGGCGGCTCGCTGGCTCACACGAGGGTCCGTCCCGGTCCAATTGGGCCATCAATGCGCGCTCCCAATTTTTTTTCCCGGAATTTCCAATTCGCGCTTGACAATTAAGACGACATGTCTTTAATGGGAAGTGTTCGCGTTCGATGTCGTTCCCGTCCGGCCCGACAGGCCGGAATCGTGAGGGTGTGACGAGCCGGTGGCTCCGGCGGGTAAAACCAGCTTTCACAGTGTTTGCCAAAGGGGAGGCCCCCATGTTTCGAATCGGCTTGATGCTGCTTGTGGCCGTGACGGCATTCGATCAAATGCCGTCGACAGGTCAGGCAGCGCATTCGTCTGACGAGTTGACGGCCTGGCTTGATACCCGGTTTTCGGATCTTTGGATCGAAGCGGGCGCCGAGCCGGCCGCGGTCGATGATGCGACCTTTTTGCGCCGAGCTTATCTCGACCTTCTGGGAACGATCCCCAGTGTTGCCACGACTCGCGATTTTCTGGCCGACGCCGCCCCCGACAAGCGGAAGCGGCTGGTCGAGCAACTGGCGGCCGAGACGAAAAGCGCCGCCCATTTGTCGCGGGTCTGGCGGCGGATCATGGTTCCCGGCGGCAGCCCCAACGCCTTCATGGCCGGGCAGTTCGAGCCGTGGTTGCAACAGCAGTTTGCCAGTCGGGTTCCGTTCGACGAATTTGCCCGCAAGCTGCTGACAGCCAAAGGGACTGCCAACTTCGGCGCGATCAACCCCGCCTCGAATGCCGGTCCCAACGCGGGGTCGCCGGTCGCGTTTTACATGGCGGTCGGCAATACGCCCGACAGTCTGGCCAGTTCGTTCAGCCGCGTGTTCCTTGGGGTGCGCATCGGCTGCGCCAAGTGCCACAATCATCCTTTCGCCGACTGGCGCCAGGAAGATTTCTGGGGGATGGCCGCATTTTTTGCCGGCGCCAATCTGACAGGGCAGCCCGGAGCCGAAGTCAGCGACAATAAGGTCTCGAAAATCAAGCCGATGGAAAGTGACAAGGAGTACGAAGTTCGTTTTCTGTGGAGTGACGCTGCGGCGAAAGTTCCCGACGACAAGTTCCCGCGCGAGGTGCTGGCCGACTGGATGGTCTCAAAGCAGAACCCGAACTTCGCAGCGACGATCGTTAATCGCGTCTGGCAGCAATTGTGCGGTCAGGGGCTGGTGCCGCAGGTCGACGATCTCGATCAGGCCCCTGCGAAGCAGCGTGCCCAGGTGCTCGACGACCTGGCGCAACAGTTTGCCGACGCCGATTTCGATTTGTACTGGCTGATCGAGGGGATTTGCAAGAGCCGCGTGTACCAGCGACCCAGCGAAGCGCCCGAGGCGGTTTCCGACAATCCGCTGACCACGCATCGCCCGCTCAAGACGCTGTCGCCCGAGCAGGTCTTCGATGCAATGGAGCAGGCGCTGATGCTGCCGGTGGCGCGCGGCGATCAAAGCCCGCGGTACAACGGCCAGCGCGACCAGTTGATCGGGCGGCTGAATGAGGCTACCAGCGACGCACCCGATCAGTTTCGGGCCGGCATTCCGCAGGCGCTGCTGATCATGCAGGGGGCGCTGACCTCCAATGCCACCGACCTCGACGAAAGCCGCACGCTACGGGCCGTGGTCGACGCCCCATTTCTCGAATCGGCCGAAAAGATTGAAACCCTGTACCTCGCCGCGCTGACGCGCAAGCCCGAGGCGTCAGAGCTTGAGCGAATGCGGACGCACGTCGAAGGGCAATCGTCCCGCGACGATCGCCGCCGGGCGTACGCCGAGATCTATTGGGCATTGCTCAACAGCCCCGAGTTTATTCTCTGTCGTTGACCGTTTTGCATTTTCTGTGTTGCCGTCCTGGAGGACTTCCATGAGCACCGCCTTCGACCGCGATTACTCTCGCCGCGATTTTCTGCAGATGAGCCTGGCCGGCATGCTGGGGGTCTCGTATTCGGGCTGGTTCGGGAAGCTCGCCGCCGCCGCGGCCGCCTCGGGCGAACGCCACCGCTCGTGCATTTTGCTGTGGATGAGCGGCGGCCCCAGCCAACTCGACACGTTCGATTTGAAGCCCGGTCACAAAAACGGCGGGCCGTATGCCCAGATCGAATCGTCGGTTCCGGGGGTTAAAATCAGCGAACACCTGCCGGGGCTGGCCAAGCACATGCAGCACATGGCGCTCGTCCGGGGGATGACTTCGAAAGAAGGAGATCATGCTCGGGCCACGTACCTGATGCTGACCGGTTACCGCGAGCAGGAGGCGGTGCGTTACCCCGCATTGGGCTCGATGGTTGCCAAAGAGCTGGGCAAGGAAGATCATGAGCTACCCAACTTTGTGAGCATTTCGCCTCAGCGGTTCGGCGGTGGGGGCGGGTCGGGGTTCCTCGGTCCGCAGTTCGCGCCGCTGGTCGTCTCGGGCGCCAGCGACAATCCGCTGGCGCGGGCGAATATGTCAGTCGAAAACCTGCTCCCGCCGACGGGGGTCACCGAGCGCTCGCTCGAGAACCGGTTCGCTCTGCTGGATTTTCTGCAAACCGAATTCGGCACGCGCTACAAAAAGAGCGAAGCCGCCGCGGCCCATCGCGCAAACTATGAGCGGGCCGTGCGCATGGTCAAAACGCAGGCCAAGTCGGCATTCAAGCTGGAAGACGAGTCGCCGGCGCTGCGCGACGCGTATGGCCGCAATCGGTTCGGTCAAGGGTGTCTTTTGGCGCGACGGCTCATCGAACGGGGGGTGCCCTTCGTGGAAGTCACGCTTTCCGGGGCGGGCAACAACGGCGCCGGATGGGACACGCACGGCAACAATTTCGACCTCGTCAAAAACTTGTCAGAGGTGCTCGATCCGGCCTGGGCGACATTAATGCAGGATTTAAAAGATCGAGGGCTGCTCGACGCAACACTGATTGTCTGGATGGGAGAATTCGGACGAACGCCCGTGATCAACGCCCAGAACGGCCGCGATCACTTCCCGGTCGCCTGGAGCACCGTTCTGGCCGGGGCGGGAATTCGAGGAGGACAGGCGTACGGCGACACGGGGGCCTCGGGCATGCAGGTCGAGAAAAATCCGGTGACTGTCCCCGAATTCATGGCCACGATCTGCAGCGCTCTGGGAATCGACCCCACGAAAGAAAACATCACCGAAGAGGGCCGGCCGATTCCGATCGTCGAGCGCGGTGGTCATCCGATCAACGACCTTCTGGCTCAGGCGCGTGCATAATAATCCTAAGAGCCAGACTGCATTGAGCGTCGTTATCGGGTGGGCTGCGTATGGTGTCGGTGAAAACCTGGTTGTTTCGACGGAACCTCGCGATGGCGCGAATTTTGATTCTGCTGGTCGGATGCGGCGTCGCTTACGGCGACGGGCCGATGCCGGCGGTGCGCGCCACGGCATCTCGTGCTGCGGCAGCCGCGTCGTCGGGGCCCGCGTCGTCGGCAACAGCCTCATCGGCAACCGAGCCTCCGTCGGCCGATATCCGCGATGTGCTGCTGCTGCTCGACGAGGTTCCGCTGCATTTGAGATTTCACGTCTCGCTCGGGGGCGAGGCCTTGTCGTCGGTCCGTGACGCGTACGTCGATCGTCTGATGCGCTCACTCGACGTCGACGGCGACGGTAAATTGACGTCTGCAGAGGCCGCCCGTTCGCCGCTGTTCCCGACCAAAAGGCGTCCCGGCGCCGCAGCCTTTCTGGACTCCGGCAAGCCACGCATCGTCCAACGCGCCGACATCAGGAAGCAGGTCGACCGCGCCGGGGGCGAGACCATGATCTATCGCCAGGATGCGTCGGCAGCGCTCAACGATCAGGAGGTGTTCAAGTTTCTCGACGCCGACGGATCGGGTGACATCGACCGGACCGAAATGTCGGCGACGGCCGCGAGAATTCTGGAGCGCGACAGCGATCAGGACGAGACAATCAGCTTCGCCGAGTTTCTGCCCCCTCCTGACCCCAATGCGGCAATGAATCTGGTGCGGCCGGGCTCAGCCGCGTCGGGACGCGCTACGCCGACGATTTCGGATTTAATCCGCGACGTGAGCGAACCCACTCTGCCCGATCGACTGCTCAAGAAATATGACAAAAACCGCGACAACAAACTGACCCCCGCCGAGTTGGGCTGGGACCCGGCGCGGCTCACCGCGCTCGATGCCAATCGCGACGGCAAGCTCGATCCGCGCGAACTGGCACGAATCGGCGCCACCCCCGTCGATCTCGAACTGGCGGTCGACCTGGCCGGCCCGGCCGAAGCAGGTCAACCCGCGTTCACGATCATTTCGACCACCGGGCGCCAGGGCGAAAAGGCGCGGCGGCCCGACGTCGTGCGGCTCGTGTTCCCGACCGCCGTGCTGACGCTGTCGTTCCGTAAAGTGGATTCGATGAAGGCGGCGATCGACAACGCCATGCGCGGTTTCAACCAGATCGACGTCGACGGCAACGGTTACATTGACGAGAAGGAAACCGAGCTTCTCGTGCGCTTCAAAGAGGGAGGGCTGTTCGCCGCGCTCGACGCTGACGGCGACGGCAAGATCTTCGGTGAAGAAATGCAAAAGTATGTCGCCCTGCGGGGAGAACCCGATGCCACGGCGGCATGGATCAACGTTTACGATACCGGCCGGGGATTTTTCGAGACCCTCGACGTCAACGGCGACGGCCGCATTTCGAAGCGCGAAATGCAAACGGCCGAAAAATCGCTCGCGGCCATGAAGCGCCGGCAGAACGACCGACTCACCCCTGGCGACCCGGTGCGAAATTTTCATCTCGAATTCATGCGCGGCAGCTTCCAGTTGTTCCTGTCCGGGCCGAACGATCGCATGGTCGCCCAGACGCCGACTTTCGAACAGCGCGCCGCCGTCGGCCCGATCTGGTTTCAGCGCATGGATCGCAACAACGACGGCGACCTGACCTGGAACGAATTCCTGGGCCCGCGCGAGGTGTTTCACCGCATCGACACAGACGGCGACGGCCTGATCGACCCCCAGGAAGCCGGGCAGGTCGCCGACGAATGACCAGAATCATAAACCGGCGACGCTCGACCAGACGATCCCGTCAGTCGGGTTTCGTCATTGATTAGACCTTCGGATTTCGACAGTCGTCATTTTCAACCGTACAACCTGAGGTTCATCGATCATGGCCATTCCCGGCGTGGGAGTCGAACGAAACACAGCGGAGAAAGAGACCGCCGCACCCCAAACCAGCGGGGTGCAAAACAGCGGGGCCCACACCAACGGGGCGCCCCTCGACGACGCGGCCGTCGTCGCCCGCCTGCGAGATGCCCGCACGCGCGTCACAGACGAAATGGGCAAAGTCGTCGTCGGGCAGGATGAGATTATCGAATTCCTGTTGATCGGCCTTTTGTGCCGCGGGCATGTGCTGCTGCATGGCGTCCCGGGCCTGGGCAAAACGCTGATGGGCAAGACCCTGGCCCGGACCCTCGACCTCGACTTTCGCCGCATCCAGTTCACCCCTGACCTGATGCCGTCGGATATCACCGGCACCGACGTGATGAAGGAAGATCAGTCAACCGGCCGGCATTCGCTGGAATTTCTGCCCGGCCCGATCTTCACCAATTTTCTGCTGGCCGACGAAATCAATCGCACCCCGCCCAAGACACAGGCCGCGCTGCTGCAGGCCATGCAGGAACAGGAAATCTCCATCGGCCGCCAGACCTATACGCTCAAGCCGCCGTTTTATGTCGTCGCCACGCAAAACCCGATCGAGATGGAAGGCACCTATCCGCTTCCCGAGGCGCAGGTCGACCGGTTCATGTTCAGCCTGAAGGTCAAGTATCCGTCGATCGACGAAGAAGTGCAGATCATCAAAGCCACGACCAGCACGCTCACTTCCAGCGCGCAAATTGTGCTGCACGCCGACGAAGTCTTGCGCCTGCAGGAGCTTGTTCGCGGCGTGCCGATCGCCGATTCGGTGGTCAGGTATGCCGCGCGGCTTTCGGCGGCCTCCCGCCCGGGCGAGGTGGCGGCGATCGACGGGATCCACAAGTATATCGCTTACGGCGCCAGTCCCCGCGCTTCGCAGTTTCTGGTGCTGGGGGCTAAGGCCCGCGCAATTCTCGGCGGCAAGTACCACGTCGATTTTGCCGATATCAAGGCGCTGGCGAAGCCCGTGTTTCGCCATCGGCTGATTCTCAACTTTCATGCTCGGGCCGACGGCGTCGACACCGAAACCGTCATCGAGCGCCTGCTCAAAGCCGTCCCGCAGGAAGGATAAGCCCGCATGGCGCTCGACACCCGCGAACTGGTCGACCCGGCGTTTTTCTCGCGACTCGACAGCATCGAGCTGCGTGCCCGGTCGATCGTCGAAGGATTTCTGCAGGGGCTGCACCGCAGCCCCTACGTGGGGTTCAGCGTCGAGTTCTCGTCGCATCGCGAATACGTGCCGGGCGACGACCTGCGGCATGTCAACTGGAAGCTGTTCGCTCGCCAGAAGCGGCTGTACGTCAAAGAGTACACGGCCGATACGAACCTCAATTTGTACATCCTGCTCGACGTTTCCGGCTCGATGGAATGCTCGAACACTGGTCGCAGCAAACTGTTGTACGGTGCCGCGCTGGCGGCGGCGCTGGCACACCTGGCGCTCAAACAGCAAGATGCCGTCGGGATCACCCTGTTTGCCGACTCGGTCGTCGCCCACCTGCCTCCCAAGGCCAAGCCGCATCAGCTCGACGAGATTCTGCGGCTGATTGCCGCGACGAAAGCGCGACCTGCTTCTGACTCGGGTCGCGCGCTGCACCAGGCTGCCGAGCTGGCCCGCCGCCGGGGGATGGTCGTCGTCATCAGCGACCTGTTCGACGACCTGGCGCGCACGATGGATGGTCTCGACCATTTGCGCTATCTGAATCACGAAGTGCTGCTGTTTCACCTGTTCGACCCCTGGGAGCGCGATCTGCCGCTGGAAGGCAATATTCGCTTCCGCGATCTCGAAACCGGCGAAGAACTGACAACCCAGGCCGAGGGAGTTCGTGAAAGCTATGTGCAGGCGATCGGCGCCTGGCGGGCCGAAATCGAAACGGAGTGCCTGAATCGCGGCATCGACCGCTTTGAGCTGACCACCGACGACCATCTCGATCGGGCGCTGCTCGATTACCTTGTGAAGCGAACGCACAGTCTTTAAGCGGATTTTAGGATTCTGATCTGCCCTCGTTGAGTTGAAATGCCATTCGTTCAACCACAATTCCTGGGTGTGCTTGCCGCGCTGACGATACCGATCGTCATTCACCTGCTGTTCCGACGTCGGAGCCGCAACGTGAATCTGGGGACGCTGCGCTTCCTGAAAGTGGTGCTGAACGAGAACGCCAAACGCCGCAAACTCAAACGCTGGATGCTGCTGGCGCTGCGGATGGCGTGTGTGGCCCTGCTGGCGGTTCTGTTTGCGCGGCCGTATCTCGTGGCCCGCGAAGCGAACACCAAAGACCGATTCGTTTCGATTCTGATCGATCGCTCGGCCAGCATGCAGTTGAAAGATCGCGGGGGCCGCCTGCTCGACCGAGCGGTGGAAGAGGCCCGCGAGCTGGTGCAGCGCTGCGGCGACAAGACCCATATCGAATTGGCCTTTTTCGACCAGGCGCCACACCCCTGGACCGATCGCGAAAGCCGTAGCGGCGGCGCTGCCGGGCGATCGGTCGCCACGGGTCGGGCCGACGATGTCAGCGCCCGAACCCGCACCTCATTGCTGGCACTTGCGGCTCCTGAAACGACCTGGTCGGGAACCAACTATGGCGCCGCGCTCGCCTGGGCACGAGACGCGTGTCTCACCGCACCGCATCGCCGCAAAGAGCTTTACATTTACACCGACCTGCAACGCTCGGGACTCGACTGGACGAACTCCGAACCGTTGCCGAGCGATGTTGCCGTGCATCTGATCGACTTGGGGCGTCCGTCAGTCAATAACGTGGCCGTGACGGCCGTGCAGGTCTCGCGAACCCTGATCCGTCCGGGCGATTCTGTGGTGGTGTCGGCGACCGTCTACAATTCCGCCCCGTTTCCGCTGGAAAAGGCGCCGGTCGTGCTGTCGCTCGAAAGCGGCACACGCAAGCACGTTCTCCGCGAGAAGATCAGCCTCGATGCCGGGGCGGTCGGCGCGATTGCGTTCGAATTGCCGGCGCTGGGCGAGGGGCGGTGGAAGGGAATGGTCCGCATCGAGTGGGACGATGAATTATCGTTTGACAATCAGCGATACTTCGCCGTTCTGGCGGCACCGCCGGTCCCGATTCTGCTGGTCGAGAGCGAAACGCACGACCCAGCCTTGCCGGGCGAAACGTACTTTCTTGAAATTGCCCTCAGACTGGCCCTGCCCGGCGAGAGCTACGTCGACAGCCCCTTCGCTCCCAACTCGGTCGATGGCAGCGCCGGGCTGAGCGATCTCAAAACCGCGCGAATCGTCGTGCTCGCCAATCCCGCGGGACTGCGGCGATCGGACGCCCAGCGGCTGGGCCAGTGGGTGCGCGAGGGGGGCCGACTATTAGTGTTCGGCGGCGAACGGGTCGAGACGGCGGGAGTGCGAACACTAGCCGCTGCCGGGCTGACCGTAGGCGAGCTTCGCGGGACAGCTCGCGCGCGCGAATTGCCGTTTCGCCTGCAGGAGTGGGATGAAGCCCATCCGCTGTTTGAGCCGTTCAACGATCCGCAGCACGGCGACCTCAGGCGGCTGGCGTTTACCGCCTGCACGCGCATCGATCCGGCCGACGACGCGCAGGTGGTGGCGCGGTTTCGGGGGGGGCACCCGGCTCTCGTTGAGAAATCACTCGACCGGGGCAAAATCCTGTGGTTCACCTCGACCTGCGACCGCGAATGGAGCCAATGGACTCGCAGTCGGTTGTACCTGCCGTTCATGCACCAGATGCTGGGTTACCTGGCCGGTCTCACCGGGGGCGGTCCGATTCGTGAATTGCCGATCGATTCTGCAGCGCACCAGGCGGTCGATGCGGCTCCAGGGGTGTTTTTACGCGATGATTTTGTCGCGGTCGTCAATGTCAGCCCCCGCGAGTCTGAAACCGATCGCTGTACCCCCGACGACTTCGCCAATCGGTTTCAATTGAAACTGAACGAAGACGCAGCCGAGGTCCCGGTGGAACAGACGCAGACCTCGTCGTCGGCTGCGCCGAGCACCGATCTGCGCGACGACGAAATCTGGCACTGGTTCGTGCTGGCCCTGATCGGGTTTTTGCTGCTGGAGGGCTTTGTCGCCAACCGAACGGCGGCATGAACGACTGCCGTACTGGAAACTACCACTGGGAAGTATCACCGGCCCCAACATTCCGTTGCAGGAAATTCGCCATGAACCAGACAACCACGCCATCGGCCTTTGTCGAGCGCTTCGATGTAGTGCGGGCCAGGATGCTGCGGGTGCAAATCAGCAGCGCCCTGTGCCGGGCGCTGTTCATTTTCATTGCCGGTCTGGCCGCTCTGGCGCTGCTCGACTATCTGGGCGAGTTGCCGCGATCGGCCAGAATCGCCGGTGTCGCCGGTCTGTCCCTCACGACCGCGGGAATTGCGGTCTCGGGCATCTGGTGCGTGCTGCGCGATTGGAATCGCCCGCGCACCGCAGCCCAAATCGAAGAGCATTTTCCCGAACTGGGGCAAAGCGTTCGCACGACCGTGCAGTACAGCGGCCTGGGGAGCCAGGCGGTTGCCGCGGCAGGGGTGCGAACGACTCTCGTCTCGGCTCTCGAACAGGAAATCGACGTGCATACGACGGGGCTCTCGCTCGAGTCGATCGTGCCGATCCGAACGCTGCGGATCGCAGTCGGTGCCGTGGGGGCAGTGGCTCTGCTTCTGTCGGGGGCGTGGTTCGTCGATCCTCAATGGCACACGGCCATCAACCGGGCGCTGCTGAACGAGACCCCCTACACGCAGTTATCGGTCGCACCCGGCGACACTCAGATTGAAGAAGGTCGCGACGCGGCGATTTCGATTGAGCTGGCCGGTCGCACGCGGCGCCGCGTGTCGCTCTGGACGCGTCCGGCCGATGCGACCTCGAGTGAATGGCAGGAACTGGAGCTGGCCGCTGAAGAAGCCACGACGACTCGTGAGGGCAAATTGATTTACGGCGTGACGCTCTCGAAGCTCAAAGAGCCGCTCGATTATCGCGTCACCGCCGGATCAATCACCAGTGAATCCTATCGCATCGTGATCCGCTATCCTTTGCGACTCCGCGAAGTCGAAGTTGAGTTGGCTCCGCCCGAATACACCGGCCTTCCGCCCGAGACGGTGGCCGACGGCAATTTCGCGGCCCTGGAAGGGACGCACGCCCGATTCCGCTTTGAGCTCGATCGCTCGCCGGTCGAGGCGTACGTCACGCTCGTTTCTCCGGGTGACGTGCGAGACTCGGCCGACGATCTCGATGCCCCCCAGTCGCAGATCGTGCCGGCTTCGATCGACGGTTCATTCGTGGCGATGGCGCTCGATGTGACCGCCGAGCGGGTCTACACACTCTCAGCCACGGCCGCCGATGGGATGACTCTGCCGGAGAAACACTTCCGTATTCGCATCCGCAAAGACCAGCCGCCGCAGGTCTCGTTCGACGAACCGCGCGAGGCCCTCGAAGTGCATACCTTGGCCGAAGTGCCGATGAAGATCCGTGTCCGCGACGACTTCGGCCTGACGAAAGCCGGCATCGTCTTCCAGATCAATAATGAAGAAGAAAACGTGCTGCTGCTCGAAGACTTCGTGGCACTGGCCGAGGCGGCGACCGCCGCAGCTCAGGGGCGCAGCACACCCGCCACTCAGGCCGTGCTCGAAAGGTTTCTTCCACTCGAACACTTCGAACTCACGCAGAAAGACAGTGTGGCGTATTACGCCTTTGCTGAAGACAACTTTCCCGGCGGCGCGCGGCGGACTGAGACCGACCTGCGATTCATCGACATTCGCCCGTTTCGGCGGCTCTATCGGCTGCTCGACCTTCCCGATGGCACACCGATGGGCGGTAAGCCTCTGGCGTCCCTTGAAGAATTGATCGCCCGCCAGCGATTCGCGCTGAACCGGGTGATGCAGGTTGCCCGTCGGCGAAGCTCGGCCGGCCAGCCCGAACTCACGGCCATCGACCAGATGATCGAATTCGAAGGCAAACTGGCCACGTCGACGCGCGAGCTGGCCGAGTTTCTTGAAGCCCGCGAAGTGGCCGGCAACGACTTGCTGTTCCAGGCCGAAACCGAGATGCTGGCGGCGGTCGATTCGCTCTCGGCCGGCAAATACGACATCGCCTCATTGCAGGAGAAAGACGCCCTGCGCTATCTGGTTGAGGCTCGCAACTCGATCAATCAGGGATTGTTGAAGAAGCCCCCCAAAGAACTGGCAGCGATTCGCGCCTTCGATCGCATGCAGGCGCAGAAACTGCGGAAACCCAAAAGCGATGCTGAAGCCGCCGAAGTTGCCGCGCGCCTGCGCGAACTGGCTGAGCAAGAAGATTTCGTTTACGAAACCCTCGCCGGCCTCATGATCGACGACGTGCCGCCCACGGACGGAATGAAGGGGAGCGGTGGGAAAGGTCAGCCCCCCAAAGACCCCCAGAAGCCGATGCCCGAGGGTGAGTCTGGCACGAAACCGGAAGATCCCGCAAGCACTTCCGAAATCGCCAAAAATGAATCGTCGGAGACCGGCCGAGATACCGACCCGCCTAAGGAGCCGTCGCTCGCGGGACAGACCGGCGACCAACTGTCGAGTTCGGGAAAATCGGCAGCCGAGGCGCGCGACGAGGCAGTCCAGAAACAGGCTGATATCGTCGCCGAAGCCCAGGAGGTCGAAAAGGCACTCCAGAAGCTCGAAGGGATCACCGACCTCGCCAAGTCGCGAATCGCTGAAGCGCTGAAAAACGCCGAACAGGTCGCCGGCGAACTCGATCGCGGCGACAACGGTCAGGCCCAGGAGCGGGCCGGCGACACCGCCGGCATGTTCCGCGAACTGGCCCGGCACGTTGAGGCGCTGGCCGCGAAAGAGGCTTCCGAAAAGATTGCCCTGGCTCGCAGTCTCTCCGATGAACTCTCCGACGCCGAGCGGCAGTTCAGCGACGAAATCGAGCGGCAGCAACAGCAAGCGGGTGCCGGCGACAGCCAGAAATCTCCCGCGGACGACCCGGGCCGCAATCCAGGCAAATCGCCAATGGGCCAGTCGCCAAAGGGCCAGTCGGGCCAGGGCGACTCCAGCGAGGGAACCGAACCGGGTGACGGGAGCGGAAAAGGGGCCGCTGAACGTCGCCTCGCGCGACAGGCCGACCGCCTGGCCGAAGCCGGAAAGACCCTCGAAGACATTCTGAAGTCAGTCGCTCGATCGAATGACCCGGCCGACAAAGAGGCGATTCGCCAGGTGCAGGAGGTCATCACGCAGAACAAAGTCTCCGAGATCGTCGAGCGGATCGGCAAGCAGTCGGGGGCGATTGAGGCGGGGAAAAACCAGGACGTAACGGGTGAAGCGCGCGACATCGCCGACCGGCTGGAGGCCACCGCTCGCCGCCTCGATGGCGTTCATCGCAACCTGGTGGCTCCGCGCGTGGCCGAACTGCTCGTTCTCGAGCAGAAGGCGGTTGATTTGCAGGAGAAGCTGGAAGACCTTAAGACCGAGATGGAGATTACCCAGTGGCACCGGGCCGCCGAAGCGCTGCTTCGCGATCTCGAGCAAGCCGACATCTCGGAAGACGCACGGACGCAGTTGCGGGAAGCGATGCAGGCCGCCGGCTGGACGGCCGATCGCTCCGTCGACCGCCGCTGGGGCTGGGACCACGATGTCGACCATTACGGTGCCCCGGTGGTCTATCGCGGTGCAACTCGTACGATTACCGAATACCTGCACGCGCTGGTTCAGGAGTTGCTACTGGGCGATCTGGCGGCGGCCGGCGACGAGGCCGCCCCCCCGCAATACGAACGTCTGATTGAACGCTATTACCAGATTCTGTCCTCCGACAGGCGACAGAAGTAAAACACGGCGACTGACAACTGGACATCCAACGTGAACTTTCTCCCGGAATTTCTGTCGCCGATCGGGTTCAAGACCCTCCTGCTCGGCATCAGCGCCGCACTCCTGGTGCTGGCCCTGTTGCGACTGGCGGCCGGTCCGCCGGCGGCGAATTCGCGGCGGTGGGGGCTGTGCGTGCTGCGCGGCGCGATTCTGGCATTGTTGGCTCTGCTATTGGCCAACCCGGTCCGCGTCGACGAGCAGGGGGGGACGATCGAGCGACCCGAGGTCTTTTGCCTGCTCGATGCTTCGCAGAGCATGTCGATGGGGACCAGCGGCACCCGGTTCGACGAAGCGGTCAACGTCATTCGCGAGGCTCAGAATCTGACAGACGCGGCTGCCCGGGCGCGGCTGGGTCTGTTTACCTTCGGCCAGAAACTGTCCGCAGTCGAACCATCGCAGATCGGCCTGGCATCGGCTTCACCCGACGACGAAAAGGAGTCTGCAATCAACAGGAGCGCTCCCCGCAAGCCCCTTGCTCGCGTCGGACCGGTCGATTCCGACACGCAGCTCGCGGGCGCATTACGTCAGCTCTCCAGTCGGTTCGGTCGCGCGCCGCCGGCGGCAATCGTTTTGTTGTCGGACGGGCAGGCCCGCGACGCGGCCGACGCCGGCAAGGTGGCGGCTGATTTCCGTCAATTGCAGGCGCCGATTCATGTCGTGCCCGTGGGAGACACTGGCAAAGGGGGGGACGTCGCGATCGTGGGGGTCGTCGCTCCCGACCGGGTTCGCCGCTTCTCGCAGGTGGATGTTCAGGTGTTCCTGAGAAGCTACGGCTACGACGGCCGCCGCGCCGAACTGGCCGTTTCGGCGGTCGGCGGCGACGCTCGCCCGCCGCGGCGCCTGGCGACATTGCCGATCGTGCTCAAACGGGGCATTCAGTCGGCCGCATTGACGTTTCAATCCGACGCAAACACCCGCAAACTCGAAATCACAGTCACTCCGCAGCCCGACGAGACGTCGTCGGACAACAACCGTTTCGCCACCGAAATCGCCATCGACCGCACAAAAATTCGCGTGCTGTACATCGAGGGGAACCTGCAAACCTCGCAGCGCGTCGTTCGCAACAACCGCGCTGAACTGCGCGGTCCCTTTTCCGACCTGCAGGATGCGCTCTCGGAAGATCCCGACGTTGAGTGCATCGTGCTGGTCGGCTTGCCGGGTTCGACTGAATTCAGGCGGCTGGTCAACGGCTCGGCCGATGTCGTCAATCGCGGCTTCCCCGACACGGTCGCCGAGCTTTCGGCTTTCGATTGCATCATCTTCAGCAACGTCGGGCAGAACTCGATCGCCGACAAACATTTGCGCTGGATCGAAACCTGGGTGGCCAATCGCGGCGGCGGTGTGTGCATGGTCGGGGGCCAATACAGTTTCGCATCCGGCGGCTGGCGGGGCACGCTGCTCGAGCAAATGCTTCCCATCGAAATGCTCGAAGCCGACGACGATTGGAACCCGACCGATCAGATCGCCGTCCAGCCGCTGCTGACAGGCGGCATGCACCCGATCTGGCACGTCGTCTCTGACGATCAGCAGAATCGCGAGATCGTGCGGTCGTTTCCGCCGTTTTCGGCGGGCAATCGGCTGCCGCGGGCCAAGCCGAACGTGGCGACTGTGTTAGCGACCGCCAATGTCGGGCAGGGTGATCCGGTGCCGGTGCTGGCTGTCGGTCAATACGGCAAGGGCCGGTCGCTGGCTTTGGCCGGCGCGATCACCGATCCCTGGGCGGTCGATTTTTTGAAATGGGGACAGAACGATCGCCGCTATTACGCCAAATTCTGGCGGAACGCGGTGTACTGGCTGACCGAAAACTCGTCAATCGGCCGTCGTCGGCTGATCGCGGGGGCCGACAAGAAGTTTTATCGCCCCGGCGAAACGATCGCGCTGGCGGCGCTGGCCTACGACGAAGGGGCCAACCGCACTGACGACTACCGCATCGTCGCGATGATCGAGCCGGCCGGGGCTGCGGCGGAAATGATGTCTGATTACTCGCCCGTGCGCTGGCCCGACGGCCTGCCGCGCACCAGCGGCGAAGAAGGGCCGTTCATCGCCTGGGGTGAAGAGTTCGAGCTCGCACGCGGCTCCGGGAAAGAGGGCTACGACCTCGCCTTGCCGGTCGCCGAAGCCCTCTCGGGCGCTGCCGCAGCCCAGGCCCTGCGCATCGAACTGACCGCCTACGAAGATCAGACTCAGGTCGACAGTACATCCCTCAATCTTCAGGTGCTCGACGATCCGTTCGAGTTGCAAAATCCGTTTCCCAATCACGAACTGTTGGCGCGCGTCGCCTTGGAATCGTGGGGAACGGTCTTGCGCGACGCGGCGGCACTCTCAAAATTGCTGGGCGACTTGCCGATCAGGGTCGGGCCGCCTTCAATTCGCAAAACGCCCCTGTGGAGTCGGTGGTGGCTGGTTGCGGTGCTGGTGGGTTTGCTGACGGTTGAATGGATCTGGCGTCGCGGGATTGGGCTGGCGTAAGCAAAATCGGTCCAAGACTCAACAGACAGGCACCAGCGATCACGAAACCTGGACCTATTTCTGGGAACGGACTGCCACCGATCGCAAATGAGACATGACGCCGATTCAGTCGGCGACGAGCCGGCACCGGCCTGGTTTTTCAGGAGTCTGTATTTTCAGGAGCCTGCAATGAAGCGTTTCGTCGTCATGCATTTCCTTAAATGCGCAGTCTCTCTGCTGCTGTTTCTCGTGGCCGCTTTCGCACTCGTGGCCGCCGACGATGCCAAGCCGGCCGAAGGCGCCGCTGGTGAATCAGCCATTCAGGCCGAAGCCCGCAATCTGATACAAAGTATTCGGCTGGAAGTCGTCAGCCCCTCAAACCGCACGCCGGCCAGACTGATCGATCAGCCTCGTTTGCGATTCGGCGATGTACCGCGCGACAACGAGAAAGGCAGCGTCTGGATCTGGGAATCGGCCGGTCGCCCGGCGGCTATTCTCGAACTGTACAAGGGGAGCAACGGCCGTCAATGGGTTCACGTCATTCAGTCGCTGTCCGAAGAATCGCTCGAGGCCGACGTGGGCGATGCCCATCCGCATTGGGCGCCGCAGAAAGCGGGCATCGAGTGGCGGGATTTTCCCGGGGCCCCCGCCCCGGCCGAGCGCCCCAACGTGCGCCTGCGGCAGATGAAGGATCTTGCGCAGCAGTTCGCCGCGCACGAGTTCTGGGATCCTGACGAGACCCGATACGAACTGCGGCTGCTGGTGCAGCCGATTCACAAGTACAGCCAACCTGACGAAGGGCTGCTCGATGGAGCCGTATTCGTGTTCACGCACGGCACCAATCCCGAGGTTGCGTTGCTGGTTGAGGCGATCCACAAGAGCGAGGCAAAGGCCGGGTATCGTTACGCGCTGGCGCGATTGGGGCACGCCGAAATGCATGCGAGCCTGGCCGATCGCGAAGTCTGGGTACTGCCGCGAGTGAAGGGCGATTCGTCGCCCGATTCACACTACTGGTTGTTCTTCAAGCCCGAGGCGGCGTCGGCCGGAAAGGCAGCTCCCTGATGGAAACTTGCCACAAGCGAGGACGCTTGTGCTACGGCGAGGCGACGGCGGCCGGAAAACCGGCTCCCTGAATGGGCAGGCCGAGCTCACGCCGCGTTGGAAAAAACAGCACGAAAGTCCTCATTCCACCTTGCATTTAAGACACATCGTCTTTATCTTAGACAAAAACCGTTCCTCTTTCGTCTCTAATCTCATGGCTCGAAAAGCTCAAGATGTGACCGATGCCGAACTGGCGGTTCTGCAAACGCTGTGGGATCGCGGTCGCGACACAATTCGTCGGCTGACCGACACTTTGTA
Source organism: Planctomycetaceae bacterium (assembly GCA_009691905.1). Taxonomy (GTDB): domain Bacteria; phylum Planctomycetota; class Planctomycetia; order Planctomycetales; family Planctomycetaceae; genus SIAF01. The sequence goes on along the minus strand of SIAF01000096.1, from coordinate 1,410 downwards.
TCCCAACGGGACCGGCGTGCATTACGCGACGGTTCAAAAGCTGCTCGAACGGCTGGAAGCGAAAAAGTACGTCAAGCGCAATCGCAATGATTGGCCGCATACGTTTCAGCCGTTGCTCGACCGGTCGGGTCTGATCAGCCAGCGGTTGCAAATGACTGCCGACAAATTGTGTGAAGGCGCGTTGGCGCCATTGCTGTCGAATCTGGTTCGCGCGAGCCAATTGAACGCCGACGATCGACAATCGTTGCGTTCGCTGCTCGACGAACTCGACGATAGTGTGGACAAAGGCGTTAAAGGGAAAAGGTAACCGGGAAATAAAAACCGGGAAAAAGTAGCCTTTCGTTTCGAGGTGCGAGCGTGGCAACGCTCCTGCAGTTCGCATTATTGAACGCCGGGCTGGTCACCGGGCTGGCTCTGCTGGTGACGGTTGCGAGTTGGCGACTTCGTCGTCCGGCCCTGATCCACGCCCTATGGATCCTGGTGCTGGCCAAGCTGGTCACTCCGCCCCTGATCGAGGTGGCGATTGAGCTGCCGGCTCCGATCAACGTGCAGCCCGAAGCCGATCTGAGTCGGCCGGCCCGGTCGCAGCCGTTCGCAGTGCCCGGCCCGGCGAAGCTTGACTGCCAGGCACCTTCGTCAACCGCTGTCGATTGCTCAGTCACTGGTTGTGCGCCGTCGGCCGCCGAGACGGGTTTGTCCGGTTCGGCACTCGCATCGCTGGCGCGGCGGTTGACCGTCAGTTTTTCCACACTTGCCGACCGCGGACGGCAGGTGTGGCACAGTCGTCCCGCGTGGCTGTCCCTCGCCTTGTGCAGTGTCTGGGGGGTGGGGTCATGCATCTGGTTTGCCCGGCAGGGCTGGCGAATCTGGCGATTTCGCGAACGGCTTGTATTAGCGGTGCCGGCGCCGGCGGCGATTCAGCAGCAAGCCGCGCGGCTGGCGGCCGAGATGGGGCTACGCCGCTGTCCCGGCGTGATCCTCGTTTCCGACGTGGTTTCCCCGATGCTCTCGGGCGTCATTCGCACCCGATTGGTCTTTCCGATGGGATTGCTCGAGCGGCTTGACCCCCAGGCGAGGGGAACGCTTTTGGCGCACGAGCTGGCGCATTTCGGCCGCAAAGACCAGTGGGTTCGCGCACTGGAACTGGTCGTCACCGGGGTCTACTGGTGGCATCCGGTCGTGTGGTGGGCACGGCGGCAAATCGAAGCGTCGGAAGAGGAATGCTGTGACGCCTGGGTCGTGACGCAGTCTCGAGCGTCCCCCAGGGTGGCCGGACGAAACTGCGGAGATTGGGGGAAACTGGGGTTGCCAGGAAATTAAAAACCTGTTGCGCACCTTCGTGTGTGTTTTTGGAATGGGAATCCAAAGCGAAGGAGCGCAACAGTGAGAGTATCTTGGTCGATTTGTGGG
>SIAF01000095.1 GCA_009691905.1 Planctomycetaceae bacterium | reverse complement strand
ACCCCGAAAGGAATTCCCCAACAGACAGCAGACGACGAACCGAATCATCATCCGGCCATCCCCAAGGTCGTCCGCTCTTCGTCTGCGCCGCGCCCACTCGGCTGCTCGACCACAAAAGCGACACCGGGTACGCTTATTTAAGGCCTAGTCCCCCAGCCCCTTAGTCCCCTACCTCCATCGCACGCCGCTTGTGCCACTGCGTTTCGCGTTCGAACATTCGCGCCGCTCTCAACAACCTGTCTTCGTCGAACGGGGGTGCCAGTAACTGCAAGCCGATCGGCAAGTTGTCGCAGCTCGCCCCCGCGGGAAGGCACAGGCCCGGCAATCCGGCGAGATTCGCGCTGATCGTATAAATATCCGAGAGATACATCGCCAGCGGGTCGTCAATCAGTTCGCCGATTTTGAAGGCCGGAGTGGGGGCCACCGGTGACGCAATCACGTCGACCGATTCGAACGCCTTGTCAAAATCGTTTCGGATCAGTCGCCGCACCTTCAACGCCTTGAGGTAGTAGGCATCGTAATAGCCCGCCGAAAGCGCATACGTCCCGAGCATGATCCGGCGCTTGACCTCGGGGCCGAATCCTTCGCCGCGGCTGGCACTGTACATGTCGATCATGTTCTCGAACCCGGCGGCGCGATGTCCGTAATGCACGCCGTCGTAGCGAGCCAGATTGCTCGACGCCTCGGAAGGGGCGACGACGTAATAGACGGCGACCGCATATTTCGAATGCGGCAACGAAATCTCCTGAATCTCGGCCCCCAGCGACCGGTACACCTCGAGCGCGTCGCGAACCGACTGCTCAACCTCGCGATCGAGCCCCTCGACAAAGTGCTCTTTCGCGATGCCGATGCGTAATCCTCCCAGCGGCTCTTCGAGCGTGCGGCTGTACTCAGGAACCGGGGTATCGACCGATGTCGAGTCGCGACGATCGTACCCCGACAAAACTTCCAGCAGCAAAGCCGCGCCGGCCACGTCGTTGGCGAATGGACCGATCTGATCGAGCGAACTGCCGTAAGCCACCAGACCGAATCGCGAAACCCGGCCGTAGGTCGGCTTCATCCCGACGACGCCGCAATAACCGGCCGGTAACCGGATCGACCCGCCGGTGTCGGTCCCCAGGGCCAGCGGGGACATGCCGGCAGCAACCGCTGCCGCCGATCCTCCGCTCGAACCGCCGGGCGTCCGCTCGAGATCCCACGGATTGCGCGTCACCTGAAACGCCGAGTTCTCGGTCGACGAACCCATGGCAAACTCGTCCATGTTCGTCTTGCCGATCAAGACGGCATCGGCCAGCCTGAGCCGCGTGACGACGTGTGCGTCGTAGGGTGGGACGAAGTTTTTGAGCATCCGGCTGGCACAGGTTGTCGGCTGACCTGCGGTGCAAACCACGTCTTTGACCGCCACGGGCAGCCCGGCCAGCTTACCGAGCGGTTCACCACGAGCCCGCTTGGCATCGACGGCTTTGGCCTGCGCGACTGCATGATCGTAATCGACGTGAAGAAAGGCTTTGACACGCTGATCATTGAGCGCGATCGCGTCCAGATAAGCCGTGGTCGCCTCGACGGACGACAAATCTCCCCGCTCGAAACGGGCGAGCAATTCGGTGGTCGTGGCTCCGACAATCGACATGCTGTTAAACATCCTGTTTGGAATAGAATCCGCCGCATTGTGGCGGAAACGTTTCGCGATGCCAACCCTGCGGCGAGTGCGACTGAGGTCGCGCATCGCTGCGGCGGCGATTGGGCGGACGATCAATAGTTGTCAAGCCGCATGGGCACTGGGCAGTGCTTGGTTTCGTTGCAAGCCACGGGTACCAATGCAGAGCGACGCAACCCTATCGGGTTGCATATGGAATTGCGTGCCTCACGACACGAAGCCTGACGAACATCCGAATGCGGACCGTTGCGATCTTCGCTCCGCTATTCCGGTGTCTCCGATCCAATCGCAAATCGCGGACGTTTATCGGAAACCGTCTCGGCAAAGTGAGGAGGCTGCGAGGTTGACGAGTCGGGTTGCGGATTTGGTGCGCCGGCGGCGATCAGCAGCCGCGCCAAGGTTTGAGAAAGCTCGTCGAGGCTCGCTTTGCTGGGAAGGGTGATCGTCAGCCGGGGCCGATCGTCCCCCTCGACGCACGCTTCGAGGCTGCCCCGCAGGCTCGCGACGAGGTTCTCGGGAGGTGGAGCTGCGGACGAATCCGCGACGAGTTCACTCAACAGCTTGAACGCGGCTCCGAGCAATTCTCCACCCGCCGATGCGACTCGGTCGCGATGGGCCTCAACATCCTTTTGGATCGATTGCTCGACGCGCTCCCGCTGCACCGCGTGCAGCGGCGCTTCCGGACGCGACCCGAGCAACACCTCCAGGCGGTTCTTCAACTCCTGGAGTCCACTTTCCAGCCGAACTTCATCAACGTCCGATTCGACGTCGAGCGCCGCCAGGGCCAGGTCTTTTTTGGAGGCAAGGGTCGTCAGCAGGTTCTCTTCAATCGTCTGCTCGGTAATGAGAACGAAGACCTGCACCGGTTGTGTCTGCCCCATGCGGTGCGCCCGGGCGATCCGCTGTTCGAGCACGGCCGGGTTCCAGGGGAGATCAACGTTGATGACGGTGTTCGCCGCTTGCAGGTTGAGTCCCACCGATCCGGCGTTGGTCGTCAGGAACATGCCGCAGTCCGCGTTGGTCTGGAAGCGGCGCACGAGTTCTTCCCGTTGCTTCTGCGGGACGCTGCCATCCAAACGAACGAACGCGATGCCGTGTTTGCGAAGCAGCGGCTCGATCAGGTCGAGCATGGTGGTCCATTCGGAGAACAGCACGACTTTGCGTCCCTGCTCTTCGAACAGTTGCCCTAGCAATTCGTCCAGCCGCTCAAGCTTGCTCGAGTAACCTGGCTTCTGCTTGTCGGCGAGGTACGTCCCATCGGCGAGCATGCGGCACATCAGCAGCTCTTTCTGCAGCCGCAGCAGGTCCATTTCGGTGATGAATTTCTTGCGCGTGATCGACGCCACGATCTGCATATGGCCGTTGTGGGCGGTTAACTGTTCCTGGGTCGGAGCGATGCGCACGATTTCGACCGTGCGCGGGGGCAGTTCGAGCCGCACGCTGTCGCGAGTTCGTCTCAGCAGGATCGGCTTCAGGTTCTCTCTCAATTCGCCAAGATTTTTATAACCCAGCACCTTGCCCTTCTCATCGACAATTCGATGCTGATTGAAGAAGCGAAAGCCCGGCCCCAGCCGCCGGTCGTCAACGAACTGGACGACCGAGTACAAATCGTCCAGGCGGTTTTCGAGCGGCGTGCCGGTCAACACCAGGGCGAATTTCGACCGCAGGCATTTGACGATGCGGCTGGTTTTCGATTCCCAGTTCTTGATCCGTTGCCCTTCGTCGAGAATGATCAGGTCCCAGGAGTTGCGATCGATCGCCAGCAAGTCGCGGCGCACCTGCTCGTAGTTGCAGACTGTGAAGAAGCAGTCGTTGCCGTATTGGCCGCTGCGTTCGGCAATCGCCCCCGAGATCAGTTGGACATCGCGATCGCAAAACTTGTGGATTTCGTTTCGCCACTGCGATTTGAGTGACGCCGGGCAGATTACCAGAACCTTGCGGATCCCCGCTTCACGCGCCAGGTACTCGGCCGTTCCCACCCCTTGGATCGTCTTGCCCAGCCCCATCTCGTCGGCGATGATCGCCCGGCCGGCCCCCGCCGCGAACGCGATGCCATCCAGTTGATAGGGCAGTAATGGCGACTTCAGCAGGCTGGTTCGCAAGGGGTGCCCCTCGGGATCGCGCCGCATTGAGGCCGACGCGGCCTGCAATCGCGTCTGAGCCATGCGTTGCTGAATGAACTCCTCGGCATCGGGGTAAATCACTACGTCACGGCCGAGTTGTTGCAGCTTGGCCAGTCGCTTGAGCAGGTCGGGCAATTCGTCGATCGCCTTGTCGCGAAGCGGGGCGACGATCGTCGCCGTTTCGTCGTCGAGACGCTCTGGCACGAGCAGCCGCAATGTCACCTCGCCGGCGTAATGCAGGTGGATGGCGAGTTGGCTCGGGCGAAATCGTCGGCGGAGTCGGTCAGGCCCAAACTTTCTTTTCACAACGGCGGCCACCTTCATGACGTGCTTGCAGGTGCCGAGGGTGTTTGTTCGATAGTCGGGGCACGAGCAGAACGAATCCCCCGGCTCGAACCCGCGCAGCGTCACGCGGTACGTCTTGCCGCTCAATTTGTTGGTGACGGTGTAGTCGCTCCACGGCCGCTCGGCGTCAGACGACTTGACCGTCATTTTTTCTTCACGGGCCCGCTGTGCCCGATCGGCGAGTGCTCGTTCGACGAGATCGTCGGCGGCGACGCTCTTAACCGGCACTCGCTCGGGAGGAGCGACCGCGAGCCCCAGCGCCGTCTTCTCCTCCAATATCAGCGAGAACACAGCGCCGACGTGGTCGCAAACCATCTCGCAATGGTCGCAGCGATAGTGCAGCCGCTGGCGGGCCGTGGCCATCAGCGTGACGGTGACGATCACCGGCGCGACACCTGATTCCGTTGGAAACCGCACCCGCAGCAAGTCGTCGCCGAGATGCACGTCCTCCGGAATGTCGATCACCCAGGCATTCGCATTGGATTGAATCAACTTCCGACCCTGCGTGCCCAGCAGCTTGCAGGCGTCGACAAACGTGAGCCGCGAGAGACGGTCTTTCAGCGAGAGCCGATCGCTGGGAAGAACCCTGGTCGAGCCAATTGCCATCGCGTGATCCTCCGTGAGTTTGCGAATTCATTCCGCCAGGTCATACCTGTTACCGGCAGGCGACATTGTAAGGAATCCGCCGCCGATTTCGAGGGTTCCAGTCATCGAATCTGCGGAATTTGACTGACGGGTGCAAGTTGAGCACCTCGAAGTCGAACGCGAAGTCGGTGCGGCTGCGGGGGAATCGTTGCGCGATGCCAGCCCTGCTTGACACCTGACACGGCAGCGTCAGTCGCCCGCGTCGAGAATCTGCGGCACCAGGAAAAACCGGCCGTCAGTTTTGGGGGCGTTGGCGAGTGCCGCCTGTTGCGGCAGCGAAGGCTCAACGACATCGTCGCGAAACACATTGCTCAACTCGACGGCATGAACCAGCGGCTCGACGTCGTCGGTGTTGACGTCGTCGAGCGACGCCACGTAATCGAGAATCGTGCCCAGCTTGGTCGTGCAGTCGTCGAGTTCGGCGTCGGTCAGCTTGAGGCGCGCCAGCTTCGCCACTTTGAGCACTTCAGCCCTGGTCAGCTTATCGGACATGGGGGACTCAGTAGGTCCCCTCTGCCGGAGGGGACTTTTTGGACGGGGTAGCCGCCGAGACGCGCGAAGTCCCTACATTACGCGGTCGGCAGCGTGAACGGCTTGCGGACGATGGCCTTGATCACTTTACCGCCTTTGAGGCAACGGGTGCAGACGCGGCGAGTCGCGACGCTGTCCCCCTCTTGAACGCGGATTTTCTGCAGGTTCGGACGAAACGACCGCCGCGAAATTCCGGTTGTCTTGCGGCCGTTGCCCCCGAGGTACTTCGCCTTGCCGCGCTGCGCAAGCTGATTGCCGCGGGAGGGTTCTTTTTCACAAATTGCACACCGCTGACCCATGACGCACATCCTCACACTCAATGGACCTGTGGAAGTTGGAAAGATCATCAGTATAGCGGATTACGGCGAAGTGGCAAGCCGGGCAACCGGCGGGTAGCGGGGTCTTTTCGATTTCCCGGTGACCCGTGACGCGAAATGCGGCAGGGTGCCTGAATGTCGGGACGGCGGAATGTCGGGGATGGCGACGGAAGTCGGGACCGCCTGGCGGGTCATTGACTAGCCTCGGGTACGTCCGGCTTTGGATCGGACCGCTGCTACCGAAATTGCCGCCACTGCTCCCGCGCCATTTCCTGGCTGGCTCTCAATCGCTGCTCCCGCCTGATCAAAAACGTAAGTCCGACAGAGACTGAGGCGAACACCGTAAGCAGCAGCGCCAACAAAACTGTCAGAGCTGGTCGATGACGAGCCAAGTCGCCGAGCCAGATTAGCGGCCCCCGTCGTTTCTTCGGTCGTTCGTCCATGCCGTGAGTCTACCGGGCGGAGGCGGGGCAGGGAATGGGGATCGTCAGGTCATTTGAAATTCCCGATCTGTAGGCCAGCCGGTCGCCGAAACACATCAGATTTCCCAGTATTTATCTCTTCGCGTCGAAGCCAGTCACCATTTTCAACAGGCTTCTAATCCAAGATGGCATGGATGGGCTGGCCCCCGTGTGCCACGGCAACCGGCCGATTCGCTCGATCGTAGACGGACGTTTCGGGGTCGATTCCCAACAGGTGGTAAATTTTCGCGCAAATGTCGCGAATGTGTACCGGCCCGTCTTTGATGAACGCCGCCTGTTCGTCGGAGGCGCCATGAATCGTACCCCCCCGAATCCCCGCACCCGCCAGCAGCACCGAATAGCAATTGGTCCAGTGGTCGCGTCCCCCCTTGGCATTGATGCGGGGTGTGCGTCCCATCTCGCCCATCGTGACGACCAGCGTTTCATCGAGCAGCCCGCGGGAGTCGAGGTCGGCGATAAACGCCGAGTAGGTCTGATCGAAATTCGGCAGAAGGGTCTGCTTGAGCATCGGGAAGTTACTTTCGTGCGTGTCCCAGGCCGCATTGCTGACCCCGAACCGCTTCGAGAAATTGTCCCAGCTCACATTCACGAATCGCACCCCCCGTTCGACCAGCCGCCGAGCCAGCAGTGTCGATGACCCGAACAACGTCCTGCCGTAGCACTCGCGAGTCTGAACGTCTTCGCGACTCAGATCGAACGCCTCGCGGACCTGAGCGGAAGTCAGCATGTCGAACGCCAACCGCTGCTGGCTGGGAAAGCTGCCCAGGTCGTATCGGCTTTCGAGGTCGCGAAACTGGTCGTCAAACTGTTCGACCAGGCGCCGACGGCCCAGGAGCCGGTCGAGCGTGATGCCGGCGGGCAATTCGGTGTCGGTCACGCGCGGCTCGCCCCGCACCACCTGTGGATTCCAGATCTCGTCGGGGGGATGATCGACGAAGGCGGTACACTCGGTCGAAAAGGCATCGTATCGCCGTCCCAGAAAGCCCCCGTGCGGGCCGGCCTTGCGGCGAACTTCACCCCAGCCCAATGGGCAGGGCAGATACGCATAGGTAGGAAGCTGCTGCGGGCGGCTGCGCTCGAAATAGGCGCATACCGAACCCATGCTGGGAGGGTCGCTGTCGCGAAATTCCTCGTCGGGAAGGTTGACGTCGTACCCGGTGTACATCGGCAGGTTTTTGTGGCAACCGCCGTTGTGGTACACGCTGCGGACAATTGCCGCTTTGTGCATCCAGCGCGCCGTAAGGGGCAGCAACTCGCCGATTTCGACTCCGTCGGCACTCGTGGCGATCGGTTTGAACTCGCCGCCGACGCCGTCGGGAGCATGGGGTTTCAGGTCAAACATGTCCTGGGTGGGCGCGCCCCCTTGCAGATAGAGGAGCACGACGCTTTTGGCACGTATCGGCGTCGCCGATGGGCTTGAAGACGCCGCGAGCGTGCACAACCCCTGCGTGTTCAACAGGCCCCCCAGGAGCGAGAGCGCCCCGACCTTGAGCGTCTCACGGCGCGTGGGGCCGTTGCAGCCACGCCGCGCGCTGCCCAGCAGCGTAATTTCGCTCATGGTTTGTCCTCCTGAAACCGGGTGGTCTCGCCGGTGGGTCATGGAAGCCACTGGATCGTAGTCGTCATTGTTCGCGATGATTGCTCATGCCCTGATTGTACCGTTTTGGGCAACTCGTCGGAAGTTCTTATGCGTGGATTGGTCACACCGTCGCACCGGAGCTGTCGTTCTGTTGCAAATCCGTTGCGATACTCCAGCAGACATGATAGATTGGCGATGTTTGATGCGTCCGTCAGTCGCCGGGGGGGTTCGATCATGCTGACCATCGCGGGACCGGGATCTCGATTCTGTGACCGGCTGTCCCGTCGCAGCTTCCTGCAAATCGGCGGACTTGGTCTCGGCGGACTGGCGCTACCGGAAATCCTGCGGGCCGAAGCGGCGAGCGGCGTGCGGAAGGCGGCCAAGGGCATCATCATGGTGCTGTTGCCGGGTGGGCCGACGCATCTGGATACGTTCGACCTCAAGCCCGACGCCCCCACCGAAATCCGCGGTGAATTCCGTCCAATCGCGACCAATGTGCCGGGGATCGACATCTGCGAGCTGATGCCCCGCCTGGCAGGCATTGCGGACAAGCTGACGTTCATCCGCTCGCTCGTCGGATTTCGTGACGACCACAACACGCACTGGTGCTCCACCGGTTGGGAGTCGCATCCGCCGATGGATTCGTCGCCGATCGTCGCGGGGTATCCCCCCGGCGATTGGCCGTCGATGGGATCGGTCTTGTCACGGCATTTTGGCGCCCGGGTTCCCGGTGTCCCCCCCTGTGTCGATTTGACACCCATCGAACCTGATGCGCGGTTCATCCTCCGCACGCCACCCGGACAGCCCGGCTATCTGGGAGGGGCCCATGCCGGGTTCGAAGTCAACGGGGTCGATCGCCGGAACATCAGGCTCAACGGCGTGAGCCTGCGTCGTCTGGCCGATCGACAGGCCCTTTTGGCCGGCTTCGATCAATTCCGCCGGCGGTTCGATCGGGGGGGACTCATGGATGGTCTGGATGAGTTTCACCGGCAAGCCGTGGAAGTCCTCACCTCCCCCCGCCTGGCCGAGGCGCTCGACATCAGCCGGGAAGAGGGGCCTGTTCGCACGCGCTATGGACTGGATCGCGACTATCCCCACGAGCGAGAGGGCAAGACGCTCCTCGATCAGTTCCTGCTGGCCCGACGGGTGATTGAAGCCGGCGCCCGTTGCGTCACGCTGGCGTTCTGCCGCTGGCCTTTCGGACGGATGCTTAAGGGGGACTACAACTGGGATTGGCACAAAGATCTGTTCACCGAAGCGCGGGGAGCGCTCCCCTTGCTTGATCTCGGACTGTCGGCGTTGATCCAGGATCTCGAAGAGCGGGGCCTGCTGGACGATATTGCCGTCGTGGTGTGGGGTGAGTTCGGCCGAACGCCGAAGATCAACGCCAACGCCGGCCGCGACCACTGGCCGAACGTCGCCAGTGCCCTTGTAGCTGGTGGTGGCCTGCGGTGCGGCCAGGTGCTCGGTTCGACGACGCACTGGGGCGAGCACGTGCAAAACCGGCCGGTTCATTTCCGCGACGTTTTTGCCACACTGTACGAGCGGCTGGGAATCGATGTCGCCACGACCCAGTTCACCGATCTTTCCGGTCGGCCGCAATACCTCGTTGGCGAGCACCGGCCGCTGCCGGAATTGATCGGGTAGCCAGCAGGTCATGCTGAGCATGACGTAAACGTCTCTTGATGGGCGATGTCACATTCCCGCACACCGTCATGCACAGCATGACCTGCGTCATTTGGCATGTGTTTTCAGCCCGGAGGGCGGCATGTAATAGCCAGGGGCGTCAGCCCCTGGACGATCGCGATTGTATCCGTTCAGCCCCGGCAGGCGCGGCACAGGGTTGCATGACAATCATCGATCAATGAACCCCTACGTCGCTGGACCACGACCAGCCGGGCCTATTCGAATTCGAGCGTGCCGGCGGTCAGGCCGATCTGATTGAGCACTTGAAGGTCGCGCCACACACGCGGGCCGCGATCGAGACCAGCTAGCACGCGGGCATAGCCGGCGACAAGCGTTTGGGTTTCATCCCGATCTTCCCGCAACAGCTCGACGCGGAAGTGCCGCACTCCCCATTCGATCAGCCGGGGGACGTACTTCGCGGCGGACTGTGCGCGGGCGTTGTAAACCGTGTTGCGGCACCCGACGTCGGCAACGAGTGGATGCGATTCGCCGACATGATCGCGCAGTTCGACCTGGTGCCGGTCGCAGGGGCGCCCGCAGTCGTGGAAGTCCTTTCCGTTCGACATCACGTGCGAAAACACGCAATGTTCCATATGGAACATCGGGATGTGCTGATGCAGGACGACTTCGAACAGCCCTGGGTCGATTCTTCCGAGCAACGCTCGCAGTTGGTCGAGGTTCAAGTCGTAGCTGGGGGTCAGTCGCGCGAGTCCGTGCTGCGCGAACAAATCGGCCGTCAGTTCATTGGCGACGTTGAGCGCATAGTCGCCGTAGAGGGTCAGGTGGGGGAAGCGCTCGCCATAGAAGCTGACGGCGGCGAGATTCCGTACAAGAACGCCGTCGGGATGGCAATTGGCGATTTGCAGCAGCAACCCCTCCTCGGCCGGCTTGATGATCCGCGGCGTCGCCAGTGCGACGGGCATCTCGGCTTTGCGGCACAATGTGAGCGCCTGTTTCGAGCGTCGGACTTCTTCGAAATCAAGGTAGACGAGGGTCGGTGCTGAGACGTCGGACGGAGGAATCCAACTCAAGAGCGCTTCGAGTTGTTCGAGCGTACGGCACAGAACCGAATACTGGGGTGTGGCGGGAAACTGTTTGGTCACCGGCCGGCGTTCGTCGATCGCGGCGCGAAGTTCGTCCAGTGCCTGGGAATTCACTGTCAATGCCGGCTTCCCGACCCGCCGTTGCTCCGTCAATTCGGCCACAGCGCGGCGGCGAAGTTCGTTGAGGACGCTCTTGGGGACCATCACCGGCAGCACGTCGACCTTGCCGTCGGCGCTGAACAGCTCGACGTCGCGCAACTGAAACGGCGTTCCCCCGAGACGGCCGAACTGCTCGACCAGGAGGTCGCGGGTCAACGAATGCTTGATGGCCGCCTGCAGCGGCGCGTCGGTGCGGACTTCGACCTGCGCCCCCGACTCATCGCGGAAGAGGGCACTCAGCGGCTCACCGGCAACGCCGCGGACTTCCACCACGAGCGGAATTCGCTGCGGCGAACCGTCCTGCGACCACGATTGCTCCAGCCGCCGCCGCAGTGCCGGATCGTCGGTCTTCCAAACGGTGGCGCCGGCCGAGATCGCCGAGAGGTTGACGGCGCCGCGACCGAAGGTGAGTTCGAGTTTGAGGGAACTGTCGGGGCGAGCGGTTGGCAGGGGGGTGTCGGTTTGCAAAAGAAACAGGGGGTTGACACCCCCCGCTCGCCGGGGGGCGACCGGCCTTGGCTCGATTGTAAAGACGCGGCCACCCTGTTCGTCCTGCTCGGGATGCCCTTCGTCGAACACGACGCCGTCGCCGGGCTTGATCGGCAGTCGGTCGCTCTCGCCAGGTCCGGCGGAGAGTTCCTCCGCCAGCGCGACGATGACGCCGCGGTTCGTGACTTCGAGTACGCGGCCGATCCGTACGCCGCGGTTCTTGGGAAAGCGGCCCTGGACCAGCGCCTGATGATTGACGCCCCCCAGAAACCCATGCGTGAATCCGCGGGAAAAACTTTGCGCGAGGTCGAGTTCCTGCTGTTTGGTGAGCGAGAACGCTCGGCGGTCGAGGGCCGCATCGAGCGCCGCACGATACGTCTGGGTGGTGGCGGCGACATAGTGGGCGCTTTTCAGCCGCCCCTCGATTTTGAAGCTGCGCACTCCCAGCTTTGCCAGATCGTCGATCAGGTCGTAGGCCGCCAGGTCCTGCGGACTGAGCAGGTAGGCCTTATCGCCCAGGTCGCGCGGACGGCCGTCGACGATCAACTCGTAAGGCTGGCGGCAGGCCTGTGCGCACTGGCCGCGGTTGGCGCTGCGGCCGCCGATCGCCTCGCTCGTCAGGCACTGGCCGCTGTACGCCACGCACAGGGCGCCGTGGATGAACACCTCGACCGGGACCCTCGTCGCGCGGGTGATGCGACCAATTTCCCGTACGGATAATTCCCGCGCCAGAATGACGCGCTCGACGCCGAGCGCGCGTACGAATTCGATGCCGCGCGGCTCGGTCAGCGTCATCTGCGTCGACCCATGAATCGGAAAGCCGGGGGCCAGCCGCTGCATGAGCTGCACGATCCCCAGGTCCTGCACGATGACGGCGTCGGCGCCGGCCTTGACGATCGCCAAGAGATACTCAACCGCCTGGGGCAGTTCGTCCGAAAAGATCAGCGTATTGAACGTGACGTACCCACGGACGCCGTTCTGGTGGAGCCACTGCATTGTGCCCGGCAGTTCGTCGAGCGTGAAATTCGCCGCACGATGCCGTGCGTTGAAGTCGGTAAGGCCGAAGTAGACCGCATCGGCGCCGTTGGCGACCGCGGCACGCATCGCGTCGGCGTCGCCCGCGGGAGAGAGGAGTTCGGGAGTGGGTGGGCTGATACTCAAAGATAATCTCAATGTGCAAATTCGACCCAGCGAGCCGGGGGGTTTATCCCCGTGGGCTGTCGTCATGTCAGCGGGGATCAATCCCGGTGGGGTAAACCCACCGGCTCGCGGGGTCGAGGCGCCAATTACGCCCGGTTTCGGGCGATTGCCGGCGCGGCGACTCATTCACATCGCGATTGTAACCGACGCATTCAACTTCAAGTAGAGACTGTCCAGAACGAACAGCTCAGTCGGGTTCGGTTGCACGAGCGGGTTTACTGTTCGCTTTCTTCCACATGAATCCAAAAATCAAGAACAGTGTTCCGGCAGTCCCTAATACCATTGTGAGAAATTCCTCGTTCTGGGCGTAGCAGACGACGCTGATGGCAAGAAAGAGGGCTCCGAAGGTGATTACCAGTATTCCAGTGGACCGGTTGTGGGAGTCCGCGACTTGTAAATTGCGAACGTTTGCATCGATCATCCGGTTGATGAGATTCACGCGCGCTTCGCAAGAATCACGGCAAGCAAGGCCGTTTTCGACCTCGGCAGCGCAATGGGGACAAAGTGCCTTACCACACGACCGGCAAACACCGACCGCCACGGCCGACTGATGGCGAAAACAGTTCATCGCGTGAGTCCTCATGGAACAGGACGACCTGCAATCATCCACCACGACGTGCGCCAAAGGACGCCGTCGCGCCTCAACTGACCGGATATTCTTCGCGATCAGTGTGCCGTTAGGCCACAGGTTTGACGCGATTAAAACGAACCCGCCGCCTAACGGCAGGCGGCTCGCTCATGTCTCTTCTTGCGGCGCGTCGGATAGAGCGGGGACCGTTGCGGTCGGTTAATCATGCGTTTCCTCGGCAGACGGTTCGGGCAGCCAGAAACTGGCGAACAATCCGATCGCATACACGATCAAAACCGTCAGGGCTGCTGCGTACGCCAGACTTCCAGGCCGCGTCATGCCAGTGAGACTCGACAAAAACAACGGGCCGAACACCAGCCCGGTCAGTGCATTTGCCGAAGTTCCAACCATTCGTCCGCCGACGTTCGCCGCAAAGCTCTCTCCCGTGCCGCGAAGGTGAACAGGGTACATGCGTGGCAGGTAGTTCCCCCAGAAGCTGAACTGGGCGACGGTCAGAAAGCCGGCGACGAAAATGCCGATTTTAAGCAGCCCCAGATTGTCGGTATGCAGCGTCGACAAAATACTTTCAGGCACCTTTCCAGCGGCCGGGAAAAAGAAAACCAGCGGGAGCAGGAACAACCCCGGAATTTGAAATAGCCGCAACAGAGGCCCACGGCGGACAATGCGAATCGCCAACCAGGCCAGCGCAAAGCGACCGAACAAACCACCGAATTCCTGCCAGAGCTGCACATCCTTCACGACCGATTGCTGGTCTTTGTCGAGCTCGCGAATCTTCTGCTTCAGGGCAGTCGCTTCCGACGATTCCGGATCGAGCTTCTCATAGTCTCCCCGTAATTTCGGGAGGGGCGCCCAGGCTTTGTTCAATCCCGGAACGATCTGCGGCGTAAACTGAATGGCTCCAAACGCCGCACCGTAACTGCACGCGAACAACAGCGCCGTGACGATCGTCGTGCGACGATACGCGGGACTGAACAGCCCCGCCAGACTCGGACGCTGCAGCGTTCCCGAAGCCCGTTTCTGTTGCCAAATGGGCGACTCCGGCAGGAACGGACGGATCAAAATCAGCGGCAACGCCGGAATAACCCCCGAGATCAAGGTATAGCGCCAAGCCGAGTGCTCGCCAAAAATCGCCGGGAGCGAAAGGTTGTACTTCACGCATAAGCCGTAGGCGACAGTCACCAACAACCCGCCGACCGAAGAGAAGGCCTGCGTATAGCCCAGAACCGCCTCGCGCCGCTTCGGGTCGGGAAACAACTCGGCCAGCCAGGCCACCGCCGCGACGAATTCAACGCAGACACCGATGAACGTCGTGCATCGCAAAACCAGCAGCATCATCGGCGAGGTGCTGTATCCGGCGGCCAGGGCCGAAAAGGCGTATAACAAAATGCTCCAGGTGAGCACGCGCCGCCGCCCGAGCAGGTCGGTGAGGTATCCACCCAACAGCCCGAACGTGCCCCCGCACAACGCGCTGCCCCACATGATGTACGTGTTCCAGGCGAGGATCGCCTTGAACCCGGTGTCGGTATCGGGATCGACGTGCAGCAACTCGGCGAGCGCCGGTCGCGCGATCAGTGGCATCATCAGCAGTTCGTAAATGTCGAACGCGAACCCGATGGCGGCGATGACACAAATCAGCCACTGGACGGAAGTCAGTGACTGTCGGCCGGAAGGATCGGGAAGTTCGGACATGGGTGGTTTCCGGAGGGAAGCGCAGCGCGGTTTACTGCAGACCGGGGCGGGGGCGCGTCTCTCGTCAGACGTGCCGAATCGTTGGGACAGCAGACTGTAATCACCCGCCCGACCGTTTGCCAGCGAGTGTTCACCTTCGCCCACGGTTCTCGACGCGGCTTGTTTTCGCTAGACTCCGGTTTTTCCTGCCGGCGCAGAGCTTGTCCGCAGTGCATTGCGCCCGCCTGCCGAAAACATCCTCGTGTCCACCTCTGCCTTGCCGAGTTCCACCGCCGGTGTGGCCGCTTCGTCCAATGCGGCGATGATCGGTCGCCTGCTGAAGATCGGCTGGCAATATCGCCGGGGGTGCCTCAAGCTCCTGGCGCTACAAGCGCTGCTGCTGGCAACCGCGCTGGGCGGGCTGGGGCTGACCGGCGTGGGAATCGATGCCGTGCTTTTTCGGGCCGGTGCGGTGGCGCGGCCTCCCGTGTATCCCTTCGGTTTCCATCCCCCGACGGAGTGGACGGCGCTGCAGGAAGTCGCGCTGATCGCGGCCATGATTCTGGTTTTGTCGTTGCTCCGCGGCTGGTTGAATTACATCTATGCCGTCGCCTCGGGCCGGTTGATCCACGAGCAAATCGTCGTCGACCTGCGGGCCATGGTGTACGACCGGCTGCAGCGGCTGAGCTTTCGGTTTTTCGATGCCAACGCGACCGGATCGATCATCAATCGCGTCACGAGCGACGTGCAGTCGGTGCGGGCCTTCGTCGACGGCGTGATCATTCAACTGGTCATCCTGCTGCTGTCGCTGGTTTGCTATCTCGTCTACATGCTGCGGATCGACGTGGGTGTGACAATCGCCTGTCTGGCAACGACCCCGATTTTGTGGATCGTGACGGTGATCTTCTCACGAATGGTTCGGCCGGCGTACGACCGCATCCGCGAACTGGCCGATCGCGTCGTGCTCACGCTGGCCGAGAATTTTCAGGGAGTGCATGTCGTCAAAGGCTTCGGCCGCGAGCCGGAAGAAATCGCCAAGTTCGGCAGGGCCGTCGAGGCGGTCAATCGTGAGCAGCAGAGTATTTTCTGGAAAGTCAGCGTCTTCACCCCCGCGATCGGGTTACTGACGCAATTCAACGTCGTCGTGCTGCTGGCCTATGGCGGCTACCTGGTGACGCTCGATCGGCTGGCCCTGGGGACGGGGCTGGTGGTGTTTGCGGGCCTGTTGAGCCAATTTGCCAGTCAGGTCGCCAACCTGACCAACATCACCAACAGCATTCAGCAAAGTCTCAGCGGCGCGCGGCTGGTGTTCGAAGTGCTCGACGCGCCGATTGAGATTCAAAGTCGGCCCGACGCCCTCGGGCTGCCGCGCGCTCGCGGCGATGTGCAGTTCGAAAACGTCGACTTTGAATACGAACCGGGGAATGCCGTTCTGCGCAACCTCAGTTTTTCGGTCCGAGCGGGACAATGCGTGGCGATTCTGGGGGGCACGGGGGCGGGTAAGAGTTCGCTGCTGGCCCTGATTCCGAGGTTTTACGATGCCACCGGCGGTCGCGTTTTGATCGATGGCGTCGACGTGCGGCTCTTGCGCGTCGACGACTTGCGGCGGAATGTAGGGATGGTGTTCCAGGAGAGCTTTCTGTTCAGCCACACTGTGGCAGCCAACATCAGCTTCGGAAACCCGCTCGCCACCCGCGGTGGAATCGTGCGGGCCGCAAAAATCGCTTGCGCCCACGAGTTCATCGAGCAATTGCCGCAAGGCTACGAGACGGTTCTGGGGGAGGGGGGGATGGATCTGTCGGGCGGCCAGCGGCAGCGGCTGGCGATCGCCCGGGCCATGCTGCTCGACCCGGCCATTCTTCTGCTCGACGACCCGGCGGCGTCGATTGACCCGCACACCGAGCAGGAGATTCTCGCCGCCATGCAACAGGCCATGCAGGGACGAACCACGTTCGTCGTCGCCCACCGGCTGAGCACGTTGCGGCATGCCGACGTCGTGATGGTCATGCAGGAGGGCCGCCTGGTGCAGGTCGGCACCCATGCCGAGCTGCTGGCGACACCGGGACACTATCAACACGCGGCGCAATTGCAGATTCAACCATGAGCCGGTTCGCCATGAGCCAGTCCGCCAAGATCCAGTCCGCTAAAGTTGCCATCAGGCTTACTCGCCACGACGCCGAACGTGAGGCCGACGCGCGGCCGCTCGATTTCGGTTTGATCCGTCGGTTGTTGACGTACACGCGCCCATATGCGTCGAAGCGCAACTGGCTGCTGCTGACGGTCGTGCTCCGTGCCATTCAACTGCCGTGCCTGGCCTGGATGATCGGGGCGGTGATCAACGGTCCGATCTCGCATCAGGGATCGTCGCAGAGCATTCTCGCCGGAGCGCTGGGCCTGTTTGCGCTGGCCGCGTGTACGCAGGTCAACTTTCATTTCCGCCAGCGGCTGGCGCTGGAACTGGGCGAATCGGTCGTACACGACCTGCAACGCGAGATTTTCGCTCATTTACAGCGAATGCCGATGAGCTATTACAACCACACCCGAATCGGTCGGGTCATCAGCCGCGTCACGTCCGATTGCGAAGCGATGCGCGTCGGCGTGCAGGATGTGTTGTTCGTGACGCTGGTCGGGTTGGGGCAAATGCTCGTTGCCGCCGCGTTCATGCTGTACTACGACCGCGTCATGTTCGCCGTGATCGCCCTGATGACCCCCGTCATCTGGGGGCTCAACCGCTACTTCAGGCGGCTGCTCAGCAAGGCGTATCGCGCGATTCAAGAGAGCTTCAGCCGCGTCACCGGCACACTCGCCGAGTCAGTGACCGGGATTCGCGTGACGCAGGCATTCGTCCGGCAGGATTTGAACGCCGAATTTTTCGGCGACCTGGTGCGCGATCTTGCCGCCTACAACATGACGGCCGCCCGCACCGCCGGCGTGTTTCTGCCGCTGCTCGAGTTCAACAGTCAATTGTTCATTGCGGCGCTGTTGCTGATCGGCGGGTATCGCGTACTCGATCCCGAGATTCAGATGCCGGCCGGCGACCTGATCCAATTTTTCTTTCTGGCGAACACCTTTTTCAACCCGATTCAGATGCTGGGAAATCAATACAACCAGGCCTTGACCGCCATGGCGGGGGCCGAGCGCGTTTTCAAGCTGCTCGACACCCGTCCCGAGTGGAGCGATCCGCCGCAGGCGGTCGCACTGCCACGGATCGCGGGACGAGTCGAGTTCGAGCGGGTCACGTTCGGTTATGACCAGCAGCGGCCGGTGCTGCACGATATCTCGTTCACGGCGCTGCCGGGGCAGACGGTCGCGCTGGTCGGACAAACCGGCTCGGGGAAGACGTCGATCATCAATCTGATCGCCAAATTCTACCTCCCCACGTCGGGCCGCGTTCTGGTCGATGGGCGCGACCTTTGCAGCATCGAGTCAGGCTCGCTGCATCACCAGATGGGAATCGTCCTGCAGCACAACTTTCTGTTCACGGGCAGCGTGCTCGACAACATTCGCGTGGGCCGACCGCAAGCCGAGGTGAGCGAGGTCGTCGCCGCGCTGCGGCAACTGGATTGCATGGACCTGTTCGAAAGCCTGACGGGGGTGCGATCCATTCAATCCCACATTTTTATGCGGCATTTGCAATTGGACGACTACGAATCGGCCCGTGAGTTCGGGGTAGCGTTGGAATCTGAGAGGCGAACATTGCATCCCGAACTGCGGTCCATGTGCGGCTCAAGACCGCGAC